>NZ_JADPJQ010000124.1:58731-322391 GCF_023073515.1 Bradyrhizobium sp. 17 | reverse complement strand
CCGACGCCATGAAGAAGGTCGGCAACGAGGGTGTCATCACCGTCGAGGAAGCCAAGTCGCTCGAGACCGAGCTCGACGTCGTCGAGGGCATGCAGTTCGACCGCGGCTACATCTCGCCCTACTTCGTCACCAACGCCGACAAGATGCGCGTTGAGATGGACGACGCCTACATCCTCATCAACGAGAAGAAGCTCTCCTCGCTGAACGAGCTGCTGCCGCTGCTCGAGGCCGTGGTGCAGACCGGCAAGCCGCTGGTCATCGTCGCCGAGGACGTCGAAGGCGAAGCGCTTGCCACCCTGGTCGTGAACCGTCTCCGTGGCGGCCTGAAGGTCGCGGCCGTCAAGGCTCCGGGCTTCGGCGATCGCCGCAAGGCCATGCTGCAGGACATCGCGATCCTGACCGGTGGCCAGGCGATCTCGGAAGATCTCGGCATCAAGCTCGAGAACGTCACGCTCAACATGCTCGGTCGCGCCAAGAAGGTGATGATCGACAAGGAGAACACCACGATCGTCAACGGCGCCGGCAAGAAGGCCGACATCGAAGCGCGCGTGTCGCAGATCAAGGCGCAGATCGAGGAAACCACCTCGGACTACGACCGTGAGAAGCTCCAGGAGCGTCTTGCCAAGCTCGCAGGCGGCGTCGCGGTGATCCGCGTCGGCGGCGCGACCGAGGTCGAGGTGAAGGAGCGCAAGGATCGCGTTGATGACGCGATGCATGCGACCCGCGCGGCGGTCGAGGAAGGCATCGTCCCGGGCGGCGGCGTCGCCCTGCTCCGTGCCTCCGAGCAGCTCAAGGGCCTGCGCACCAAGAACGACGACCAGAAGACCGGCGTCGAGATCGTGCGCAAGGCGCTCTCCGCGCCCGCTCGCCAGATCGCGATCAACGCCGGTGAAGATGGCTCCGTGATCGTCGGCAAGGTCCTCGAGAATAAGTCGTACGCCTACGGCTTCGACTCCCAGACCGGCGAATATGTTGACCTCGTCAAGAAGGGCATCATCGACCCGACCAAGGTGGTACGTACCGCGATCCAGAACGCAGCCTCGGTTGCGGCGCTCTTGATCACCACGGAAGCCATGGTCGCCGAGCTGCCCAAGAAGGGCGGCTCCGGTCCGGCGATGCCCCCGGGCGGCGGCATGGGCGGCATGGATTTCTGATCCAGCCATTCCGGCAAACGACAAAATGCGAAACCCCGGCAGCGATGCCGGGGTTTTGTTTTTCTTCGGTGGTCCCATCCCGGAGCAGCGCGGAGCCCGGAATGACAGTGGGGCTTCACCACACCTTCCCCAGCCGCTCCATGTGCGGTTCGCCGTGCTGGTCGAGCGACCAGAATATCCGCTTCACCTTGCCGACCAGATTGTCCATCGGCACGAATCCGATCGACGACATCACGCGGCTGTCACTCGAGTTGTCGCGATTGTCGCCGAGCACGAAGAAATGGCCCGGCGGCACGGTGTAGACGTCGGTGTCGTCGTAGTAGCCGTTGTCGACACAGTCCTGCGTCACGTAGGACGCGCCGTTCGGCAGCGTCTCGCGCCAGCGCTTGGCCTTCGCACCGTCATCCACGCCGCAGGTGGAGCCGGCGAATGCCTGCTTCAGAGCGACGCGCGTCACCGGGCGGTCATTGAGGATGAGTTGGCCCTGCCGCATCTGGATGCGATCACCGGGCAGCCCGACCACGCGCTTGACATAGTCGACCGCGGTGTCCTTTGGCGTCCGGAACACGACGACGTCACCATACTCGGGATCGGTGGCCCGGAAACGCCCGGAGATCCACGACGGCGCGAAGGGAAACGAATAACGGCCATAGCCATAGGCATATTTTGCAGCAAAGACGTAGTCGTCGACGACCAGCGTCGGCGTCATCGAGGCGGACGGGATGTTGAACGGCTGAAACAGGAAGATGCGAAACAGGAACGGCGGCGACCACAGCACCGGAATCAGGAGGATCAGGATGACGATCGCCTTCCATTCCCGCGCTTTGGCCTGCGGGTGGATGGTTTCCTGAAGAGTGGTCATGCGCCTGCCCTGATCAAGCCCGTAGTCGTCGCGAGATTACGCAACCCTCGCGCGTACGCTATCCCATAACTTGGTCGCGCCGCGCGCGGATCGCGTTCACGGGTCGCAATCAACCGCGCGCGAGATCGCTGAAGCAGCGGCGGATCCATTCGATGGTGAGCCGCGTCGCCGGATCGCGCTTGAGATGGTTCTGCACCAGCAGCCAGACGTCGCGGCGCCCAGGCAGCAGCGTGGCGCGCAGGCGGCGATCGCCGAGTAAGTCCGCGCAGACATGCTCCGGCAACACGCCGGCGGCCTGATGCGCGCGGATCAGGTTACGGATGACGCGAACGTTGTCGGTAACGCAGCGCGCGTGGGCTTGCTTCATACGCAGGAATTGCATCTCGGGAATGGCACCGAGTTCGTCCGGATAGGCGCACAGCACCGGCTCGCCTTCGGTCGTGACAGGCTCAAAATAATAGAGCTTGACGTCACCGAGCCTGGAGATCGCGAAGTCGCCCTTGTCGGGCTTGCGCAGCCGGATAGCGAGATCGGCTTCCCAGCGCGAGAACTTGACGTTCTCGCTCGAGGTGAGGAATTGCAGCGTCAGGCCGGAATTGGCGCGCAGGAAGTCGCTCGCGCGCGGCGACAGAACCTCCTCGGCAACCGTGTTGGTGGAGGCGATACGCAGGCGTCCCACCGGGCCTGCAAGAGTCTCGCCGACGCGACCGATCTCGGCGGCATGTGCGGCCATCGCCTCGACATGCGCCAGCACCGCCTCGCAACTCCGCGTCGGCCGGCGCTGGCCGTCCACCGCATCGAACAGCGGCACGCCGAGATCGCGCTGGATGCGCGCGAGCCTGCGGCCGACGGTGGTCTCGTCGATGCGCAGCCGCGCGCTGGCGCCGGCATAGGTGCCCTCGTCCCTGACCGCGGCGATGATGCGCAGATCGTCCCAGTTCATGGCGATGAGCCTAGCAGGCCCGACGGGCTCCTGCAAATTTGCAGCCATATGCTGCAATAGTCCTGCACATTGGCAGGCCGCCGCCGCGCTACTGTGGCGCCTCCGATATGCCTTAGGAAGGCCCGACCCGCATGACCGCCCCAAAAACCTTGCTTGAATTGTCCGGCGCCGATCTCACTCCGCCCAGGCTCGCCGATTCCTGCCTCGTGCTAATCGACATCCAGAACGAATATTGCGCCGGGCCGCTCGCCTTGCCGGACGCGGAGCCCGCAATCGCCGCCGCCGCGCGCCTGCTCGCCCGCGCGAGGGCGAGCGGCGCTGCGATCTTCCATATCGCGCACAAGGGACGTGCCGGCAGCCTGTTCGACCGCGAGGCCGCGCGCGGCGCGATCGTCAGGAACGTGGCGCCGCTCGCCAGCGAAGCCGTGATCGAAAAAGCGCTGCCGAACGCTTTTGCCGGCACCGACCTGCAAGTCCGGCTGGCCGCAACCGGACGCACGAACATCGTGCTGGCCGGTTTCATGACCCATATGTGCATCAGCTCGACCGCCCGCGCCGCGCTCGACCTCGGCCTGCGCACGACGATCGCAGCCGATGCCTGCGCCACACGCGATCTTCCCGACGGCCGCGGCGGAGCGCTCTCCGCAAGGATCATCCACGAGGTCGCCCTGGCCGAATTGTCGGACCGGTTTGCGATCATCGCACAAACCGAGACGTTGACCTGAAGGAGCGTAGGCGATGCTGCAACTCTATTTCTCACCGATGGCCTGCTCGCTTGCGAGCCGCATCGCGCTGATGGAAGCGGGCATCGAGGCCCGCTATCATCCGGTCCATCTCCAGACCAAGCAGGTCGTGGACGACGGCAGCGATTTCCTCGGCGTTTCCCCAAAGGGCGCGGTGCCGGTCCTGGTGCTGGAGAATGGCGAACGGCTGACCGAAAGCGCCGCGGTGCTGCAATACATCGCCGACCTAAAGCCGCAGGCGGGCCTTGCTCCCGCCTTCGGAAATCCCGACCGGTATCGGCTCCAGGAATGGCTCAGTTTCGTCGGGGCCGAGATCCACAAGGCGTTCCTGTTTCCAACCTTCTGGTACAAGGACGACGCCTCGCTCGCCAAGCCGCGTGCAAGGATAGCGCAGACATTATCGATGCCTGCCGCGCATCTGACGGACCGCGAATTCCTCGTCGGCGACAGCTTCACCGTCGCGGATGCCCATCTCACCTGGGCTTTGCTGTTGCTCCGTCCCGCGGGAATCGACGTCGCGCAATGGACATCGTTGTCGGCCTATCTCGCGCGCATGCAGGCGCGACCGGCCGTGCGGGACGCGATTGCGACCGAAATGGCCGTCCGCAAGACGTTGGCGGCGAGCCCGGCGTGACAGGATGTCACGGCCGGGAAATCTGAGCGGTGCTCCGGCAGGGCATTGATGTCGGCGCGGCATGCGCTAATCTGGAGGGATATTTTTCGACATTTCCTTTGGAAGGCATTCATGCGTGCTCTTTCCAGATTTTGCCCGGCCGGACTTTGCCTTGCCCTCCTGGCCTGCTGGCTTTCCGTTGCGCCGGCATCGGCGGAAACCCGCGTCGCCCTGGTGATCGGCAATGGCGCCTATGCCAGTACGGCGCAGCTTCCCAACCCGTCGCACGATGCCGAAGACGTCGCCGCCTCGCTCAAGCGCAGCGGCTTCGAGGTGCTCCAGGGCATCGACCTGCGCCAGGCTGACATGCAGGACCTCACCATCCGCTTCGCGCGCGCCGCGAGCAAAGCCGACGTCGCCATGTTCTACTACAGCGGCCATGCGATGCAGTACAACGGCGTGAACTATCTGATGCCTGTCGATGCCGTGCTGAGCGACGAAGCCGATTTGAAGCGCTTCGTGCGGGTGGACGACATCGTGAACGACCTGCAGCAGGCCAAGAACCTGCGCATCCTCATCCTCGATTCCTGCCGCGACAATCCGCTGGCCGAAACCTTGAAACGCTCCGCCGGCATGACGCGCGGCGCCTCGATCGGGCGGGGCCTGTCGAAAGTCGAAGCACCGCGCGGCACGATCGTGTCGTTCTCAACCCAGTCCGGGCAGACGGCGGCCGATGGCAGCGGCCGCAACAGCCCCTATACGACGGCGTTCCTGAAGCACATCGAGGAGCCGCAGGAGATCGGCGAAGTCTTTCGCGACATCAGCAGCGACGTCTACGATTCCAGCGGCAAGACCCAACTCCCGGAGCTGTCGCTGTCGATCATCGGCAAGTTCTACCTGAACGGACCGGTGTCGGTCACGGTGGCGCCGGCGGCGCCACAAGCCGCGCCCCGGGCTGACCCTTGCGCAGCAGCAGAAGCACACTGGAAGGCTGCCGACGGCATCGGCACGCTGGGCGCTTTCGAGGATCACCTCGCGAGATTCCCGAATTGCATCTTCGCCACGCTCGCCAAAGCTCGGATCGAGGGACTGAAGCAGAAGGTGGCGCTCGCGCCGTCAGGCAACGGCCGGAGCGGCGGAAGCAAGGATTTTGACGGCAGCTGGGACGTGACGTTGAACTGCTTGGCCACCGGCAAGGCGCAGGGCTTCACCAGACCTCTGGTCGCCACCGTCACGAACGGCGTGCTTCATGCCGAGGCGCAGGGTCCGGGCAACAACATCAACCGGCTCGAGATCGACGGCCAGATCCCGGCGGACGGCAAGACCACCTTGAGCGCGCGCGGCACGACGGGAGCGAGCGCGTACACGCTGAACAATCTCGCGCCCGGCTCGCCCTACGCCTTTACGGTCGATGCGCAGTTCGATCGCACCCGCGGCACCGGCAAGCGCAACGAGGCGCGGGCCTGCAATCTGGTTTTCGTCAAACGCTAGCTGCGCATCCCCGGCCGGTCACACGCCCGTCTGGCTGATGAACTTGGTGTTGAAATAACCCTCCATCGCCTCGGTGCCGCCCTCCGAGCCGTAGCCGGAATCCTTGATGCCGCCGAACGGCACTTCGGGCAGCGCCAGACCAAAACTGTTGATCGCCATCATGCCGGCTTCGACGGCCGAACCGATCGCGGCCGCCGTCTTGGCCGAGCTTGTGAAGGCGTAGGACGCCAGCCCGAACGGCAAGCGGTTGGCCTCCTCGACAACTTCGTCGAAGGATGAGAAGCGCGAAATCAGCGCGAGCGGGCCGAACGGCTCCTCGTTCATGGCGCGCGCATCCTTCGGCACGTCGCTCACCACGGTCGGCTCGAAGAAATGGCCCTTGTTGCCGACGCGTTTACCGCCGGTCTCGAGCTTTGCCCCTTTGCCGACGGCATCCTGCACCATGCCTTCGATGGCGGTGACGCGGCGCGGATTGGCAAGCGAGCCCATTTTGGAGTCGGGATCAAGGCCGTTGCCGACCTTGAAGGCCTTGGCGCTGTCGACAAAGGTGTCGACGAATTCACGGAACACGTCATCCTGGACCAGCATCCGCGTCGGCGAGATGCACACCTGCCCGGCATTGCGATATTTTGCCGTCGCCAGAATTTTCGCGGCCGATGCGACGTCGGCGTCCTTGAAAACGATCGCCGGCGCATGACCGCCGAGCTCCATGGTGGCACGCTTCATGTGCAGGCCCGCGAGCGCATTGAGCTGCTTGCCGACATGGGTCGAGCCCGTGAACGAGATCTTGCGGATCACCGGATGCGGAATGAGATATTCGGAGATCTCGGCAGGAATACCGTAGACCAGGTTGATGACGCCATCGGGCACGCCAGCGTCCGTAAACGCGCGGATCAGCTGTGCGGGCGAGGCCGGCGTCTCCTCCGGGGCCTTGACGATGATCGAGCAGCCGGCGCCGAGTGCGGCGGAGAGCTTGCGCACGACCTGGTTGATCGGAAAGTTCCAAGGCGTGAACGCCGCAACCGGGCCGACGGGCTCCTTGATCGCGAGCTGGTAGATGCCCGGGCCGCGCGCGGGGATCAGGCGGCCATAGGCGCGTTTGGCTTCCTCCGCAAACCACTCGATCACGTCGGCGGCGGCCATCGCCTCCATCTTGGCCTCGCCGAGCGTCTTGCCCTGCTCCATCGTGAGCAGCGGCGCGATCTCGTCATTGCGCTCGCGCATGATCGCGGCGGCCTTGCGCATGATGCGGCAGCGCTCGAAGGGAGCAACGTTTCGCCAGATCCTGAAGCCGGCGCTGGCTGCGGCGAGTGCCTCGTCGAGGTCGGACCGTCCGGCATGGGCGACGGTGCCGATCACCTCTTCAGTCGCGGGATTGCGGACCTCGATCACCTTGCCCGAATGGGCCGGTCGCCATTTGCCGCCAATGAAAAGCTGGGTGTTCGAATAGGCCAACGGATTCTCCTGTGGTCGCTTTTTTCTGCGTTAGGTCGGGATGGGAATAGCTCGGTCACAAATCGCGTCCGCCGCCTTTGTCATCTCCGGCCCCAGATAGGAGCGGAAGCGTGGCTCGGCGACCAGAGCGCCGAAATCGGCCATGCGTGTCACCCCACCGCCGGCCACAAAGAGGAATCGCCCGGCGATCTCGGCAAGGATGTCGAGGTGCCAGGCCGCCGTCGGATGCATGCAGAGCACGACCAGCCGCCCCTCGTCGCGCAGCTTGCGGAAGAAATCGAGCATGAAGCCGATATAGCCATCCTGCAGGTTGAACTGCGGTTCGTCGAACAGGTGAACCAGCGGCGTCCGGGTTGGCGACGGCGCCAGGAAGGCGGACGGAATGCGCTTCCGGAAGCGCCTAACCTGATAGGATTGGTGATAGTGGATCGCGAGCCGGTCGCGCTCGCGATATTTGACACCATGGATATCGGTGCCCGCGACCAGCACGCGCCCGGAGGTCGGGGCGTTCGAGCCCGTCATCATCTCGAACAAGGTCGTCTTGCCGGCGCCATTCGGGCCGACGACACCAACGATATCAGGTTCGTCCAGCGACAGGTTTGCCTGTAACGTGAATGTCGGTCGGCGGATCACGCGGCCCCGTGTATAGACCTTTCGAACGTCGTCGAGAACGAGCAGCGGTGCGGCCACTTATTGTACTCCCAGCAAGCACTGACGAAGCCCGCGGTCATCGCGCAAGGCCGCGGCCTCCCCGGTCCAGACGATCCGGCCGCGATCGATCACCGCGGCATGGTCTGCGACCGCCAGCGCGATCTCGGCGTTCTGCTCCACGACCAGCGAGGCAATGCCCTCGTCCTTCATGCGCAAGATCGTCGCGAGCACGTCGCCGACGATTTTCGGCGCCAATCCCTGACTCGGCTCGTCGAACAGCACCAATCCCGGCGAGCCGACCAGCGCGCGGGCGATCGCCACCATCTGCATTTCGCCGCCCGACAGGTTTTCGCAGTCGCGCTCCATGAGATATTCGAGCGGTGAGAAGATCGCAGCGGCCTCCTTGACGCTCCAGTGGCGAAAGCGCGTGCGCTTTTGCGCGATCGACAGGTTGCGCGCAACCGTCAATGTCGGACACAGCCGGCGGTCGTCGGGTACCCAGCCGATGCCGGCGCGCGCAATCTCGTGGGTCGGATCGCGCGTGACGTCGTGACCGTCGAAACAAACGGAGCCGCGGCGCGGACGCGTCAGCCCCAGAATCGAGCGGAGCATGGTCGTCTTGCCGGCGCCGTTAGGGCCGAGCAGCGCAAACACCTTGGCGTGCTCGATGGCAAGCGAGGCGCCGAACAGCGCCTGGGTCTCGCCGTAAAAGGTATCGACCGCGTCCACTTCGAGGATCATGCGAACTTCCCGAGATTGGAGCGCCGCACCCATTCGTTCTGCTGCAGTTCGTGTGGCGTTCCGCGCGCCACCACCTGGCCCCAATGGATGACCGAGATCCGGTCAGCCAACGAGAACAGGAACTCCATATCGTGCTCGATCGCGACGATGGTCAGCCGCCCCTTCAGGCGAGCAATCAGGGCTGCGAGCCGGTGCACCCCGTCGGAGCCGAGGCCGGAGGTCGGCTCGTCCAGGCACAGCACCCGGGGCGCCTGCGCCAGGGCGACCGCGATCTCCAGCGCGCGCCGGTCGCCATAGGACAGGTCCTTGGCGCGGATGTCGCCTTTGTCGGCAAGCCCGACTGCCGCCAGCGATTCAGAGGCCTTCGCGGCAAGCCGGCTGTCGCCCGCCGCTGCGCGCGCGACATCGTGGCCACGGGCGCGAAACTCGGGCAAGCCCATCATGACGTTGTCACGCGCGGAGAATTCGTCGAACAGTGTCATGATCTGAAACGAGCGGGCGATGCCCTTGGCGGCGATGCGGTGCGGGCTGAGGCCCGTGACATCCTCGCCGGCGAGCAGGACTCGACCACGATTCGGTTTCACCCGGCCGGTGAGGACATTGAAGAACGTGGTTTTGCCGGCACCGTTCGGGCCCATCACACCGTGAAACTCGCCCTCCGCAACCGCGAGATCGACGCTCTCCAGCACCACGCGGTCGCCGAAGCGGACATGAACGGCCGCGGCTTCGATCATGTTCATCGCCCGCTCCCGAACAGCAGCCGCATCGCCGAGGTACCGCGCTGCCGTAAGCCGCCGAGTGAGTGCTGCTGCAGGGCAGCGGATATCGCGCCGGCAATGCCTTCGGGGCGAAACAGCACGATGGCGATGAACAGCAGACCAAAATAGAGCATCCAGGCATTGGTCAGCGCACCGATCACGTCTCGGGCGGTGAGGAAGAGAAATACGCCAATCACCGGGCCCCAGAAGCTGACGAGGCCACCGCCGACGAGCGTCATCATCACGACGTAGCCGGATTGATGCAGGCTCATGACGTCGGGGAATGCGGCGAGCTGCGCCATGGCGAACAATCCGCCGGCAAACCCCGAGACGGCGGCCGACAGCGCAAAGATCGCGACTTTGTAGAGCCACACATTATAGCCGAGATGGCTCGCGCGAACTTCGCTCTGCCTGATCGCAGCGACCACGCGGCCATAGGGCGAGTGCACCAGCCTCCACAATGCGGCGGTGCCGACCGCAAAGACGGCGAGCACGAAATAGTAGAACGCGACATTGTCGGTGAGATCGAACGACACAAGCCCGAAATCGGCCGGCAACCGTTTGATCTTGAGAAGGCCGTCTTCGCCGCCGGTGATCCGGTGCGATTTGATCGCCAACGTCCAGAAGATCTGGCCGAAGGCAATCGTCATGAAGGCATAATAGATGCCGCGCCTGTGCGAGATGAACAGCGCCACCAGCACGCCGGCGAGACCTGCCGCCGCGGCCGCGGCAATCAGGCATATCCAGAGATTGGCGAGGATTCGAACTGACAGAGACCGAACGCGTAGGCGCCGATGCCGAAATAGGCACCATGACCGAACGACGGAAGTCCGGCGGTGCCCAGCACCAGGTTGAATGCGAGCGCATAGAGCGACCAGATCAGGATCTCGATCCCGAGATAGGGATAGAGCCCGATCCGCGTGATCCAGAGCGGCACCGTTGCAAGCACGAGCCAGAGCACCAGCATCGTCGGCGTCACGAGGCGCGCAGCGTCCGGTGAAGATTTTGGTCCCACAATCATTCCCTTTAGGCCTCGAGCACGCTTTTTTTGCCCCAGAGGCCGCGCGCGCGGAACGTCACGACGGCCACGAGCAAGATGTACATCGACAACAGCGACCATTCGGACGCGTAGGCGCCGGCAAGGCCGACACACAGTCCGACCAAAAGACCCGCCACGACCGCACCCCAAAAGCTGCCGACGCCCCCGAGCACGATCACCAGGAACGCAGGAATGACCGCATCGACGCCCATATGCGGGCGAATGCCCCAGATCGGCGCGACGATGATGCCCGCGATCGCGGCCAGCATCGTGCCGAACACGAAGACCAGCATCCGCAACCGCGACAGGTTGATGCCGAGCGCGCGAACGATCTCGCTGTCATGCGCGCCGGCCTTGACCGTCGCACCGAACGAGGTCTTTTCGATCAACAGCCAGACCAGGCCGATGACCCCGGCCGCGATGCCCGCTGCGTAGAAGCGATAGGTCGACCAGATCAGGTCGCCGAACAGGAAGCCGCCGTTGATGGCGGACGGCACCTGCAGCACGTAGTCGCGCGTGCCCCACACCAGGCGGATCATCTCTTCGATCACCATCGCGGCGCCGAAGGTCAGGAGCAGCCCGTAGAGCGGATCCTTGCCGTAAGTGCGCCGCATGCAGAGCTCGATCAGCATGCCGACCAGACTCACGATCACGGGAGCAATGATCAACGTCGCCGCATAGCGCCAGCCGAGCGGCAGCGCGAGCCACGCTTTCGCAAGTTCCATCGGCAATGGAGGGCGCGGCCCCGTGAGCTGCATGGCGACATAAGCCCCGAGCGCGAACAGGGAGCCGTGCGCGAGGTTGATCTGCTCCATCAGCCCGACGATGAGCATGAAGCCGAGTGCGATCAGCGCGAACAACAGGCCGAGCGTCAGGCCGTTGAGGAGATGCGGAAGAAGGTCGAACAAGGTTTTTGGCTCTCGCAACTGGCATGTGTCATCCGGGAGGCTGACGGTCCCGGAGGCGCGGCGCGCGAGATGCGCGCCGCTCGTTCTGCGATGTGACGCACCGTCTCTAGGAGTCGACGGTCGGCACCTGCTCGTAGGGGGTGAGCTTGCACTTGCCGGGTGCCGCATCATCGGCGGCCGATTTCGGCTCCGTCCAGCTGATGATCTCGAACAGATCGGTATTGTCGACCGGCTTGGCGTTGCGCCGCGCCAGATAGATCGTCTGCTGCATCTGGTGCGTCATCGGATCCATGTAGGCGTCGAAATGCTGCATGCGATCGGTCGCCGAGACCTTCAGGTTCTCGAGCTCCTTGATGATCTTGACGTTGTTGGTCGACCCTGCCCGCTCGATTGCACGCAGCAGTTCGCGCGTGGACATGTAGCCGTTGTAGGAGACGTTGCCCGGCACCGGGATCGGGCCGTCCTTGTTGGCGGCCTGCCACTTCTTGACGAATTCGGCGACACCTGGCAGCGGCAGCTTGTGATACCAGGTGGTGCCGAACACGCCGAACAGGCTGTCGGGCGCGCCCCACACATCGGGCCAGTCCTGCTGGTTGTTGATCCAGGCCGGCTTGCCGTCGAGCTTGAGCTGCGCCACCTGCTCGCGCAATGCCTTGATATCGTCGCCGCCAACTGCGGTCGCCACAACATCGGGCTTGGCCTGCTGGATCTTCAGCAGATAGGCAGTAAAGTCGCGCGTGTTCTGCGGCACCAGCAGATTGTCGAGGATCTTGCCACCGGCGCTCTCGACCTGCGTCCTGGTCGCGGCAGACGTCGTGTGACCCCAGACATAGTCGTTGGTCAGCAGCATCCAGTTCTTGCCGATGGAGTCCACCGCGTTCTTGACCGACGCCTTGGAAAAATTGGTGCCGTTGCCGTCCCATACGAATTTCACGCGCGAGCAGTTCTCCCCGGCTTCGCTGGGCGCGGAGGAATTGGTGTTCATGTAGATCACACCATATTTGCTAGCGACCTCTGTGATGGCGTTGGCGACGCCCGAATGCAGCGCGCCGATCAGGATGGTGCAGTCCTCGCGGGTGATGAAACGTTCCGCGACGCGGCTGCCCGTAGCTGGCGTCGTCTCGGTGTCCGCCGTGATGAACGTGACCTGGCGCCCGAGTACGCCCCCTTTGGCGTTGATCTCGTCGATCGCCATCTTGATGCCGCGGAAATCATCCTGGCCGCTGTTGCCGTATTGACCGCTGGCATCGCAGGTCAGGCCCAGCTTGATCGGTTTCGCGCCTTGCGCCCAGGCATGATTCTCCCGCCACGGCCCAAAGAAGCTTCCGGTGCCGCCGATGACACTCGCCATCAAGCCGCCCTTCAGAACGCTTCGCCGTGAGATCTGACGCCCTCTCATCGTGTCCTCCCGTTTCCGAAGTCTTTTGCTTCTTGTGGGATTAGAATATTCATTCCATATGTTATGTAAAGTAGAATATTTGATCCAAATGGTGAAATGCCGTTAAACAGGCGGCCGATCCGGAGATCCGACTCGATGAACAAGGCGGCTGGCGCCATGACTTATGACGAACTGCGCGGCGCGATCGCGCAGCGGCACCGGGCACTGTCCGGCCGGTTACAGCAGATCGCGGAGTTCGTGCTCGATCACCCGACTGATGTCGCACTCGGCACCGTGGCGGAGGTGGCGCAGCGCTCAGGGGTGCCGCCGTCGGCGATCGTTCGCTTCGCGCATGCGCTCGGGTTCGGCGGCTTCACCGAGATGCAGCAGGTGTTCCGCTCCCGTCTCGTCGCCGGCGTCGCGCCAAGCTACAAGGCGCGCCTCGCCCGCATGAAGAGCCAGGAGAAGTCAGTGCTCGGCCGCCAGCCGGCCGCGGTCTTGTCGCGTTTCGTGTCCGAAGCGCAATCATCGCTGGTCACGCTCAGCCAATCCGTCCATGCGCGCGAACTCGACGCCGCAACCGCGATCCTTGCCAAGGCACGTGACATCTATCTGCTCGGCCTGGGCGGCTCGTTCCCGGTTGCGATCCACCTCGCCTACGTGCTGCGCAAGCTCGGACGGCGCGTCGTCCTGCTCGACGGCCTTGGCGGCAGCATCCACGAGCAGTCGCACGCGGCGACATCAGACGACGCGCTGGTCGCGATCAGCTTCCGAAATTACTATCCGGATACGGCGCGCTTGTTTCCCGAACTCGTCGCGCGGGGCGTGCCCACGATTTCCATCACCGACAGCCTTTTGAGCCCGATCGTCGAGGGCGCGAGCGTCGTGTTCGAGATCCAGGACATGCCTGAGCCCGCGCTGCGTACGCTTGTCGCACCGATGTGCCTCGTGCAGGCGTTGGCGATCGGCCTCGACCTCGCCGCAGACTGACATTCACAACAGGAACAAGATCATGACATCGCATGACACCAACAAGCTTCTGGCAGGCAAAGTTGCACTGGTGACCGGCGCGGGGCGCGGGCTCGGCCGCGCTTTTGCAGAGAAGCTTGCCGCGCTCGGCGCTGACGTCGCCATCCACGGCATGCGCGAGAACGGGCCGGCCGAGTATGGCGAGGGCACCACCCTCACCGCGGTCGCCGTCGAGATCGGCCGCGAATTCGGCGTTCGCAGCCAGCGCGTGCTCGGCGATCTCACCAAGGGCGAGGACATCGCACGCGTCATCGCGGAGACCGAAGCGGCACTCGGCCCGATCGACATTCTCGTGCACAATGCCGGGGGCGATATCGCGGCCGGCGGCGGCAAGCCCGATCCGAACGATGCGGTGAATATCAAGGAGGCCGACGTGCGCGCGGTGCTGGAGCGCAATCTGCTCTCCACCATCCTGACATGCCAGGCGGTCGCGCGCGGCATGATGGAGCGCCGACGCGGCCGCATCGTGACGCTTGGCTCCGTCGCCGCTTTCAAGGGACGTACCCAAGGCTCGATCTATGCGGTCTCGAAGGCCGGCGTGGCCCATTACACGCGATGCCTGGCCGACCAACTCCGCCCCTACGACGTCGCCGTCAACTGCATCGCGCCCGGAGATACCCGCACCGGCCGCTTCCTCGGAACGCGTGCAGTCGACCCCGACAGAATGGTCGAGACCGGCACGCTCGACCGGATCGCAACCGTCGACGAGGTCGCGCGCGTTGTCGAATTCTTCGCAGGGCCCATGGGCGCCTTCGTTTCCGGTCAGGTGCTGCGGATCGACGGCGGCGGGCAGTGCTGGCCGGGCTAAAACGCACGCGCGAAGCGAAACAGAAAAGGGCCGCTGCAAGCGGCCCTTTTGCGTGATCTCGAATTGACTGAGCCTAGTCCACGCGCGCCAGCACCGCGAGCTTGCGGATGCCCTTGTTGCGGTAGGCGTCGAGGAACGCGTAATAATCCTTGAACGACACGCAGCCGTTGGAATCGCCGTTGGGCCCGAGCATGAAGGTATGCGCGAGCAGGCCGTCGCGGCCGTAGATCGCGCTCTCACCGCCAATCGGGGTCAGGCGCAGCGCAGGCACGCCGTGAAACAGCGCCTCGCGCGGTTTCAGCGTGTAGATATGCGGCGGCGTCACACCGCGCATGCGGACGCGCGAGGAGCGCGGGTCGTCGAGGTTGGAACCGAGGCCGGAATGCGCCTCGAGCTTGGTGCCGTCGGGCAAGTAAACCGTTTTAGCGGAGATGTCGTAGACCGCGGTGTCACGCTCATAGGGCGCCGAACCGCCGAGCATGGGGTTCTGCTCCCTCGGCGCGATGGAGGCGGTCACGCTGGCGTCGGCCGAGGCATAGGCGAGCAGCCCACCGGACGGCTCGCGCTTGCCCCAGAGCTTTTCCACCATCGACTGGCGCGGTCCGGTAATCGACATCACCGCAGCCTTGGCGCGATCGGCAATCGATTTTGGCTTCGCCTCAGGCGCCGGCACGATCTCGGCCGGATCTGCCGAGGCAAGCTGCAGCGGCGCGTCAGCGCCGCGCTTGGACTTCGCAGCGTCAGCGATCTTGGCGGGACCTGGCTTCAGGACTTCCGCGACCCTCGCGATCACGCTCGGCTTCGGCGCGTCCTTGGCTTCGGCGACCTTGGTTGCGGGCGCGGCGCTGGCCGCATTCGATGTCACGCCTTGGGTCGCAGCCGCGGCAAAGCGATCGTTGAACATCTCGCGCGAGATCGGCGCTGCCACCTGCAAGCGGTCGGGCAAGAGCGCAAAGGCCTCCTTGACGGCCTCACCGGCCTCGCGCAGCGCGACCCTGGGCGCCCGCTTGATCACGGGCTCGTCGTAGCCGCTGCTGCCGACGGTCGGATAGACGCTGGCGGCAAAGATGTTGCTGTAGATGGTCCAGCCGGCGCCAAGCACGACGCAGCCGATCACGGCGGCGCCAAGCACGTTTTGGGTGGTCATTTTCCGGGAAGGCTTCCGATAGGAATTGCTCGAGAATCCTTTGGACTTTCGTGCCGCGATGCCTTGCGCAGCGATACTCGTACTCATTCGCCTTGCGTCCAGAACGGTGTCACTCGGTCCCCCTTCGAAGCGCCGCTGGTCACGGTCCGGGAACAGCATCTCGCAGAGGGTCGGAGCGTCATTAAGGCCACTTTTAGTTAAATGCGGATTAAGTTCGGGCGGATGTGAGGCAACCCGTTCGGGTGTCCCATTTCGAGAAAAAAGCCCGCAGAACTACGGACTTAAGGGCGTCTGTTAACTATAATTCTCGGCGGGATTGGCGTTGCCGGCGACCGTCTCCGGCCGCATCTCTAAGGCCATCCAACCAAGTCGTTTTCGTGGTGTTCAATACCCGGAAGATAGCGGGGAAGCGTTGCGCGAGGCTGGTGCGCAAGCACCCTCTGCTCCGCAGCCGCAGCGCGGTTGTCAGCAGCTACACCGCGCACGCGAGCAGGTGCCCTGACCGAAAGTTGATCGCACCGCACTGGAAAAGGCCGCAGCGCGAAAATAGCTACGGCAACCGGCACTTTTCAGCAGCCTCTGCGTGTGATACGGTACCGTATCAAGATCGCCTTGAACTGTGCCGAGCACGCAAACGGAGGCTGGCATGAGAGAGTTCGTGCGCGCAGGGTTTTTCGCTCTGGCGGGGTCGTTTCTGTTGATCGGACACGCGATTGCCCAGCCTGCCGCCAATGTGGGCTGCACGGCGACGCCATCTGCTGCCGGTACGCAGACCTGGCGCTGCGACAACGGCATCACGATCGTTGCCGAAAGCGGTGCCAGATTTGAACTTAAGGACGCTAACCGCGACGGACATATAGACTCGGTGGAGTTGAGCAGCAAAGCGCTGCTGGTCGAGGTGCCCAAGAAGCCCGGCGGCAATCCCTTCAAGGTACTGACGCCGCAGGCGATCGCCGCGGTGCGCGGCACGAAATGGGCGGTCGATGTCGCAGAGGCCAAGACCTCCGTCTTCGTGGCTGACGGCCGTGTCGGCGTGAGCCGCAGGAATGGTGGGCGCAGCGTGGTATTAGACCGTGGCCAAGGCGTCGACGTGGAAGCCACAGGCCCGTTGACGGTCAAGACATGGGGCCAGCCGCGCGTCGACGCGTTGATGGCAAGACTTGGTCAGTAAGACTTGGCCAATGGTTCGGGTCACCTGGGCGCGGCGAACAGCATTTGGACGATAGAGAAATTGCAACACGACCACATGAGTAGCCGACGCGTTCAGATCCTGGTGGCACTCGTCCTCACCGCACTGTGGGGCGCGGGCATCTATGCCGGTCACGCCAACGGTCATCTGCGGTTTCTCGATCGCCTCGAGGCGACGCTGACGGATTGGCGGACGCAGGTCCGCGGCGTGCGGGTTCCGCCCGATCTCGTCACCATCGTCGCGATCGACGACACCGTCGTGAAGCGCGGCGGCAGCTATCCGCTGCCGCGCGCCGATCTCGCCCGCGTCGTCGACACCATCGTGCAGTTCAAGCCGAAGGTCGTCGCGATCGACCTGCTGCTGGTCGATCGCAGCGCTGCGATCGGCGACGCTACGCTGGCAAATACGCTGGCTACGGGTCCCATCGTCCTTGCCGCCGCAGCGATCTTCCCGTCCGCCAGCGAGACCGTGGAGACCAGCGGCCAAGGCCCCCTCGCCGCGCTGCCGCAGGCCGAGCGCTTCCTGCTGCCCTTGCCGGCGTTCGCCGATCATGCCGAGGTCGGCGTCGTCAATGTTGCGACCGGACAATCGGGCTCGCCGCTCTCGGTGCCGATGCTGTTCCGGACGAGCGACAAGGTCGAGCTGTCCTTTCCGTTGCGGGTCGCGGCGCGCGCGCTCGACAAGTCGCTGACGATCGCGCCGGACCATCTGATGCTCGGCGACCGCGCGGTGCCCACCGATGCCGACTTCGCGCTACCGATCACCTATTACGGCCCGCGCCGGACCATCCGCACCGTCAGCGCACAGAGCATCTTCGACGGCACGTTAAGTCGCGCGGCGATCGAGAACCGGATCGTCGTGATCGGGGCCTCGGTCGCCGGCGGCGGTGATTTTTACCCAACACCGTTCGATTCTCTAATGCCCGGCGTCGAAGTGGTCTCCACCGCGATCACCCATCTCGTCGCCGGGGACAGCATCGTGCGCGACCGCAAGGTCCACATCGCCGACGCGCTCATCGCGATCCTGCTGCCGGTGCTGCTGGTGGGCCTGCTCGCCTGGCGGCGCAGCGCGCTCGGCATCGTCGCCGCGGCCGCGGTGATGATCGCCTGGGCCGGGTTCAATCTGTTTGCGTTCACGCATGGCGTCTGGTTGAACGCCGCGACCACGCTCGCCGCGGCAGTGCCGCCGGTTGCGGTCTTTGCCGGCGTGCAATTGTGGGCGGGAGGCCGCCGCACGCAATATTTTGCCGCCAAGAGCCGGTCGCTCGCGCAATTCCAGGCGCCGGCCGTGCAGGAGTGGCTGGCGCGGGATCCGAATTTCCTGTCAACACCCGTCCGGCAGGACGCAGCAATGGTCTTCATCGATCTCTCCGGCTTCACGGCGCTGAGCGAGCGGATCGATCCGGGTGAACTCCAGGACATTCTGAAGGCGTTTCACGCGCTGATCGAGAAGACCGCGGTCGATTGCGGCGGCATGATCAGCGGCTTTCTCGGTGACGGCGCCATGATCCTGTTCGGCCTGCCCGGCGCGATGCCCGACGACGCCGCACGCGCGCTGAAATGCGCGATCGACCTGCACCGCGGCGTCGAACGCTGGATCGCGTGGTTGCCGCCCGCGATCAGGGATCAGCTCGGCTTCAAGATCGGCGCGCATTCCGGCCCGATCGTCGCCTCCCGCCTCGGCGAAAGCCATCAGCACATCACGGCGACGGGCGACACCGTCAACGTCGCGAGCCGGTTGATGGAGGTCGCTGCTAAAAACGGCGCGCGTCTCGCGCTCAGCGATACGCTGCTGGATGCGGCCGATTTCCAGGGCGCTCCCCACGGCGTTCTGTCGGGCCCCCTGCTCACGCAGGTCCGCGGCCGCTCCGGCGTCGTGAGCGTCTGGTTCTGGCGCGACCAGGACAGGCCGAACCAGGCCTCGACCAAGGCCGAGATGATCAACTGAACTTTCGTCGTCGTTCCGAGGAGAGCTACCGCGCTTCCGGCGGCGGCGAGCGGTCCAGCACGTCGCCCTTGGCGCCTTCGAGCAGATCGATGCTGTAAGTCTCGATCACGAGCGGGCCGCGCTTGCGCTGCAATTGCGCGACCTGCGTCACCTTGGCGAAGAGATCGTGGACGGCGGGATGGCCGTCAGAGCGCAGCTCGTCGACATAGATCAGCTTGCCCGCAAGCAGCTTTGGATCCGGCTCGGGCATGTTGGCCCAGCGGATGCGCTGGTTTTGCTGCGCCACGCAGCTGCCGCGCGGCAGATAGAAGGCGAGCCAGCCCGTCGTGCCGTAGTCCGGGGCAAGCACGCAGGTCGCGCCGTTGCGAGCTCGCACCGCTTCGATTTCGGCAGCGAGCTCGCGCCAGCCGACGCCGACGCTACGCACGGTCGCATCGCGGCGATAGCCGGACAGCCAGCCGGTATTGGCCTGCACGATCAGCGCGGCAAACATCACGATGCCGGTGGGTGCGGCCCAGCGCAGGCAGAAATCCACCAGGCGACGCTGCCGCGGCTTCCACTGCACCAGATTGGCGGCGGCCGCCGCCGCGATGACGAAAGGCGGGTAGACCGGCGCGAACCAGTTGGCCTCGACGCGGGCATGCAGCGAATGCCAGACGAAATAGGCGACGATGGTCCAGAACATCGTCTCGATCAGCACGCGCGAGGCCAGTGCGCCGGCCCGGCGCCAGGTCAGCGCGTGCAGCCCCATCGCGCCGAGGATGAACACCAGCGGGGTTGCGAACGCGATCTGGGTCGGAATCAGCTCGGCGATGAAGACCGGACGAAAATCCTCGATCCTGGCGCGCCCGAGCTGCTTTGCGAACGAGACCCATTGATGATCGGCATTCCAGAGGATCACCGGCGAGAACAACGCGAGCGCAACGAAACCGCCCAGATACGGCCAGGGCGAGAGAAACCAGTGCCGCAGTTTCGGCACGGCAGCGATCCAGATCAGGATCGCCAGCCCGAAGAACATCGCGGTGTATTTGGACAGGAGCGCCGCACCGACGGCTGCGCCGACCGCGAGCCACCAGATGCCGCGGCCGCTCTCCAGCACCTTGGCGAGAAAGAACAGCACGAAGCTGGAGGCAACCAGAAGCGGCGCATCGGGCGTGACAATCAGCGTGCCGACCGAGGCCAGCAGCGTTACATTGAGCAGGATGGCGCTGGTCGCGGCCACCCGCGCGCCGCCGATCAGGATCGCGGCGGAGCGATAGATCGCGTAGCTCATCGGCAGCGCGAGCAGGATCGAGACTAGGCGGACGCCGAGCTCGGTGTCGCCCGCGATCAGGGTCCCGGCGCGGATGACGTAGGCAACCATCGGCGGGTGGTCGTAATATCCCCCGGCGAGGTTCTGCGACCACATCCAGTAATAGGCTTCGTCGAAGGTGATCGGCGTGAACGCGGCTGCGACGAGCCGCAAGCCGACCAGCGCAAGGATCACCAGCGCCGTATTGCGGACGATCCGCGCGTCAGCCCCGCCCATGGTGAGCTATTTCTTGCGCCAGACGAACAGTCCGGACATCGCGTAGTTCCACACCACGCCCATCAGCGCCCCGGCCGCACCCGCAAGCCACCAGATCGGCTCCTGGTCGTAGACCGAGAAGGCGACGCCGACATTGGCGAGCAGGCCGACGCTGCACACGATGTAGAACGCGATCAGGCCGCGCAGCAGTGCAAAGCCCTTCAGCCGCTGGTCGCGGTAGGTGAGGAAGTTGTTGAGGACGAAATTGCTGGTCATTGCGACGATGGCGCCGGAGGCCTGCGCTTCCGCGAACGGCTCCTTGAACAGCTCGAGCGATATGAACAGGGTGGTGAGATGCACCACGAGGCCGATGCCGCCGACCATCGCGAACAGCAGGAAGCGTAACGAGACAGCATCGTTGGTGAACTTCGCCAGAACGAGGCCGAGAAAATCCAGCGCGACCATGGAATCGAGCTTGCTTTCGCCGTGCTGGCGCTCGCCGAACGTGTAGGGAATTTCGATGGCGCGCAAGGTGCCGTTAGCGCTTGCGACGAGGTCGAGCAGGATCTTGAAGCCGTGCACGGAAAGTTTCGGCGCGAGCTGCTCGAAGCGGTCGCGGCGAACCATGAAGAAGCCGCTCATGGGATCGGCGATCTCGACCCGCAGCGCTTTCCTGGCGAGTTCCGTTGCCAGCGCGCTGGCGCCGGCGCGCTGCTTGTTGAAGCCTTCGCTCTTGTAGCCCTCGATGTAGCGGCTGCCGACCACGAGTTCGGCCTGCCCGCTCGCGAGCAGCGACAGCATCTTCGGCAGTTGCGTCTCGTCGTGCTGGAGGTCGGCGTCGATCACGGCCGCATAGGGCGCGCTGGAGGCCAGGATGCCCTCGATGCAGGCCCCCGACAGGCCGCGGCGGCCGATACGGCGGACACAGCGCACGCGGCTATCGCGCTGGGCCAGCGCGCGCACGACGTCCCAGGTGCCATCAGGCGAATTATCGTCGACGAACACGACCTCCCAGGCGATGCCGGCCAGCACTGTCTCCAACCGCCGGTACAGCACCGTGACATTGTCGCGTTCGTTGAAGGTCGGGACGACGACCGACAATTCGGGCGCCGGCGAAGCCGCCCGTGGGTTATCGGAGCCCGGTCTGATCGCTTGATTCATGACGGCAGCGTATATCCGCCGCGTCCTGTGCTGCCAAGAACTTGCGCCAGCAAGCCGGGGTTTCTCTGGGGAGCGGCCCAAAAAGGGGTCCCAAAATGCCAACGACCCCGGAACGGCGGGCGGCGCGTACATCCGGCGCAGCCTGGGCTATTCCAAGGTCGTTCCAGCGCCGGAGTTTTTCGCTCAACGTCGCCGTTAGAAGCTAAATGGGAACGGCAACGCCGCTTTACAAGGGGCGAAAGAGGCCTTTTTCACGCCCTTATTGGTTCGGGACTTCCTTGATCACCGGCCCTCGCGGCACGGGCGCGGCAGGAGCCGCCGGCGCCGCAGCCCCGGCCGGCTCGGCCTTCGCAGGCTTGGGCGGCTTGCCGTACTGGCCGATCGGCCCAAAGACGACGGCGACCGCAAGCACAATCGCCGCGACGATCGCGCCCAAAATGCCCCCCACCGACTCAGACGACATGGAAACCCATCCCTGTTCCAGATGCGCCCAGTGATACCATGGATGAGCGCGCTGCCGGAAGGGCTTGCCGGACGCACCGGTTCAATGGGCTATTTCTGCGGCGGCTTGTGCTTGACGAAGGCCGTCACGATGTCCTTCTGCGCCGCCTCCACCGCCCTGTTCGCGGTCGCGAGATGGGCGCCGGCATCAATATCCGGATATTGCGCGGTGAGATAATCGAGCAGTGCCACCCGGTAGTATTGTCGCTCCGACGGACAGGCTCCGGCGACGGAGCGGCCAAAATCCTGTTCCGACAGGCCCTGATTGCCGACGCGCGAATATTCCCGCGCCAGGCAATGCCAATAATCGTCGCGGCCCTGCGTGGCGAGCTTCTGCGCACCCTTGGCATCGTCATCGTCGGCCATAACTGAAGATATCATGGCAGCAGATGTCATCATGACGAGCGCCGCTCCCACCATCAGCATCCGCATCTTGTTCTCCTTTTTTCGCAGATCCTATCGCGAGCTTAGACGGGACGTCGCAACTGGCCAATCACAACTGGTTTGATTAGGATGGAGGCCCTCCGCCCGCATCCGAGATCCTCCCGTGGCCAAAGCAAAAACCGCGTCCAAAAAATCCGGCAACATCTTCATCGGCATCGGCGGCTGGACCTTCGAGCCATGGCGCGGGGTGTTCTATCCGGAGAAGCTCACGCAAGCCAAGGAGCTGTCCTACGCCGCCTCGAAGCTGACCTCGATCGAGATCAACGGGACTTATTACGGCTCGCAGAAACCGGAGAGCTTTCGCAAATGGGCGAGCGAGGTGCCTGATGGTTTCGTGTTCTCGGTGAAGGGGCCGCGCTTCGCCACCAACCGGCGCGTGCTGGCCGAGGCCGGGGATTCCATCAAGCGTTTCTATGATTCCGGCGTGCTGGAACTCGGCGATCATCTTGGGCCAGTGCTGTGGCAGTTTGCGCCGACCAAAAAATTCGACGGCGCCGATTTCGGAAAATTCCTCGAGCTGTTGCCGCGCAAGCTCGAGGGACGCGCGCTGCGCCACGTCGTCGAGGTCCGTCACGACAGTTTCTGCACGTCGGATTTCGTCGCGCTGATCCGCGAATTCGAGACGCCCGTCGTGTTCGCCGAGCACGGCAAATATCCGGCGATCGCCGACGTCGCCGGCGATTTCGTCTATGCCCGGCTGCAGAAGGGCAATGACGAGATCAAGACCTGCTATCCGCCGAAGCAGCTCGATGCCTGGGCCAAGCGCTTTCAGGACTGGGCCGAGGGAAGCGAACCCGACGACCTGCCGAAGGTCGACAAGGCTAAGCCGAAGAAGGAGCCGCGCGACGTGTTCGCCTATGTCATCCACGAGGGCAAGGTGCGCGCGCCGGCCGGCGCGATGGAGCTGATCGCGCGGGTGAGTTGACGTGTCGCTAAAGGTGTCTCATGGCAAAGGCAAAAAAGCTCTTCACCATCGGCTATGAGCAGACGCCGCCGAAGGCAGTGCTCGACGAGCTGGAGCAATCCGGCGTCAAGCTCGTCGTCGACGTGCGCGCGGTGACGTCATCGCGCCGGCCCGGCTTTTCCAAGAGGCAGCTCGCCGCAGGCCTCGATGAACGCGGCATCGCCTATGTCCATCTGGCAGCGCTCGGCACGCCCAAGGAAGGCCGCCTCGCCGCCCGCAGCGGGCAATACGATGTACTGGAGAAGGTTTTCTCAAAGCACCTGAAGACGCCGGAGGCCAGGGAGCAGATGGACGAGCTCTCGGCGCTGGTGAAGAAAGCCGGTCCCGTCTGCCTGCTTTGCTACGAGCGCGACCACACCCATTGCCACCGCCAGATGATCGCGGAGATCATCGAGGAGCGCGATGGGGTAACGGTGAAGAATTTGGCGGGACGGCAGGCCTGAACGACTCTCTCCGTCATGGCCGGGCCTGTCCCGGCCATCCACGCCTTGCCACACAGCACGAAGAACGTGGATGCCCGGGCCTTCGCGTCGCCGAAGCGGCTTCGGCCGCGCAGGCGGGACAAGCCCGGGCATGACGATGGAATAGAGAGCTAACCCTCCCCATCAAGCCTCAACGTCCCTTCCATCATCTGCACGCAGCTGCCGCCGACATGGGCGGAGACGATCTTGCCGTCCTGCTTGCGCACGCGCGTCTGCAGGACACTGGGCCGGCCCATGTCAAAGCCCTGGCCGACCGTGAGCCTCAACTCGCCGTCGCGCCTGGGATCGAGATCGGCGAACAGCGCGGCGGCTGCGACGGTTGCGCTGCCGGTCGCGGGATCCTCGGTGAGGCCGCTGGCGCCGCGCATGAACATGCGCGCCTGGCGCTCACATGGCGCCTCCGCTGCGGGCACGTCACGGGTATAAAACCACACCGAGCGGGCGCCATCGCGTGGCAATATCTTGCCATAGACCGCGGCATCCGGCCGGGCCAGCTTCAGCGCCTCGCGCGAATGCAGCTCCATCACGAGAAACGCGTTTCCGACGGTGACGACGTGCGCTGCGTGGTTGTCGGTCTTGATGTCATCCGCGCCGAGCGAGATGCAACTCGCGGCTTCAGCAGGTGACAGTGGCGCATACCGCGCCAGCGGCTGCGGCGCGGTCAGCTCCGTTCTGACCACCCGGCCCTGCTCCCGCACGATCTCGACCGGCACGAGCCCCGCCTTCTCCTCGAACAGCAGGCGCGGTTTCGGCTCCTTCGCCAGCGACCCCAGCACGAAGGCTGTGCCGACATTGGGATGACCGGCAAAGGCGATCTCCAACACCGGCGTGAAGATGCGCACTTCGGCGTCGTTGGCCTTATCGCGCGGCGGCAGTACGAAGGTCGTCTCCGAATAGTTGAACTCGGTCGCGATCGCCTGCATCTGCTGCGTGGAGAGCCCGCCGGCATCCAGCACCACGGCGAGCTGGTTGCCGCCGAAGGCGCGGTCGGTGAACACGTCGACGGTGATGTAGCGGCGCTGCATCTTCGCTTCCTCTTCACGCAAGCGCAGCCGCGGTCGGCTGCATCGCCGGCACTCTACAAGCCGGCGACATCGCCCGTCATGCCCCAAAATAGAGTGCAATCGGAGCAATCGCGGTGACGCGTCGGAAGCCGAGAAGCGGCTTCCACCGTGCAAGTCCCAAAAGCTACCAAGGATATTTCATCACGCGCCTTCAACGACACGCGAGCCGCTTCAACGAAACGCGACTCACAAGTGAAGGCGCAGGCGGCGGCCCTCACCCCAGTTGAAACACCGCTACCTTCTGCTCATAGCCGCGCACCTCGACCTCGCCGAGCGCGACCGCATCGCTGCCGTCCTCGCCCAGCGCCTCGCGGACGGTCGCGGAGATCAGGAGCTGCGAGCCGAACTCCTTGTTCAGCGCCTCCAGCCGGGAGGCGAAGTTCACGGTGTCTCCGATGACAGTGTATTCCTTGCGCCGGGGCGAGCCGATATTGCCGGCGACGACCTCGCCGAAATGGATGCCGATTCCGATTCTGAGCGGCCAGCTCGTCTGCGCGTTGATGCGCTCCATCGCGGTCAGCATCTCGCGGCCCGCGGCGACCGCGCGGTGCGCGGCGTCGGAGGTCTCCAGCGGCGCGCCGAACAGGGCCAGAAAGCCGTCGCCCAAAAACTTGTTCACGATGCCTCCCTCGCGGTCGAGAATGTCGACCAGGACGGCGAAGGCGCCGTCGAGCCGGTCGACCACCTCCTGCGGCGTGCGCGACTGCGCGCCGGCGGTGAAGCCGCGGAAATCGACGAACATCACGGCGACGCGGCGGAGGTCGCCGGCGGCGCTCGTCCCCGCCGCCATCAGCCGCTCCACCACCTGTGGCGACACGTGCTGACCGAACAGGTTGGTTACCCGGTCGCGCGCGGTCGCTGCGGCAATGCTCGCCGCGAACTGGCGGCGGAGCTGCGCACCGACCGCGCCTGCAAGCACGCCGCAGATCAGGATGATGGTGCTTCGCACCGCGTGGAAATAGATCTGCGGCTCGCCGCTCCCGCTGGCGGGATCGAAGATCAGCGCCACAGCGAGCAACTCACCCGCAGCGACGAAGCCGGTGAAGGTGGACAGCCAGAAGTCGAGCCGCAGGGTCGAGAGGATGACGAAAATGAAATAGATCAGCGGCACGACGAAGCCGAGCGCTTGGCTCGCGCCCATGCTGCGGATCTGCAGGATCAGGATGACGGTCGGCAACGAGGTCTCGATCAGCGCGCCGATATAGCGTCGGATCACCGGCAAATCGCGGTCGAGCTTGAGGTTTCGCCTGATCTGGCTGTGGACCCAGACCTCGAACAGGATGAAGCCGGTCAGGAGACCATAGACCTCGGCAAGCCCCTCCGTGCCCCGCCAGACCCGCTGCACCACGGAGGAATTGACGAGGTAGATCGCGGTGAGGAACACGACGATGACGCAGCCCGTCGTGATCAGCGCCCTCACCCGCACGAGCTCGGTGCGCAGCACCTCGCGCGTCAGCTCGCGCTCGAAGTCTTCGGACATCACGGCATGCTGCCGGGCCTTCTTGCTCGCAAAACTGACCATTCCGCCCCCTTGATTCCAGGGGCATCTTGCCTCAATCCAGCGTGCGGCGGAAGCGCGTCACGGCGATGGTCATGGCGAGCAGCATCAGGACCGCCAGCGCCAATGCATCGAAACGCAAATTTTGCATGCTCGCGCCCTTCAGCATGATGGCGCGGACGATGCGCAAATAATGCGTCAGCGGCAGGCACTCACCGACATATTGCGCCCAGGCCGGCATCCCGGCGAATGGGAACATGAAGCCGGACAGCAAGATGCTCGGCAGGAAGAACATCATCGACATCTGCATCGCCTGGAGCTGGTTCTGCACCAGCGTCGAGATCGTGTACCCGATCGCCAGATTGGTCGTGATGAAGAGCGTCGAGAGCAGCGCCAGCAGGAACAGATTGCCGAGCACCGGCACGCCGAACAGGCCGACCCCGATGCCAATAATGAGAAACGCCTGCACGAACCCGACCAGCACGTAGGGAATGATCTTGCCGAACATCACCTCGACCGGCTTGATCGGCATCGACAGCAGGCTCTCCATCGTGCCGCGCTCGACCTCGCGCGTGACCGAGAGCGCGGTGAAGATCAGCATGGTCATGGTCAGGATGGTGCCGACGAGGCCCGGCACGATGTTGAGGCTCGAGGCGGCGGCGGGGTTGTAGCGGGCGTGCGCGCGGATCTCGAACGGCATCTCCGGGGGATCTCCGATGTAGAGATCGTGCTTGAGTGCGGTCTGCACGACCATGCCGAGCGAGCCGATCGCCGCGCTCGCCGCCACTGGATCGGTGGCGTCGGCCGCGACCAGCAGCGCCGGCTTATCGCCGCGCCGCACTGCCCGCTCGAAGCCGCGCGGGATCTCGACGCCGAACAGAACCTTGCCGGATTTCAGGAGATTGTCGAAATCTTCGACGTCGTGGACTTCGTAGAGAAAGCGGAAATAGGCGGTGTTCTCCAGCGCCTTCAGGATCGAGCGCGCGAGATCGGAATCCTCCTGAAGCAGCACCGCGCTCGGCAGATTGTGCGGCGTGGTGTTGATGGCATAGCCGAACAAGAGCAGCTGCATCACAGGCAGCATCACGATCATCGCAAATGACACGCGGTCGCGCTTGAGCTGGATGAACTCCTTGATCAGCATCGCATAGGAGCGCCTCCAGAAGCCGAAGCGCTCCCGGATCGCGTGCTGGGGTTCAGGATGATCGACCGCGCTCATTGGAAATTGTCCTTGGAACGGCTCATCAATTCGATAAACACGTCTTCCAGTGACGGCGATGATTTGTGCCAATGCAGTCCGCTTTTTTCGCGCCACGGCGCGATGCGGGCCTCGAGCGCGGCGACGTCGCGGCCGGAGACGTGCAGCGACGTGCCGAACGGCGCCACCATGTCGATTCCCGGCTTGCCGGTAAGCGCAGCCGTGAGCTCGTTCAGGTCCTCGCCCGTCACGGTGTAGGTCGTCAACGCGGATTTCGCGATCACCTCGTCCACGGTGCCATGCACGAGCAGATGGCCATAGGCGATATAAGCGATCTCGTGACAGCGCTCGGCCTCGTCCATGTAGTGGGTCGAGACCAGCACGGTGAGACCGTCGGCCGCGAGTGCATGAATCTCGTTCCAGAAATCGCGCCGCGCTTTGGGATCGACGCCGGCGGTCGGCTCGTCGAGCAGCAGCAGTTTCGGACTGGGCAATGTGCAGGCACCTAGCGCCAACCGCTGCTTCCAGCCGCCGGAGAGCTCGCCCGCGAGCTGTTCCTCGCGCCCCGCGAGCCCGATCCGCTTGATCATGTCGCGCGCGGCGCCGCGCGCGTCGGCAAGGCCGTAGAGCCGCGCGACGAATTCGAGATTCTCGCGCACCGACAGGTCCTGATACAGGCTGAACCGCTGGGTCATGTAGCCGACCTGGCGCTTGATCTTTTCGGCGTCCTTCAGGATGTCGTAGCCGAGGCAGGTGCCCTCGCCGCTGTCGGGTGTGAGCAGGCCGCAGAGGATGCGGATGGTCGTCGTCTTGCCGGAGCCGTTCGGCCCGAGGAAGCCGTAGATCGAGCCGCGTTTCACCTGCATCGACAGATCGTGCACGACCTCCCGGCCGCCGAACGACTTGGTCAGGCCCTTGACGTCGATCGCGATGCCATTGCCGCTCATCGTTTGTCCGCCACCGGAGTTTTTGGATTGAGATAGACGTCGATCGGCTGTCCGACGCGCAAGGCGTCGGGACGCGAAGGCCGCGCCTGGATCAGATAGACGAGCTTGTTGCGCTCCTCGAGGCTGTAAATGACAGGCGGCGTGTATTCGGCCGAGGTTGCGATGAAATAGATCTTTGCGGTGAGATCGGCGGCGCAATTGTCGCACGCGATCCGCACCGTATCGCCGATCGCAAGCTTCGGCAGCTCGGTCTCCGGCACGAAGAAGCGCAGCTTCATGTTGCCGGGGGGCATGATCGCGAGCACCGGCCGCTGCGCCGCCACCATCTCGCCCTCGCGAAAATAGATCTGCTGGATGGTACCGGCGACCGGCGCAAAGCCCTTGCGCCGCGCCATCCGCGTCTCCGAGGTCGCCACCCGTGCCTCGGCGACGCGCAAGGCGGAGACCGCCGAGTCGAGATTGGCCTGCGTGCCCGAGCCGGTCTTGCTCAGCGAAGCCGCGCGATCGTAGGTTTGCTGCGCATTCGCCAGCGTCGCCTTGTTCTGATTGAGATCGGCAAGCTGGAGATCGTCGTCGACGGAATAGAGGTGATCGCCGACCTTGACCTGATCGCCCTCGCGGACATTGAGCTTCGTCACGCGACCCGCCTCGTCTGGGCTAACGAAGATCATGTCAGCCTCGACCCAGCCCTGGAAGCCGGGATCACGCTTGTCCTTGCAACCGGCAAGCCCGGTCGCGAGGACCGCGATCAATGCGAGTACAGAAATTGCTTGCGACGGCCTCATGTCGTGCTCCGTTCGCCAAAAATCAAATCGAGATGAACGCGCAGCATGTCCTGCGCGTCGAGCGGCGCGTGCCGCGCAAACAGGCTCTGCCAGATCACCGCGATCATCGCGGGTGCGACCAGGATCTGCGGATAGTGCGCCAGGTTCTTCTGGCGGATCTCGCCGCGGGCGATGCCGAGCTCGATCAGGGCGCGCATGGCGGAGATGCCGCGCGAGACGACCTCGCGGTAGTAGAAGTCGGCCACGGAGGGAAACCGCGGCCCCTCGGCCACGATCAGGCGCACGAGATCGCCGCGCCTGGTGCCGATGACCTCCTTCAGGAAGTTACTCGCAAACGCCTCGACCAGATCGCGCACCGAGCCCGCCGGTGGCGGCAATGCCGTCAACCGGGTCACGACAGGCACGATCACCGTCCGGACCAGCTCCTCGAACATCGATTCCTTGTCCTTGAAGTGCAGGTAGATGGTGCCCTTGGCGACACCCGCACGCTTCGCGATGTCGTCGAGCCGCGTCGCGGCAAAGCCCCGCGCGATGAATTCCTCCATCGCGGCATCCACGATCGCCGCGCGCCGCTCCGCCGCGCGCGTGGCACGGCTCGACGCGGGCACCGCGTCCTCGCCAGCGTGTGAATTGGCCTTCGCGTTCGCGCGAGCTGCGGGCGGCGTGGCGGCTTTGGCGGGTTTCCTGGTCATCAATCTGGTATGACTGACCAGTCAGTCATAGTCAAGACAGCGCTGCGGACCCAATCTGGTCCACAAATTAGTATTGACTAATTCATTAGCGGCGGCTAATCTAATTCTATGATCGAAGCCGCCCCAAATCCCGTTACCACCGTCATGCGCGCCCTCGCGGACCCGACGCGACGCGCCGTCTTCGAACGCGTGTTCGAGAGCACGGAGATCAGCGTCGCTGAACTCACGCGGGGAAGTGGCGTGACGCAAGGCGCGATCTCGCAACATTTGAAGTCCCTCAAGCAGGCCGGCCTCGTCGCCGAGCGTGCCGAGGGCCGCAACGTCTATTACCGTGCCGCGCCGCAAGGCCTCGAACCGCTGGTCTCCTGGATGGACCATTACGGCGTGTTCTGGCGCGAGCGCTTCCAGAACCTGCGTGACCTCTTGAAGGAGATCGACCCGTGAGTGCTGTTGAATTGAAAGCCGAGACAAAAGACATCGTCATCGACGAGGTGCTCCCTCATGCGCCGGAGACGATCTGGAAGGCGCTGACCAGCGCCCAGCTGATCGCGCGCTGGCTGATGCCGCCGACCGGTTTCGAGGCCGTCGAAGGCAACACTTTCACCTACCAGACCACGCCGGGCGGCGCATGGGATGGTGTCATCCATTGCCGGGTCCTGGAAGTCATGCCGAACCGCCGCCTCGTCTACGCCTGGAAGGGCGGCGATGAGCGGAACATTGGCTACGGCGCGCCGCTCGACACCGTCGTGACGTGGTCCCTCACCCCGGTCGAGGACGGCACGCGGATCCGTCTGGTTCATGCGGGCTTCGTCTTGCCCAGGAACGAATCGGCCTACACGGGCATGAGCGGCGGCTGGAAGAAGGTCGTCCGCCAGCTCGACGAGATCAGCGGCGAAGACAAGTAAGGAGTAATCGCATGACCAAGCCCTATACCGGCGGCTGCGCCTGCGGCGCGATCCGCTATTCGATTGCCGGTGAGCCGCTGTTCAGCAATCACTGCCAGTGCCGGGACTGCCAGCGCGAAAGCGGCAGCGCCCACGGCTCGTACATGACATTCGCACGCGACGGCGTCACGGTGACGGGCGAGGCAAAGCATTGGGACATGGTCGCCAACAGCGGCAACGTGAAGACGCGCGGTTTCTGCACACAGTGCGGCGTGCCTGTGTACATGACCTTCGCGGCACAGCCCGACGTCTTCACGATCCGCGCCGCAAGCCTCGACGAGCCCGCCCGCTACAAGCCGCAGGCGGTCACTTTCGCCGCGCGCGGACATCACTGGGATCGTCTTGACCCTGACCTGCCCAAATTCGCGGGCATGCCGCCGGGGTGAGGCATCGCAGGTGGAAGCGCGCGCAAGACCGCGCGCGTTCACGTCAACTATGAAACTTCAACCCGTCGACGATCTTGTCGATCACCTTGCGCTCCGCGCGCATCGCGAGACCGACGAGATTGAGATCGGTGCGCGCCACTGCCCTCACCACCTCGCGGTTGGCCGCATCATGAGTGGTCTTGAACATGTCCTCGGTATAGACCGCCGGCTTGACGTTGCGCGTCAGGGCCCGATCGAGCGCGCGCGTCAATGCGGGACCGTCGGCCCCATAGATCAGGATCGGCTGACCGATCAGCGCGTGATATTTCGTGCCCGACGCGTCCTCATAGGGCTCGCCGATGCATTCCGGAAAGGCCGCGGCGATGCCGCTGGTGAGGAAGGCCGCGACGTTGAGCTTCTGCCAGGCTTGAAGATCGGTACGAATCACGATGGCGATCTTGGTATCGAACTGCATGCAACTCCCCGACTGTCATTCCGGATTCGATGCTACGCACGATCGGAATGACTGCAACAGGAATCAACCCTTGGCGTCGCAGGCCCAGGCGCGGATCACGCATTCCTTGCCGCCGTATTTGTAGCATTCGCGCGTGGCGGCATTGAGCGTGGTCGAGATCTTCGGCTTGACGGCATAGCCATAGGCGCCGCAGGGATTGGAAAGATCGACCGACATCGCGGCGCAGGCGCGCTTCATCGTCACGGTCGTGCAATCGCCCTTGCACTGCTTCTGCGCCGCCGCACGGGCTTCGTGCTCGGCGCCATAATCAAAGGCCTGGCCGTAAGCGCCGCACTTGCCGACCGCAAATGCACCGGCGGCATGCGCATCCGTGATATGGCGAGCGCCCGCGATGCAGACGGACAGCGCAAAGAAAAACATCGCGCAACGGCGCGCGACGACGTTCGAAGCCATGGAAAAACCCCTCCCCCCAAGGCAGGTGAAGGTGACTGTAAGCGGCGGTTGTTTCCAGATGGTGAACGGGGCGTTGAATTGAGGCCTGGGCGGCGCGGTAGGTGGGCAAAGCGACGCGTGCCTACCAATCAAACACCACCGTGTCGAGGGATGGTGGGCACGGCGCTGCGCGCCTTTGCCTACCCTACGAACCGCTATCCCCGCCGTGCCGCTTCCAATGCCTGCGGCGTGTCGATGTCGAGGAAGGCGCTCTCGCCGTCGACCGGCACTTCGGCGACGGCCTCGGTGTGCTTGGCGATCAGATGGCGCGCGCCGACATCGCCGTCGAGCGTCATCAACTCCTTGAAGAAGCGGCGCGACCACAGCACAGGGTTGCCGCGGCGACCTTCGCTGACGGGCACGACGATGAGATTGCCGCGGTCCGGTGCGAACGCGTCGATGAGACGGTCGATCAGGCCGGCGTCGATCAGCGGCATGTCGCCGAGGCAGACCACGGCGCCGTCGGACGCCTCGGGAACGGCCGCGATGCCCGCCTTGACCGAGCTTGCGATGCCGCCGGCAAAATCCGGATTTTTGACAAAACGCACCTTCAGGCCCTGCAAGGCTTGTTCGATCAGCTCGGTCTGATGGCCGGTGACGACGATCACCTCGGACGCCTTGGAGGCCAGCGCCTGCTCGGTCGCTATTCGCACCAGCTTCTTGCCATCGAGCTCGGCCAGTAGCTTGTTCGGCCCACCCATCCGGGTCGAGCGGCCTGCTGCGAGCACGATGACCGCGACCTGGTTGTTGCCCTCGATCTCCGGTTTTGCGCGCGGCTGCGGGCGCGTGACGATCTCCATCAGGAGGCCGCCAACACCCATGCCCATCAGCTCGGACCGCGTCACCTTGATGCCCGCGAGCAGCCGCATCAGCACCCAGTCAAAGCCGTTCTCGACCGGCGAGCGCGCGCAGCCGGGCGCGCCCAGCACCGGCACGGCGCCGGCCCGGGCAATCAGCAGCAGGTTGCCGGGATCCACCGGCATGCCGAAATGCTCGATCTCGCCGCCGATGCCGGTCACGGCCGCAGGGATCACGTCGCGGCGGTCGGCGATCGCGGATGCACCGAACACGATCACGAGCTCGGCGCCAAGTCCCAGCAGTTCCTTGATCGCAGCCGACAGCGCCTGCTCCTCATGCGGAACCCGCCGCTCCGCGATGATGCCGGCTCCGGCTGGCGCCAGCCGCTCGGCGGTGACCCGCAACGTCTTGTCGATCACCTTGGAGGACAGGCCGGGCAGCAGCGTCGAGACCACGCCGACGCGCTTGATGACGTAAGGCGCGATCTTCAGAACGTCGCGACCCGCGGCCTTCACCGCGGCATCACGCAAGTTTCCTTTGACGCCGAACGGGATGATCTTGACGGTGCCGACCATCTCGCCCTCGACCACCGGCTTGTAGGCGGAGAGCGTGGCAAAGGTAATGGCCTCGTCGATATTGTTGATGCGGTCCACCGCGGCGCGATCGATCACCAGCACGCCTGGCTGCGCGGCGAACAGATTGGCCCGGCCGGTGAAGGCGCGCTCGACATGGATGCCCTCGCCGCCGACCGCGAGCGCGATGCTGGCGGCAGCGATGTCCTCGGAGACATCGCCCTCCTCCATCCGCACCACCACAACGTCCTTGATGCCGGCGCGCTCCAGCGCCTCGACCTCGGCCGGGCCGATCGTCGTGCCCTTTTTCAGCACCAGCGGTCCCTGGCGCAGGGTGTGGACGGTCACCCCGCCGATCGCATCCCTGGGACTCGCCGGGCCGAACTTCATGCGGCTTCTTCTTTTTCTTTGGGCGGCAGGCGAAGCACCGCCGTGATCTCGGCCATGATCGAGACCGCGATCTCGGACGGCGAGACCGCGCCGATCGCAAGCCCGATCGGCGCGTGGATGCGCGCGATGTCAGCCTCCTTGGCGCCTTGCGCCCGCAGCCGGTCGCCGCGCTTGGCGTGCGTCTTCCGCGATCCGAGCGCGCCGATATAGAAGCAGTTGCGCTCGAAGGCGTGCAGCAGCGCGGGATCGTCGATCTTGGGATCGTGCGTTACCGCGACGAAGGCCGTGTAGGCGTCGACGTTGAGCAGCGGCAGCGCCGTGTCGGGCCATTCCGCGACCAGTGGAACGTCGGGGAAGCGCTCGGGGCTCGCAAAGGCCGTGCGCGGATCGACCACGGTGACGTCGTAGCCGAGCGAGCGCGCCAGCGGTGCCAGGGCCTGGCTGATATGGACGGCGCCGACGATGACGAGCTTTGCGGTCGGCGCATAGACGTTGAGGAAAAGCTTCTTGCCGCCGGCTTCGACGCTGGCGCTTTTGCCCATGCGAAGCTGCTTGTCGAGCTCGGCGCCTAATGGATCCTTGGCAAAATCCTTGGCCTTCACCAGGCGCTGCTCACCACTCTCGGTGTCGGTGACCAAAATCACCGCGCGGCGCGCGGCGCGCTCGGTATTGAGTTCGTGCAGGATCTCGAGCTTCACGGCTAGCCGACTTTCTCGACGAAGACGCGGATGGTGCCGCCGCAGGACAGCCCGACATTCCAGGCAGTCTCGTCGGCAACCCCAAACTCCAGCATCCTGGGCTTGCCGCTCTGGATCACATCCATGGCCTCCGTGACCACGGCGCCCTCGACGCAGCCGCCGGAGACGGACCCCAGGAACGTGCCCTCGTCGTTGATGACTAGGCTCGAGCCCGCCGGACGCGGTGCCGAGCCCCAGGTCTCGACCACGGTGGCGAGCGCGACGCCACGGCCGGCCTTCTGCCAGTCCTCCGCCGCCTTCAGAATATCCTCGTCGCGATCGAGCATGGCTACCTCTCAGGCTGCGGAGCGGATCAAGCTGCGGTGATGCGGCGGCAGCGGCCGGGAGAGCGTGGTGATCAGCTCCTGGATCGAGCTCAAATTATGTACCGGACGGAATTCGTCAACGTGCGGCAGCATCATTTTGATGCCCTGGGCCTTGGCCTCGAAGCCGCCAAACCGCAGCAGCGGGTTGAGCCAGATCAGCCGCCGGCAGGAACGGTGCAGCCGGTCCATCTCGAAGGCGAGCTTGGAATCGGCTTCCCGCTCCAGCCCGTCGGAGATCAGCAGCACGATGGCGCCCTGGCTCAGCACGCGCCGCGCCCACAATTTGTTGAAATTGTGCAGGGAGGCCGAGATCCGCGTGCCGCCGGCCCAGTCCTCGACCGAGGCCGAGCAGCTCGCCAGCGCCTCGTCGGGGTCGCGCTGGCGCAGCGCCCGGGTCACGTTGGTGAGGCGAGTGCCGAATAGGAACACCGAGACACGTTTTCGCGCGTCCCCTATGGCATGCAGGAAATGCAGGAACAGGCGGGTGTACTCGCTCATCGAACCCGAGATGTCGAGCAGCGCGACGATCGGCGCCGGTTTCTCGATCCGCCCGAGGCGATGGATGTCGATGATGTCGCCACCGGTGCGCAAGGACGCGCGTAAGGTGCGGCGCAAATCAAGACGAAGCCCGCGCGCATCAGGCCGGTGCCGGCGCGTCAATAGCTCGGCCTGCGGCAGCCGCATCCGCTCGACAGCGCGGAGCGCTTCGGTGATCTCGGCCGCGCTCATCTGAGCGAAATCCTTCTTCTGAAGGATTTCCTTGTCGGAGACCGACAGGCGCAAATCCTGCTCCTGGTGCTGCGGCGTCTCCGTCATGCGCGGCTGCGACATCGCCTCCTGGACGCGGCGGGAGCCGGCCTGCGGCTTCTTCTTGGCCTGCTCCGGCAGCGGCACCGAATCCAGCATGTGCTTCCACTCTTCCGACGCCCGGAAGAACAGGTTGAAGGCCTGTTTGAAGATCAGCGCATGCTCGTGGCGCTTGACGAAGATCGCCTCCAGGGTGGTGAAGACGTCGGCGCGGTGGCCGATGTCGATCACCTCAAGCGCGCTCATGGCATCGATGACCGCACCCGGCCCAACCGGCATGCCGGCCGAACGCAGCGCGCGGGCGAAGCCCACGATGTTGTCGGCGAACTGCTCGGTCTGCTCAGGCGCAAGGTGGTTGATGGCCATGGTCTTTCCTCGCTCCGTCATTCCGGGGCGTCGCGAAGCGACGAACCCGGAATCCAGAGATTGTGGCGCGAGATTCTCAGGTGCGCAATTGCGCACCAGAGTTCACGCTCCCGCGCGCCCCGGAATGACAAGTTACTCGCTCGTCGCGTCCTTCAGCACCTTCTGCAAGGTGTCGCCCTGCATCCGCGTGATGTCGTCCTGGTATTTGAGCAGCGCGCCCAGCGTGTCGCCGACCACTTGCGGGGTCAGCGAGCGGGCGTCGAGCTCCGACAGCGCAGTGGCCCAGTCGATGGTCTCGGCAACGCCCGGCGATTTGTAGAAATCCTGATTGCGTAGCGCCTGGACGAAGCGCACGACCTGCTGCGACAGTTTCGCGGAGATGCCCGGCACGCGCGACTTGACAATCGCGAGCTCACGATCGGCATCGGGATAATCGACCCAGTGATAGAGACAGCGCCGCTTCAGCGCGTCGTGGATTTCGCGGGTGCGGTTGGAGGTGATGATCACGATCGGCGGATGCGGCGCCTTCACGGTGCCGAATTCGGGAATCGTCACCTGGAAGTCGCTGAGGATTTCGAGCAGATATGCCTCGAACGCCTCGTCGGCGCGGTCGAGCTCGTCGATCAAGAGCACCGGCGGTCCCGCAACGTCGGGCTCCAGCGCCTGCAGCAGCGGCCGCTTGATCATGTAGCGGTCGGCGAAGATATCGGAGGAGAGCTGATCGCGATCGGTGTCGCCGGCGGCTTCCGCCATCCGGATCGCGATCATCTGCGCGGCGCTATTCCATTCGTAGACCGCCGAGGAAACGTCGAGGCCTTCGTAACACTGCAGGCGGATCAGCTTCCGCCCCAAGGCCGCCGACAGCACTTTTGCGATCTCGGTCTTGCCGACGCCGGCTTCGCCTTCCAGAAATAGCGGCCGGCCCATGCGCAGCGACAGATAGGTCACCGTGGCCAGCGATCGCTCGGCGAGATAGCCGCGCGACGTCAGGAGTTCGAGCATCGAATCGACCGATGCCGGCAATACAACTGAAGTATTGGCACCGGACGTATTGGCCGCTGAGGTCATGAAAAAGCCAGTCTCGCTACGCCCTCACCGGGGACAAGTTTGGGCCGAGGCGTGAGGATCACTCACTCCTTGGCGTTGGCGGCGTCGAGGGCGCGCCGCGTCAGCACGCCGATAAGATGCGCGCGGTATTCGGCGCTGCCATGGATGTCGCTGTTGAGGCCGTCCGCCGGCACCTCGATGCCGTCAAGCGCCTTCGCGGCGAAGCGCTTCTTCAAAGCTTCCTCGAATGCGGTGACACGGAACACGCCTTCGGAGCCGGCGCCGGTGACCGCGACCCGCACGTCGGAGGGACGCCGCGCCACGAACACGCCGACCAGCGCGTAACGCGAGGCCTGGTTGCGGAACTTGATATAGGCCGCCTTCTTCGGCAGCGGGAACATCACCTTGGTGATGATCTCGTCGGCTTCGAGCGCCGTCGTGAACAGGCCCTGGAAAAACTCCTCCGCCTTGAGGCGGCGCTTGTTGGTGACGATGGTGGCGCCGAGCGCAAGCACGGCAGCCGGATAGTCCGCTGTCGGGTCGTTGTTGGCGAGCGAGCCGCCGATCGTGCCCTTGTGGCGCACGGCGGGATCGCCGATCTGGCCGGCCAGGTTCGCGAGCGCCGGGATCGCCTCGCCGACGATGGCGGAGCTTGCGACCTCGGCATGCCTGGCGGTGGCACCGATCACGAGCGCGCGGCCCTTCATCTCGATCGTGTTGAGCCCATCGATATGGGAGAGGTCGACCAGATGCGGCGGGCTGGCGAGGCGCTGCTTCATGACGGGAATCAGCGTGTGGCCGCCGGCGATCACCTTGGCATCTTCGTTCTTCACCAGGAGGTTGGCGGCCTGCCGAATGGTCCCGGGGCGATGGTATTTGAAATCGTACATCTGAATGTCCTGATCGCAGAGTGCGCGCGAGGTTTACGCGAGATCGGATTTCGCCATCGCCTTGGCGCCGGCGGAGATCGAGGTGACGATGTTCTGGTAGCCGGTGCAGCGGCAGAGATTGCCTTCCAGCTCCTCGCGGATGGTGTGGTCGTCGAGCTCGTTGCCCTTGCGATGGACGATGTCGATCGCGGTCATGATCATGCCGGGCGTGCAGAAGCCGCACTGCAGGCCATGGTGTTCGCGGAAGGCCTCCTGCATCGGATGCAGCGGCGCGCCGTCGGCGGCCAGGCCCTCGATCGTCTTGACCTCGTGGCCATCGGCCATCACGGCGAGCGTGGTGCAGGACTTCACGGCCTTGCCGTCCAGATGCACGACGCAAGCGCCGCACTGCGAGGTGTCGCAGCCGACATGGGTGCCGGTGAGCCGCAGATTCTCGCGCAGGAACTGCACCAGCAGGGTGCGGGGATCGACGTTGGCCGTGACAGGATTGCCGTTCACGATGAGGGAGATTTTTGCCATAAACACTCTCTATCAGCGCCCCGACGGGTCCCGTCGAAGCGGTTCTTATAATTATTCCAACCCATCATATGGGCCATTATGCCCCGGGGCAACATCACCGGGAATGCAAGGCGCCATGACAAAACGCGATATGCCGAAAGGCGCAATGCTTGAGGTGTTGGCCTTCAGCCCTGTACCGCCTTGGCGAAGTTCGCGAAAAATTCGTCGGCCAGTTTCTTGGCGGCGCCGTTGATCAGGCGCTGGCCGAGCTGCGCCAACTTGCCGCCGATCTGCGCCTCGACCTCGTAGGACAAAAGCGTGCCGCCGTCCTTCTCCGCAAGCTTGACCACGGCGCCACCCTTGGCGAAGCCGGCCACCCCGCCCTCGCCTTCGCCGGAGATCTTGTAGCCGTTCGGCGGGTCGAGATCGGACAGTGTGACCTTGCCCTTGAAGCGCGCCGACACCGGACCGACCTTCATTTTCGCCGTCGCGCGAAAGCCGCCATCGTCGGTCTTCTCCAGCTCCTCGCAGCCGGGGATGCAGGCCTTCAGCACCTCGGCATCGTTGAGCTTGGCCCACACGGCCTCGCGCGGCGCCGCAAGCTGGACTTCGCCGTTCATCGTCATGGCCATTGGGTGCCTCCCGGGATACCGAACTTGGATCGCGCAACTATAATGCAGCTCAAGTACCGCACGGAGGCGGCAAAAGAAAGGGTGGCCCTCGGTCACGTGCAATGCATATTCGCAACTGCAAAAAGCTTGCGCCGCCGGTTTGGGATTGGCACAGGCGGGTCATGGTGGTTAGGTCCCGCACAATATGAGCACATCCCTCTCCCCCCTGCTCGCGCCGATGCTGTCGAGCGTGGCCATGCGCGCGGTCTGCGACGACCGGTCGACCCTTCAGAACATGCTCGATTTCGAGGCAGCCCTCGCCCGAGCCGAGGCGGCCACGGGTGTGATTCCCGCGTCCGCGGTGGGCCCGATCGAAGCCGCGTGCAAGGCCGATACCTTTGACATGGCTGCGCTGGCCGAGGCCGCGACTCGATCCGGCAATCTCGCGATCCCCCTGGTCAAGACTCTGACCGCCAATGTCGGCAAGGGCGACGCCGAGGCCGCACGCTACGTGCATTGGGGCGCGACCAGCCAGGACGTCATCGACAGCGCGACCATGCTCACGCTTCGCGCCGGCATCGATGCATTGGACGCCGATCTCAGCAGCGCCATCAAGGGCTTTGCCGCACTGGCGCGCAATCACCGCAACACGGTAATGGTGGCGCGAACCTGGCTCCAGCACGCCCTGCCGATGCCGTTCGGACTGAAGGCCGCCGAATATGCCGCAAGCCTTGCCCGCGCCCGCTGCCGCCTCAGGCGGCTGCGCCGCGAGGGCCTCGCACTGCAATTCGGCGGCGCGGCCGGCACGCTTGCGGCACTTGGCGACAAGGGGCTCGTCGTTTCAGAACGGCTGGCGCAGGAGCTGAACCTGCCATTGCCAGAAGCCCCCTGGCACACCCACCGTGACCGCATCGCGGAAGCCGCATCAGCCTTCGCGATTCTCGCCGGAAGCTGCGGCAAGATCGCGCGCGACGTCTCGCTGCTGATGCAGACCGACGTCGCAGAGGCGTTCGAGCCCGCCGGGGAAGGCCGCGGCGGCTCCTCGACCATGCCGCACAAGCGCAACCCGGTGGCAGCCGCAAGCGCGCTCGGCTGCGCGACCATGGCGCCTCAGCTCGCAGCGACGATTTTTGCCGCACAGGTGCAGGACCACGAACGCAGCGCCGGTCCCTGGCACGCGGAATGGCCGACGCTGCCGCAATTGATGCTGGTCACCTCCGGCGCGCTTGCCGCCATCGTCGACATCGCCGAGGGTCTCGATGTCAATGCCGCGCGCATGCGCAGCAATCTCGATGCGACGCACGGGCTGATCATGGCGGAAGCGGTTACCTTTGCGCTGGCGGAGACGATCGGCAAGAGCGATGCGCATCATCTGATCGAGGCCGCGAGCAAGCGCGCGGTCGCCGAGAAGAAGCATCTGCGCGAGGTGCTCGCAGCCGATTCGCATGTCACTGCGCATCTTTCGCCGGAAAAAATTGCGGCGTTGCTCGAGCCGATGGCCTATCAAGGCGCTTCCCAAGCCCTGATCGACCGCCTGCTCGACAGCCTCGAACGCGAATAAAGCAGTCCTGCGCGCAAATAAAACGGAGACGCCCGCATGCCCATGATCGATGCCGACGGTTGCCTGATCAACGTCTCCGTCGAGGGCCGCGACGGCGGGCCGACGCTGATGCTCTCGAACTCGCTCGGCTGCACGCTGCAGATGTGGGAGCCGCAGATGAAGGCACTGACGCAGATATTCCGCGTCATCCGCTACGACCGCCGCGGCCACGGCAAGTCCAACGTTCCGCCCGGCCCCTACACCATGGAGCGCTTCGGCCGCGACGTGCTCGCCATCCTGGACGACCTCAATATCGAAAAAGTGCACTGGTGCGGCCTGTCGATGGGCGGCATGGTTGGGCAATGGCTCGGCGCGAACGCGCCGGAGCGCTTCGGTAAGCTCATCCTCGCCAACACCTCCTGCTACTACGCCGAGCCGACCAAATGGCTCGAGCGCATTGACGCGGTGAAGAAGGGCGGCATCGCCGCCGTCGCCGACGCCGTCATCGCCGGCTGGCTCACCCAGGATTTCCGCGAGCGCGCGCCCGACATCACCGCCAAGATGAAGGAGATGCTGCTGGCCTCGCCGCTCGAAGGCTATCTCGCCTGCTGCGAAGCGCTGTCGACGCTCGACCAGCGCGCGTTGCTGCCGAACATCAAGAACCCGACACTGGTGATCGCCGGCCGCCACGACATGGCGACGCCGATTTCGGCGGGTGAATTGATCCGCTCAAGCATTCCCGGCGCGAGCATGACCATCATTGACGCCGCCCACATTTCCAATGTCGAGCAGCCGCACGCATTCACCGACGCGGTCGTGGGCTTTTTGACGCAACGCTAGCCACAACCGTCGTTGGGAGCACAGCGATGCAACCAGAAATCCGTCTGCCGTGAGAGACTGGATTGCTTCGTCGCTTCGCTCCTCGCAATGACGAAGGAGGAAACAGCATGGACGACCAGAAACGCCGCGATGCCGGTATGAACGTGCGCCGAAAAGTGCTGGGCAATGCCTGGGTCGACAAGTCGATCGCGGGTCGCAATGCATTCAACACCGATTTCCAGGACATGATCACGCGCTACGCCTGGGGCGAGATCTGGACGCGGCCGCATTTCGACGAGCGCACGCGGCGGGTGCTGGTGATCGGCACCATGGTTGCGCTTGGGCAATGGGATGAATTCCGCCTGCATGTGCGCGCCGCCCTCGCCGAGGGTGGCTTCACGCCCAACGACATCAAGGAAATCCTGCTGCAGCAGGCGATCTATTGCGGCGTGCCGGCGGCGAACCACGCCGTCAAGGAAGCCTCAGCGATTGTGCAGGAGCTCGGCCTGCTCAAGACCTAGCGGCGGGGTGGCCTCGACGGGCTTCTGAACGATCTTGGGCGCCGCCGCGGGCCGCTCGATCACCACCACGATGGCGGCACCCAGCAAGAGCAGAAGTTCGGTGGCGTGCAGCCGCAGCGCGGCCATCTCGCCGACCTTCGAGGCCATGATCATGCTCGCAAACGAGATCAGGCTGCCGATCGCAAGCGCAATGCCGAGCGCTTCGTCGCTGCCGCCGTTCTTGCGGATACGGGGGATGCAGAGCAGCGCAAGGTAGATCGCAAAGAACGCCACCACCGTTAAGCGCCCCACCGCCAGCAGCCAGGCGGCGCGCACCGTGTCCATCCCCGCCATCTGGAGATGGTCGCTGAGGAAAAGAGCGACTGCGACGCTCGGCCGCTCATAGAGGCCGTGCACCGGCGCCACCATGATGTTGAAGGCAACGAGGGTCCAGGTCGGGATGAAATAGGCCGCCAGAAGTGCGCCGTTGATCGAACCGATCCGCCAGTTTCCGAACATGCCGCTTCCCGCTTCGTTTGGCCCGCGCCTTCGATGAAAGGCTCTGCCGGGAGCTAACTCGCATCAGACTGTGGCGGCAATTTAAACCCTTTGTTTACCTTAACTGCCTCCCGACAGGCATCCGATGGCGCTGGCGGAGCCGGTTCCGCCCATTGCGGGGGAACCGGAGCGCCAAATGATCTCTGTAAAAGCCTTGATGCGGAGGCGAGGCCGGTTGCAGCCGCCAGTTCCCTCCTGTTACAAAACGAGAATGCTTAAGGGCTGCCGGGGCCCGAGAAGAAACCAGCACTCTCTCTCGAAGAGCTCCCTTTGAGCCGCGTCAGATTTGGGTACGGCAGCCTATGGATTATTTCGCCCAGCAGCTCATCAACGGCCTCGTGCTCGGCTCGATCTACGGGCTGATCGCGATCGGCTACACGATGGTCTACGGCATCGTCGGGATGATCAACTTCGCCCATGGCGATGTCTTCATGATCGGCGGCTTCATCGCCCTGATCACCTTCCTTCTCCTGGTCTCGACGGGCCTGACTGCGGTCCCGGTGATCCTTTTGATCGTGATCCTGGTCTCGATGGCGATCACCGCCCTGTATGGCTGGACCATCGAGCGCATCGCCTACCGTCCGCTGCGCCACTCCTTCCGCCTCGCGCCGATGCTGTCGGCGATCGGCATGTCGTTCGTGCTGACCAACTATTCGCAGGTGGCGCAAGGCGCGCGGGTGAAGCCAGTGCCGCCAGTGATCACCGGCGGCTATACGCTGCACGAGAGCGCTGATGGCTTCGTCATTCAGCTCTCCAATATCCAGATCGTGGTGGTCATCACCACCATCGTGCTGCTGGCAATCTTCACCTGGCTGGTGTCGCGCACACGGCTCGGGCGCGACATGCGCGCCTGCGAGCAGGACCAGACGATGGCGGCGCTGCTCGGCGTCAACGTCGACCGCACCATCTCCATGACCTTCGTGATCGGCGCTGCGCTCGCCGCAGTGGCCGGCCTGATGTACCTGCTCTATTACGGCCTGGTCGATTTCTTCATGGGCTTCGTCGCCGGCATCAAGGCTTTCACCGCGGCCGTACTCGGCGGCATCGGCTCGCTGCCCGGCGCCATGCTCGGGGGGCTCGCGATCGGGCTGATCGAGACGTTCTGGTCGGCCTATTTCTCGGTCGAATACAAGGATGTCGCCGCGTTCTCGATCCTGATCGTCGTGCTGATCTTCATGCCGACCGGCCTGCTCGGCCGTCCCGAAGTCGAAAAAGTCTGACGGTCGCGCGCGTGAAAGCTCCCTCGATCAATACGGCCAAAACCGCATCGGGCATCCCCGCTCTCCTGAAGACCGCCTGCGTCAACGCACTGATCGCGCTGGTGCTGTTCTCGCTGATGGTGGGCGTCCGCACCGAAGCCGGTTCCGACGGCCAGCTCACCTATTGGACGCGCTTCGGCGAGGTCGCCTCCCTCGTCGCCGCGGTATTCGGCGGCTCGATCGTGCTCGAGCTGCTCAAGCAATGGATCGGTCCGACCGGCGCCGAGAAGCTGGTGCCGCCGGCGGTGCAGAGCGGAATGTCGTTCCTCGGCCGCTATCTCGCACCGGCGCTGCTGATCTTCACCCTGCTGGTGCCTGTGATCTTCTATGACCAGCGCTACATCCTAGATCTCGCCATCCTCGTGCTCACCTATGTGATGCTGGGCTGGGGGTTGAATGTCGTGGTCGGGCTGGCTGGCCTGCTCGATCTCGGCTATGTCGCTTTCTATGCGGTCGGCGCCTATTCCTACGCGCTGCTTGCGACCAATTTCGGCTGGTCATTCTGGATCTGCCTGCCGCTAGCGGGCGTCCTCGCCGCATTCTGGGGCGTGCTGCTCGGCTTCCCCGTGCTGCGCCTGCGCGGCGACTACCTCGCGATCGTGACGCTCGCCTTCGGCGAGATCATCCGCCTCGTCATCATCAATTGGCAGGATCTGACCGGCGGGCCCAACGGCGTCTCCAGCATTCCCCGCCCCTCCTTCTTCGGCATCCCGCTCGACAACAGCGACAACGGGCTCGCCGCCAGGCTCGGCATCGAATATTCTCCGACCCATCGCATCGTCTTCCTGTTCTACCTGATCCTGGCGCTCGCGCTGCTCACCAACTGGGTGACGATCCGGCTGCGCCGCCTGCCGATCGGCCGTGCCTGGGAAGCCCTGCGCGAGGACGAGGTCGCCTGCCGCGCGCTCGGCATCAACACCACCACGACGAAGCTCACGGCATTCGCGACCGGTGCGATGTTCGGCGGCTTTGCCGGGGCGTTCTTCGCGACCCGCCAGGGCTTCATCAGCCCGGAATCCTTCACCTTCCAGGAATCGGCGCTGGTGCTCGCCATCGTCGTGCTCGGCGGCATGGGCTCGCAGCTTGGCGTGGCGCTCGCAGCGCTCGCCATGATCGGTGGTTTCGAACTGTTCCGGAGCCTCGAGAGCTATCGCATGCTGGTGTTCGGCATGGCCATGGTGCTGATCATGATCTGGCGGCCGCGCGGCCTGATCGGCCATCGCGCGCCGACCGTGTATCTGACCAAGGCCCACGCGATCTCATCCGACCTCGTCAAGGAGGGGCACGGATGAGCCGCGACCAGATTCTCGAGGTCGACCGGCTCACCATGCGCTTCGGCGGCATCGTCGCGGTGCAGGACCTGTCGTTTGCCGCCGAGCGGAAGAAGATCACCGCGCTGATCGGACCCAACGGTGCCGGTAAGACGACGGTCTTCAACTGCATCACCGGGTTCTACAAGCCGAGCGGCGGCGCCATCCGCCTCGGCCATGACGACGGCAAGGTGATCGCGCTGGAGCGGCTGAACGATTTCCGCATCGCCAAGCAGGCCAAGGTGGCCCGCACCTTCCAGAACATCCGCCTGTTTCCCGGCATGACGGCGCTGGAAAACCTGATGGTGGCGCAGCACAACGCACTGATGCGCGCCTCCGGCTTCACCTTGCTCGGGCTCATTGGCGCGCCCGTCTACCGCGAAGCCGAGAAGCGCGCGATCGATCTCGCCACCGACTGGCTCAAGCGCGTCAATTTGCTCGATCGCGCCGACGATGCCGCCGGTAATTTTGCCTATGGCGACCAGCGACGACTCGAGATCGCGCGCGCGATGTGCACCGAGCCCGCGCTCTTGTGCCTGGACGAACCCGCCGCCGGCCTCAATGCGCGCGAGAGCGCCGCCCTGAGCGAGCTGCTGCTGTCGATCCGCAACGAGCTCGGCACCTCGATCCTGCTGATCGAGCACGACATGTCCGTGGTGATGGAGATCTCCGACCATATCGTGGTGATGGACCACGGTGTGAAGATCTCTGAAGGCTCCCCGCGCGAGGTTCGCGACGATCCGAAGGTGATCGCCGCCTATCTCGGCACCGATGAGGAAGAGGCGGCGGCCGTGATGGAGAGCGGGTCGTGACGTCGCCCACTGCCCTGCTCGCGATCCGCGGCCTTCGCGCTGCCTACGGCAAGATCGAGGCGCTGAAGGGCGTTGACCTCGAGATCAATGCCGGCGAGATCGTGGCGCTGATCGGCGCCAACGGCGCCGGCAAATCGACGCTGATGATGACGATCTTCGGCAAGCCCCGCGCCCGCGCCGGCCGGATCCTGTACGAAGGCCGCGACATCACCGAAGTGCCCACCCACGAGATCGCGCATTTGCGCATCGCGCAATCGCCGGAAGGCCGCCGCATCTTCCCGCGCATGAGCGTGGCGGAAAATCTCCAGATGGGGGCGGACGCCACCGAATGCACCGACGCCGAACGCGAGGTGACGCTACAACGCGTGTTCACGCTGTTTCCGCGGCTGAAGGAACGCTACGGCCAGCGCGGGGGAACCCTGTCTGGCGGCGAGCAGCAGATGCTGGCCATCGGCCGCGCTTTGATGAGCCGCCCTCGCCTGCTCCTGCTTGATGAGCCCTCGCTCGGTCTGGCGCCGCTGATCGCGCGCCAGATTTTCGATGCGATCCGCACTCTGAACCGGCAGGACGGCCTGACCGTGCTGATCGTCGAGCAGAACGCCAATCACGCGCTCAAGCTCGCCCATCGCGGCTATGTCATGGTCAATGGCCTGATCACCCTGGCCGGGACCGGTGCCGAGTTGTTGCAGCGCCCCGAGATTCGCGCCGCCTACCTGGAAGGCGGCCGGCACGGCTGAGGCCGCCCAAGCCGAACCCGTGCGGCCGAATTTGGCGATATCTCTGCCAATGCCCGTATTTTGCCGGTGACTTCTCCTCGAATTCATTCAAGAATGGCGCCGGTTTGAACCGGGCATGCCCGGTAACTTCCACAGGCGACCACCCTCGAGGTATCTCATGAAATCACTGAAGCTCATCGGTCTGGCATTCGGCGCATCGATCGCGCTGTCGAGCGCGGCATTCGCGCAGGATGTCACCGTCGCAGTCGCAGGTCCGATGACCGGCGGCGAGTCCGCCTTCGGCCGCCAGATGAAGAACGGCGCCGAGATGGCCGTAGCCGATATCAACGCCGCCGGCGGCGTCAACGGCAAGAAGCTCGCGTTGTCCGTCGAGGACGACGCCTGCGATCCGAAACAGGCGCGCTCGATCGCCGAGAAGATCGCCGGCGCGAAAATTCCGTTCGTGGCCGGGCATTATTGCTCGTCCTCGTCGATCCCCGCGTCGGAAGCCTATGCCGACGGCAACGTGCTCCAGATTACTCCCGCCTCCACCAATCCGAAGTTCACCGATAGCGGACTGTGGAACGTGGCGCGCGTCTGCGGCCGCGACGACCAGCAGGGCCTGGTCGCCGCCCAGTTCATCGCCAAGAACTACAAGGGCAAGAACATCGCCATCCTCAACGACAAGACCACCTACGGCAAGGGTCTTGCGGACGAGACCAAGAAGGCGCTCAACAAGGCCGGCGTCACCGAGAAGATGTACGAGTCCTACAACAAGGGCGACAAGGACTTCAACGCGATCGTCTCGCGGCTGAAGCGCGACAACATCGATCTCGTCTATGTCGGGGGCTACCATCAAGAGAGCGGCCTTCTCCTGCGCCAGATGCGCGACCAGGGCCTGAAGACCGTGCTGATGGCCGGCGACGCACTCGCCGACAAGGAATACGCCTCCATCACCGGCCCGGCCGGCGAAGGCACGCTGTTCACCTTCGGCCCCGATCCGCGCAACAAGCCGACCGCGAAGAAGATCGTCGAAGCCTTCAAGGCCAAGAACATCGACCCCGAGGGCTACACGCTCTACACCTACGCAGCGATGCAGGTCTGGTCGGAGGCGGCCAAGAAGGCCGGCACCACCGACGCCAAGAAGGTCATGGCAGCCATCAAGGCCGGCAAGTGGGATACCGTGATCGGGCCGATCGAGTATGACTCCAAGGGCGATATCAAGCAGCTCGACTACGTCGTCTACAAATGGGACGCCAAGGGCGGCTACGCCGCGATCAGCGGCAACGGCACCTAAGCACGCTTGCCGGGGCCTGAAGGCCTCCTCCAATCATCATCGCGCCCCGGCTCGCCCGGGGCGTTTCTTCCTGCGTTAGGATCAGACTGCTGCTTGTATCGCGCCGTCCACCGCGGCTTGGGCCTTCCTCAGCGCTTGAAGAAGATCGTTCGGCCGAAACGGCTTTTGCAGGCAGACCACGCTGGCGAGGTGGGGCGATTGTTCCATGAAGTCCAGCGCCGTCATCCCCGACACGGCAACGACCGGGAGGCTCGGTGCAAGCTCGCGCAGGGTCGTGATGACCTCGACGCCACTGGTATCGCCGAGGAAAATGTCCACGATTGCCGCGTCGAAGCCGACCTCGGTGAAGGCTTTCACCCCGGCTGCGCCGCTGTCGGCCTCAACGACCTCATAACGGTTGACGCGCAGCACGATCGCGACCATCGCACGGACGTCCTTCTGGTCGTCGATGATGAGAACGCGGGGCATAGGGAACAACTCCCGGATCCTGAAATCAAAATGCCTGGTTCAAACCTGGAACCCGCAGCTGCGGGAGAGCATTATTGCACCATCCAGTAAAGCGCATCTTACCCGATCCCCGGTGCGCGTTCCCCCCAAAATTAAGTAAACTGTAACCTTCGGTTGAGTCGCAGTGGGTTTTGTCATGATGCGTGCCCAGAACCCGCTACCATGGGCAGAAATTGATTGGGCCAAATGAGATTGGCGAAGATGCTCAAAACCGATCTGCGCGAGCTGCACGTGTCTGCGACGACCGATCGAAGCACATTCCTTTCGACGTTGCCGGCTACCCCGAAGGACCGCACCGCAGCATTGGCGATCGTGGGCGTCTCGTCGATCCTGTTCGCAGTGGCCGTGCCCTTCGCGGGTATCTCGCTACTGCCCGTGCCAGCCTTCGTCGCCAGCTATCAATCCGCCCTTGTGGTCGCGGACATTGTCACCGCCGTCCTGCTGTTGTCGCAGTTTGCGGTGCTCAGGACCAGCGCGCTGCTCGTGCTCGCGACGGGCTATCTGTTCACAGCCGCCGCGGCCGTGGTCCATGCCCTCACCTTCCCCGGACTTTTTTCGCCGACCGGGCTGCTGGGGGCCAACCAGCAGACCACGGTCTGGCTCTACATGATCTGGCACGGCGGCTTTCCGCTCTGCGTGCTGGCCTACGCCTGGCTGAAGGAGGCCGACGGCGGCGCCCGGATCACGGGCTCGGCAAGCAAGGCGATCTACGCCAGCGTGGTCGGCGTCGTCACGATCATGATCGTCTTGACCTGGATCGTCACTGCGCAGCACGACCTGCTTCCGGTCCTGCTGCGCGATGGCGGCTACACGCAGATCATGATCGGCGTGGTGTCCTTTGTCTGGTCCTTGAGCTTCGCCGCGCTGGTCTCGCTGTGGTTCCGCCGTCCGCATTCGGTCATCGATGTCTGGCTCATGGTGGTGATGTGCGCATGGCTGTTCGACATCGCGCTGTCGGCGATCGTCAACGTGGCGCGCTTCGATCTCGGCTTCTACGCCGGTCGTGTCTACGGCCTCTGCGCGGCGACCTTCGTGCTCGCGGTGCTCCTGATCGAAAATGTCCGCCTCCAGGCGCATACGCTGGGTCTCGTCGGCAGGCTGCGCCAGCAGTCGGCATTGGATCGCGACTATTATGGCAAGCGCCTTGCCCTGTACGGCGCCGTCGTCGAATCCGCCAATGATGCCATCATCACGAAGACGCTCGACGGTGTCATCACGGGCTGGAACAAGGCCGCCGAACATCTGTTCGGCTATGCCGCCGCGGAGGCCATCGGGCAGCCGATCGACATCATCGTCCCGGAGGACCGCAAGGCCGAGGTCAGGGGTATCCTGAACCGGGTCGGCGGCAACGAAACGATCGCACAGCACGAGACGGTCCGGATCCGAAAGGACGGCCGGCGGGTCGACGTCGTCCTCAATGTTTCTCCGCTGAAATCAGCCAACGGACAGATCATCGGCGCTTCCAAGATCGCCCACGACATCACGGAAGAGAAGCAGGCACGAGAAAAACTGCGCCGCGAGGTCGAGGAGCGGCAGCGGATCTTCGAGACCTCACAGGACCTGATCCTGGTCACCGACGGTTTTGGCAATTTCATCCAGGTCAGCCCGAGCGTGAAGACCATTCTCGGCTTGAATCCGGAAGACATGATCGGGCACAGCGCCACCGAGTTCATTCATCCCGATGACCTCCAGAAGACGCGCGACGAGATGCGCGCGGCGCGGCGTGGCGCGGTCAAGCGCAGCTTCGAGGCGCGCTACTACCACTACGACGGTCACGAGGTCACGCTGAACTGGATGGGCACCTGGTCCGAGCCGGTCAAGCGCCATTTCTTCATCGGCCGCGACCTCACCGAGAAGCAGGCGGCCGAGGCGCAGTTCAGGCACGTCCAGAAGATGGATTCGATTGGTCAATTGACCGGCGGTGTCGCGCACGACTTCAACAATGTGCTGACCGTCATCACCGGCACGATCGGAATTTTGGCGGACGCGGTCGCTGACCGTCCCGAGCTCGCCGCCATCACCAAGCTGATCGACGACGCCGCCGAGCGCGGCGCGCAACTGACCAAGCATCTGCTCGCGTTCGCCCGCAAGCAGCCGCTCCAACCGCGCGAAATCGACGTCAACGCATTGACGCTCGAGGCCGCAAAGCTCCTGCATCCCACGCTCGGCGAGCAGATCACCATCATGCCGCAACTCACCGAGGATGCGTGGCCGGCACTGATCGACCCGGGTCAGCTTTCCACCGCGATCCTCAACCTCGCGCTGAACGCGCGCGATGCGATGCCCGACGGCGGAACGCTGGTGCTGGAGACGCGCAACATCTTCCTCGACGACGGCTATGCCAGCATGAATCCCGACGTGGTGGCCGGCAATTACGTCATGATCGCCGTCAGCGACACCGGCTCCGGAATCCCGCCGGAGTTGATGGACCGGGTGTTCGATCCCTTCTTCACCACGAAGGAGGTCGGCAAGGGCACCGGCCTCGGGCTCAGCATGGTGTTCGGCTTCGTCAAGCAGTCCGGCGGACACATCAAGATCTACAGCGAGGAAGGCCACGGCACGAGCGTGAAGATTTACCTGCCGCGCTCGAGCGGCGTGCAGGAGACCGAATTCGAGGCGCTGCAGAACGCGCCGGTCACCGGCGGCCACGAAAAGATCCTGATCGTCGAGGACGACGCGCTGGTGCGCCAATATGTCGTGACCCAGATCAAGAGCCTCGGCTATACCGCCCTCGAAGCCGCCAACGCGGCCGAGGCCCTCGTCATCATCGACGCCGACAAGGACATCGACCTGCTATTCACGGACGTCATCATGCCCGGCAACATGAACGGCCGCCAGCTCGCCGACGAGGCGGCTCGCCGCCGCCCCGACCTGAAGACGCTGTTCACCTCGGGCTACACCGAGAACGCCATCGTCCATCACGGGCGGCTCGATTCCGGCGTGCTGCTGCTGGCAAAGCCCTACCGTAAGTCCGAGCTCGCCAAGATGCTGAGGACCGCGCTCGCGGGTTGAGCCTGCGGCATCCCTGCGATATCGCTGAAGCGAGCGCCTTTCAGCCTGCGGAGCCGCCTTGAAAAACCTTCTCACCGATATCGCCGGCGTCCGCGTCGGCCATGCCGAGGATGCGAAAATCGCCACTGGCACGACCGCGATCATCTTCGACGCCCCCGCGGTTGCGGCCATCGATGTTCGCGGCGGCGGACCCGGCACGCGCGAAGACGCGTTGCTCGACCTCGCCAGCACCGTCGATCGCGTTGACGCCATCGCGCTGTCCGGCGGCTCCGCCTTTGGAATCGACGCCGGCGGCGGCATCCAGGCCTGGCTCGCCGAACAAGGCCGCGGCTTGCGGATTCGCGAGGCGGTGATTCCGATCGTGCCTGGCGCAATCGTTTTCGACTTGCTCAACGGCGGCGACAAGGCCTGGGGACGCTTCGCGCCCTATCGCGACCTCGGCTACGCCGCAGCGTTGGCCGCCAGCGACGATTTCGCACTGGGCAGCGTCGGCGCCGGCCTCGGTGCCACCACCGCGACCTTCAAGGGTGGACTGGGGTCGGCCTCCGCGGTCCTGGCCAATGGTATCAAGGTCGCCGCGATCATGGTCGTCAACGCGGTCGGCAGCACAACCGTTGGCGAAGGGCCTTGGTTCTGGGCTGCGCCCTTCGAGGAGAACGGCGAGTTCGGCGGGCGCGGCCTGCCGTCCACGTTCACACCGGACATGCTGGCGATGCGCATCAAGGGCGGACCCGCCGCGAACGCGCGCGAGAACACCACGATCGGCGTCGTTGTCACCGATGCCACGCTGACCAAACCCCAGGCCAAGCGGCTTGCGATGATCGCGCATACCGGGTTCGCCCGTGCGATCTATCCGGTGCATGCCCCGACCGACGGCGACGTGCTGTTCGCCGCCGCAACGGGCGAGAAGCCGATCGAGCCGCTGGTCGGCCTTACCGAGCTCGGAACGATCGCCGCCAACGTGGTCGCACGCGCCATCGCTCGCGGCGTCTACAATGCGACGGCCCTGTCCTTTGCCGGCGCAATGCCGGCGTGGAAGGACCGGTTCGGATAGAAACGAAACGGCTGACACGGCGTTACCCTGGCCGACAAGGTGCACAACCATGCCGTCTTCCGTGATCCGCTTTTTCCGCTACGCCCCCGATAGGCGCGAGCTGACGGTGACTTTCGTCAGCGGACGCGTCTATGTCTACGCGGACGTTCCGCCCGAGGTCGCCGCCGCGTTCAAGAATGTGCGCTCAAAGGGTACGTTCTTCAACCGCGAAATCCGTGATCGGTATGTCTATCGTGACATCACGCACGAATATGCAGGCTAGCCGTGAGCAAGGTTACACGCTCATCGACATCGATGAACCGACAGCCGCTGAGGCGCCTTGTCCCTGCCCGCCCTGCCGCTGCATCAACTGCGCGAACAGATCGTACGCCGAATTACGGGAGCTGGGGGCGCCCGGGACCGTCGTCGACATCTTGAAGCCGTCGGCATAGGTGACGGTGGTGGTGGTCGAACCGTCGGCGCCGGTCGTCGAGGTGGAGGTCGAGCCGCCGCTGGATCGCGAGGAGGAATCCGAACCGCTGCCGGAGGCATCGCCCGCACCTTGCGCGTGATGGTGGCCGCGATGGCCGCTCTTCAGCGCCTTCGACATCTCATCGAGGCTGACGCTGCCGTCGGTATTCGAATCCAGCTTCGAGAAAACGTCGTCGGCCTGCGCGAGATTGGTGCCGCCGGCGCCGAGCGCATTCTCGAATTCCGACTTGGTGATCTTGCCGTCGCCGTCCCCATCGATCTGCGAGAACAGATCCTTCAAGGCGGCGTCGCGGCGCGTCGAGGAGGAGGACGTCGAACTCGACGAGGTCGAGCTGGCGGCGCTGCCGGTGCTGTCCGAGGATTGGCTCTGCGCAGCGAACAGCGCGTTCATCGTCTCCGGCGAGATCTGCGGGGTCTTGCCCGCATTGACCGACGAGGCCGCGCCGGTCGTGCTGTTGCTGCCGCTCTCGATCGCGAACGGATTGGTCGCGGGCTTTTGCGAGGATCCCGTCTTCTGCGTCGACGAGGACGATTTCGAATTCGTCAGCGACTGGATCGCGTCGAGTGCGCTCGATACGGCCCCAAGAGCAAACAACATTGCACAACTCCAACCGATGCGGCATGCCGCGGCCAATGTTCTGTTCAGGTGAAGTCAGCAAGCGCCGTGCCAGCGCAAAAAGCTCAATGAAATCCGCTTTCACCGCACTTTGCACGGCCCGGAACACCGGCAATTCATGCCGGTCGCGGCAGAAATTTCCGCCCACAGGAAGCACGCCGCCCCTGCATTGCCCGGCTGAGAGGCCCATGTTAGGCGAGTCCATCTTCCACGGCCGCCACGGGAAACCGCCATGACCCAAGCCTTCGCTCCCCGCCCCCTGGCAATCGCGCCCTCGATCCTGGCCTCGGATTTCTCCAGGCTCGGCGAGGAGGTGCGCGCCGTGGACGCCGCTGGAGCCGACTGGATCCATCTCGACGTCATGGACGGGCACTTCGTTCCCAACATCTCGTATGGCCCCGACGTCATTAAGGCGATGCGCCCGCACACCAAGAAGATCTTCGACGCGCATCTGATGATCTCGCCCTGTGACCCCTATCTCGAGGCCTTCGCGAAAGCCGGCTGCGACCACATCACCGTGCATGCCGAGGCCGGTCCCCATCTGCACCGCTCGCTTCAGGCGATCCGCGCACTCGGCAAGAAGGCCGGCGTTTCGCTCAATCCGGGCACGCCGATCAGTGCGCTCGAATACGTCCTGGACCTGGTCGACCTCGTGCTGGTGATGTCGGTCAATCCCGGCTTCGGCGGCCAGGCCTTCATCCCCTCCGCGATCGGCAAGATCCGCGACATCCGCGCCATGACAGCGGGCCGGCCGATCGATATCGAGGTCGATGGCGGCGTCGGGCCCGACGTCGCAGGTCCCCTGGCTGCGGCCGGGGCCAACGCCTTCGTCGCCGGCACGTCCGTGTTCAGGGGCGGCACGCAGGACGCCTATAAGACCAACATCGCCGCAATCCGCAACGCCGCCGCGGGTGCACGCGGCGAGGCGATCTGAGGGCCCGCTCGACTCCGCAGACGTGCGGCCTCTACGGGTGTTGCGGCGCGTAATGCCTAAATTTGCAACTTGATCCGTACTCCTCCGGGCTTCCCTGATTCGCGCAAATCACCGCAAGTGATTCTTGCCTGTTTTCGCGGGAGCACATCATGACGACGACCCTGGTCTGGACTGGCGTGGCGTTGTGGCTTGGTTTTTGTGCGTTTGTTTTGTTTGGTCCATCGGCCGGACCGGTGAAGGTCTCGGTACGCTCGGCCCGCATCGCTCGTCGCGACTGATATCGGGCCTGACCCCATGCAGATCGCGCTCGTGAAACGTCAGCCGAAGCGCCGGTGCCGCATCCCGCGGCGCCCACATCCTGACCTCGATTTTTTCTTCGGTCGGCTCGAACGCACCGAAGGCGAGATGCGCGACGACACCGGGCCCGAGATGGACCTGGATCACCCGCTCCGGTCACCGCGCCGGCATTGAATTCTTTTCTGGACCAAGCTCATGAAGCCGCATTGCCCGAACTGCCTCAAGGAAATGACCAAGGCATCCGCGTCGCGTAACCTGTTCAACTGCGAGCCGTGCCGCGAGATCATCCAGTTCTTCGGCGGCAGCGCGGATCACTGCGAGCCCGGCCCGCAATTCTCCTGGCCGATCCGTCGCAAGCGCTCCGTCCACACCGCTCACGCGGCCTGAGCCTCCAGGATCCAGAGCGCGGCCCTATCCGGCCTCCTCGCCCGCATCCGCAGCCATTCGCGGCGGCCGTACCACGGTGACGGTGCAGGCCGCTTCCGAGGCCACCTTGGCCGAGACGCTGCCGAGCAGCGTGCGCCTGAACGAGCCCTGCCGCGCGCCGATGATGACGTGGTCGACGTGGTTGACCTCGCAAAACTCCAGGATGGCCGCCGCGGGATCGACGGCTTCCAGCACGTGAGCCGAGAGCCGGCTCTCATCGAGCTTGAGCGGCGTGGCCCAGTGTCTGAGCGCCACCAACCGGTCGATATGCTTGTTGGAGCCCTGCTCATCCAGCGTCCTGTCAATCGCGATGCGGTTGAGCCTCAGCACGTTGAGACAGGCGAGCCGCGCCGACGGCAGCGTGGCGAGAATACGCTCGGTGGTGACGTGCAACGCTTCGTTCAGCTCGGGGGCGCCTTCCACCGTGTCGAGCGCGACCGCGAGGATCGGGCTTGATGCGATCTGGGCTGCGACATCCGATTTCGCGCGCGGCTGCATGACGCCCTGGTTGAAGCGGCGCCGCCAAGCGACGCTTAACGGGTCGCGCTTCATCCGCTCCGAGCGTGTGGTGAGCCTGATCTGGTCCGGATGGGTCAGATCGAAGGCGAGCTGCGACGCCGTCGGATAGCGCCGCACCGGTTCGATCTCGAGGCACCGCAGCACCACCTCCTGGAGCCAGGGCGGATAATCAGCGCGCAAGCCGCGCGGCGGGTGCGGATCGCGCCAAAGCCGGCGCCGCATCGCACGCAGTGTCTCGCCCTCGCCGAACGGCCGCTCGCCGGTCGTGAAGAAATAGAGCAGCACGCCCAGCGAGAACAGATCGCTGCGCGGATCGTCGCGCACCCCTGACAACCGTTCTGGCGCCATATAGGGCGCGGTGCCGTAAGGCAGGCGGAATTCCTCCTGCAACAGGTCCGGCAGATGGTTGTGATGCGACAGGCCATAGTCGATCAACACCGCCTCGCCGCTCTCGCGGAACATGATGCTGCTCGGCTTGATGTCGTGATGGATCACGTTCTGCCGGTGCAAATCAGCAAGCCCCGTTGCGATCCTGGCGACGAGCTGCCGCGCCTCGTCATACGGCAGCGGCAGGTCGGGCAACCGCTTGTAGAGCGTGGTCCCGGAGATGCGCTCGATCACGACATAGGCCTGGTGGGCGAAATCGCCGGTGCCGAAACAGGAGGGCACGTGCGGACCCGCAAGCCGCGGCAGGATCATCATCTCCATCTCGAAGGAGACGATCGCCGCGGGGTCCTCGCCCTCCGACACCCGCGGAATTTTCATCAGCAGCGGCACGTCGAGGCCGGGACGGGTGACGGTCCACAGCGTCGCCATTCCGCCGGCATGGACGCATTCGCCAATCGTGTAGCCGTCGATCTCTGCGCCCGATTTGACGAGGGGTTTCGGCATCGGCCTCTAACGCCCCTGCGACAGCCGGTCGGCGAGCCAATGCGGCAGGCCGTTCTCGCGGATCCGGTTCGCGGCCGTCTCGACGTCGTAGGGCGCGCGGCAATAGGTGATCTGGCACGAGACCGTGTCGAACAGCGCGAAAGCCGCGGATGGATCGCCATCGCGCGGCTGGCCGACCGAGCCGAGCACCGCAAGCCATTGCCGGCCGCGCAGCAGCGGTACGGAGACGTCAGTCTTGGGCACGAGTCCCGACATCTTCGCCGTCACCGACATCGAATAGATCGCCGGGCGGTGGATGTGGCCGCAGAACGTGACATGAGCCGGCGTCGCGATCAGGCTCTTGGCTGCGTCGGCGGTCGATCGGACATAGTGCCAGCTTCGGGGGCTGGAGGCTTCCGAATGCACGAACAGGCGATCGCCGTCCTCCACCAGCATCGGCAATTCCGCCAGGAACCGCCGCTGCGCGGTGTCGAGCCGGCCGCGGGTCCATTCGATCGCGATTTGCGCCTCGGCATTCATGGTCTCGGCCGAGGAATTCACCGCCTGGTCATGATTGCCGCGCACGGCGACGGCGCCTTGGACAACCAGCTCCATCGCGGTATCCACCACCCATTCCGGATCGGCGCCATAGCCGACGAAGTCGCCAAGCAGGATGAAGCGCTCGGCGCCACGCGCCCGCGCGACTTTCAGGCACGCCTCGAACGCCTGCCGGTTGCCGTGGATATCCGAGAAGACAGCGAGAAGCACGCACCCTCCACCCTCGAACCTTATTGGGAGCCGATAAGGCTAAATTGAGGGAGGTCAAGAACATGCGCCAGCGGCGCGCGGTTTGCCAGCACTGCCCTGTCGCGATGGTGAAGAGCCTATTGCTCGTCCTTCGGCGGCATCCGGGGCGGCGGCAACGGCGTGAACACGGCGCCCTGCGCGCCGGCCGGTGGTGCCAGGAATTCGCCGGTCGAGGAATCGCCTCCGCTCGTCTCCATGATGGTCTTGGGCGTCACATATTCCCGGACCATGTCGATGAGGCTGCCATCGCCGCCGCCGAAATCGGCGGCCCGGCCGCCTTGCGGATGTCCCAGCGCGATCTCGTTCTCCGCCGCATGGGTCTTGTCGGCCAGCCTGTCATTGTAGGGCACACGAAAGGCGCGCGGGATGCCACTCGGCCGATTGTCCTCGTCGAGCTGCTCGACCCAGAGATAGATCGAGCCGGGATCGCCCTCCAGCGAATGCGGCTCGACGATGCGGGCCTTCAGCAGCTTGAACGAGGCCGGCAGCCGATCGGCGCTGGCCCAGCCGAGCAGCCCGCGCATCTCGGTAAAGCTGACGACATAGAACGCACTGGTCACGACCACCGCGACCGCCTTGAACGACCAATGCAGCCGCGCATAGACCAGAACGACCAGCAGCAGCGCACCGATGACGGCGTAGGCTATCGATAGCGTGAGGATGACCGTTGGCAGGCTAGTCACGGCGCACCCTCACAGCGTTCTTGCTCACGCCGGTGCTCGGGTCGAGATCGGCGCCGTTGCGCCAGCCGCTGCGAAAGGTCTCCAGCAGCGATTTCGGCCGCTGGTCCACATTGACGACCTTGCCTTCGGCGTCGAGCCGGAACCGCACCGCAGTCTTCTCGTCGCCGGTGTGATCGACCGTGAACTTGTTATCGAAGATCACCTGCGCCGTCGGATTGAGTTTTTGCACCTTCACATTGGCCGTCACAGGCTCGCCGGTCGTAGCCACGAAATGTGAGACATTGACGGTGTATTCGCCGGGAACGATGCCCCGCACCGTGACGATCTCCTCGCGGATCGGCGAGGCAATCTTTTTGCCGTTGACCATGATGAAGTCGTTGGCTCCGCCGCGATCGTCGCGGTCGAGCGTGAGGAAGCCGGCCTCGCGGTGGCGATACCAGGCGATATTGCCCACGGGATCCTGCACGAACAGGTCGAGATCGTCGGGATGGCTGTCGGGCCAGTCCAGCGTGATCATGAACTCGGCCTTGGAGTCGATCTTGCCGTCCTTGGCGTCCGGCGAGACCGCGAGCAGCGCGAGGAAGAACAGGAAAGCGATCACCTGGAGCGCCTTGAACAGCATCACGCCCAAGGGATCGAACGGCTCCTCGCGCGGATAGAGACCGAAATCATCCATCATGTCGCGATTCCAGCGCCCTTACGTTCCAGCACCGGCGTCACATAGGTCTCGGTCAGCACCACCGCATCCGAGAACACCTTCTGGGTCGCGGCATCCAGCATGTAATACTGGATGCGGACCAGGATCGAACCGACGAGGCCCGCCAGCGTCGTGTACATCGCGACCGCCATGCCGTCGCTCATTAGTCCCATCGAGGATCGCATCGCGACCTTGTCGGCGGCATCCAGTCCCGCGATCGGCGCCAGCATGATGATGAAGCCGACGATGGTGCCGAGCAGGCCGAGCTTCATCAGCGTATCCGAGACGAAGGCCCCGAAGCCGTTGGAGCCGCGCAGCCGGTCGGCGAGCGTTCGCAGCAATAGCGTCTGGTCGACGGGGCGGTAGTCCTGCGCCGCGGCCTTGGTCACGAGGCTCTCAATGTGGTCCCGCACCAGCCCGCGCGGCAGCGCGGCAGCGCCGACGTCGAGCGCCCTGCCGCCCTCGGGGGCCGCAAGCACCGCGCGGCAGCGCCTTGCCGCCGCGCCCTCGCGGGCAATGGCCCGCGTGCGCAGGAAGCAGTGACCGCAGGTGAGGACATAGAGCAGCGCGATCACGCTGGAAATGTAGGTCCGATCTGAGGTCAGCATCAAGCGGATCAGGCCGAACCGCCACAGCAGCACGACGGCGAAGATCGAAAGCCCGGTGAAGATCATCCAGAACAGGAGCGCACTGCGCTCGGATGGGTCGGCAGCAGGCCCCGCGATCGGCCCAATCGTCATCGAACTCATGCTGCACCGCTCCTGGCCGTGAATTCCGCCCATTAGATCAAAGCCGCCGCGCCCGGTCCAAAGAGCCATGCCCAATCCAGCATGGGAAATTTGCCCGAGCTACCATCTTGCCGTGCCTCGCAATTGGCAAGGCGCGGCGGCGTTGTTAGGCTGACCTTAGCAAACTTTGGGGTGATCGCATGCGCCTTGTGCTTCAGCTTGTCGCCCGTCTGTTTCTCATCGTCGTGCTCTGCCTTGGCGCGGCGACCATCTGGGCCACGTTCGACGCCTATCGCAGCGTGGACCGGGCGACTGCGGCCTCGGCGCAGCGGGTCGCCCAGGCGCTTCAGGCCCTGTATTGGCACGAATTCCTGTTGCGTAGCAGCAGAACACGCGAGCAGCTTCTGCCGGTTCCGGAGTGGCGCACGCTGGAAACGATGAAGCTGATCTCACCCGGCGTCTGCGTCGAATTCCAACCGGCCATCGCATTCGAAAAGCCGCTCTGCGGCCAGAGCGAGGGGCTGGGCAAGACGCCGCCGCGCTGGTTCGCGTCGATCGTGCCGACCTTCCTCGGCAGCCATGCCGAAGTGATACGGCCCGTCAGTCCCCGCGCGGCGACCGCCGGAACGGTGGTCGCGACGCCGGATGAAACGGCCGCCATCTCGCTTGCATGGGAGTACATCCTCAACGTGATCGACGTCGCGCTTTTGATGGCGGCGGCGATCGCGCTGCTGGCCTCGCTCGCGATTGCGCATGCGCTGGCGCCGGCGCGCACGATCGTCACGGCCTTGCAGCGCATGGCCCGCGGCCAATATCGCACGAAACTGCCGCGCTTCCGGTCGATGGAGCTGGCGATGATCGGCAGCGCCGTCGGCGAGCTCGGCGGCCGGCTGGAGGAGGCTACCGAACAGCGCGCGGCGCTGACGCGGCGCCTGATCGAGATCCGCGACGACGAACGCTGCGCGCTCGCCCGCGAGCTGCACGACGAGTTCGGACAAAATCTCTCTGCCATCCTTGCCTTCGCCAACACCATCGAAACGGCGAGCACGAAGGGAGACAAGCACAACGACGTCGCGCAGGACGCGCGGATGATCTCGCAGGCCACGCATCATCTGATGGCCTCGCTGCGCGACGCGCTGAAGCGCCTGCGCAATCCCCTGCCCGCCGAGCTTGGGCTGGAGGCGAGCCTCGTGAATTTGGTGGATAGCTGGCGCTCGCAGAGCTCGGCGCGGCCGACGATCCAGCTCGATCTCAAGGGCGACCTCACCGACATCAGCGGCCCGGCCGCTATCACGGCCTATCGCGTCGCGCAGGAATGCCTGACCAACGCGTTGCGCCACGGCGCGGCACGCGAGATTTCGCTCAGCGTGGAACGGCGCGCGGGCGACGACGATGCATTGCTGATCCGTGTCGACGACGATGGCGGCGGCGACGCGGCACGCGTCAAGCAGTCGGCCGGCTTCGGCCTCACCGGCATCTGCGAGCGCGTCGCAGCGGCCGGTGGATCATTCTCGATCCTGCCCGCCCGAGGCGGACTCAGCGTCGCCGCCACCATCCCGCTCGCCGCATGAGGCCGGCATGAACGAGATTACGGCAACGGGCATTTCCGTGCTGCTGGTCGACGACCATCCGATCGTGCGGCAAGGCTATCGGCGCGTGCTGGAAAGCCAGGGTGATCTGCATGTCGTGGCGGAAGCCGACAACGCTGCGGATGCCTACAGCGCCTTCAAGGCGCGCGATCCTGATGTCGTCGTGCTTGATATCTCGATGCCCGGCGCGAGCGGACTGGAAGCCATCCGCAACATCCGCGCGCGCAGTCCGCGGGCGCGCATCCTCGTCTTTACCATGCACAACGAAGCCGTTCTGGTGAAGGCAGCCTTCAGTGCCGGCGCCAGCGGCTTCGTCACCAAGAGTAGCGAGCCGTCCGCAGTCGTGTCCGCGATCCGCAGCGTTGCCCGCGGCGAGCGCGCCATGAGCGACGACATCGCGCACATCTTGGCCGAGGACAGTCTGTCGGCGGGCTCGGCGCTGGATCAATTGGGAGAACGCGAGATCGAGATCCTGCGCCAGTTCGCCGGCGGTGCCACGACCGAACAGATCGCTGCGCATCTCAATCTCAGCGTCAAGACGGTGCAGAACTATCACTATCTGATCAAGACCAAGACCGGCGCGCGCACGGATGCGCAGCTGGTGCGGCTGGCAGCCAATTGTGGACTGACGAAGATCTAGATGTTTGCCCCTCCCTGAAGGCAGGCGCACGGAGCCATCCTCCGCATGCGGGCGTCTCCCAGGTATATTTCGACCGCCTTGCGATGCGGATTGGAACGGAGGCCATCGAACTCCAGTTAGTACCGCAGTGAAGGAGTTCCGCCATGAGTAAGGCTATCCGCGAAGCTACCTATCCCGCGCTCATCACTGTCGGCGAGCTCATCGATGAACTCTGCCGCTTGCCAGACACAGCAACCATTCGATTCCACTGCCCCATGCTCGAACAGGAGCTTGCATTCTACAGGCTTCGAAAGCGGGCGAAGGACCTCGTCGAAATTGAAGTCAATGCGTATCCGGAAAGCCCGCCGGTCGTGCCATTGGCGGATACCGCTCTTCGTGCGCGGAAAAAGTCCCACCATCCGCGTTCGCTCCGCGATGGTGCCCTCGCCCACAAGGTCGAGGGATAAAAGCGCCGCCCATGCGGGCGATCGAACGGCTTTGGAACAGCGCGTGGAGTATTCGGCCTACGCCTTCAGCCCGCGCAATACCAGCGCCAGCGTCGCATCGACACGCGCCGAGAGATCGGCATCCTTCCACTCGTCGGCATGGGCCGGATGGTGAAAGCGGACTGTGGCATCGAAGATCGCACGCGCGGTGGTCTTGACGTCATCGACGGCGAACACGCCCTGCGTCACACCGTCGGACAGGATTGCCGCGATCTGGTCGATCATGGTGTCCTTGTGACATTTGACGGCCGCGCAGGCTTCGCGCGCCAGGGTCAGATAAGTGTCGAACATCTCGGGGTCGTCGAGCACACGCGAACGCTTGGCGGCGAACAGGGTGCGCAGCCAGCGGTCGAGCCGCGCCGGAGCCGGGCCCTGCTCTTCGGCGAGCTGGCGTAAGGGCGCGTCAATGCGGTCCAGCCAGCGTTTTGCGACGGCCTCGCGCAGCGAAGCCTTGCTCGGGAAATGGCGATAGACGCTGCCATGGCTCACATCGAGCGCACGGGCAACGTCGACCACGGTGGCTTTGGCCAGTCCGTAACGCCGCAGCACGTCCTCGGTGACTTCGAGGATCCGCTCCGGCGTCAAGATAACGGCTTCGTTCATGCCAGCACCATGTTCCCGTTGAGGGCTCAGTTACCCGGCGACAGAGCTGCTTCCGAAGCGCCCGTGCCGGTCGTTTCGGAAAGCTCTCGCCTTAATGAGGCAGTTTTGCAGCCTGCGCCGCGATCTGGCGCGCCACCAGTAAATTGAGCCAGTGCCCAATCGTCCCGGTCAAATTGATGATTTCGGTCGTCATTGTCGTAAGTCTCCAATCAATTGGCGGTCCCCGTTGTTCAATTGCGACCCTCAATCCCCCATCTGCTTGGGACGTCAGGCTCCCGGGATGCCGCCAGACGCCCAATCGGAACGTCCGAGAACGGATATACACGTCTCGCTGACAGATTTCAATATCTGTCAGTCAATGATCCGTGATTGACAGTTAATATCTGCGGCCCCGGGGCACGTGCCGCTCATCGCGCGCCGCGGCCGGCCGATGCCCCCCACCCAGCCCAATCATCCCCCGCTACGTTGCCGGTGCCGTTTGTTTCGCTCTCCCCGCTCTGCTAAGTCACGGCGTAAAAAGCATTTTGGCAGGTCGCCCCTTCTGGGTCGCCCGCCCACCTTCCTGGAGCAGTCCAATGATCCCCCGCTATACCCGCCCGGAAATGGCCTCGATCTGGGAGCCGCAGACCCGGTTCAAGATCTGGTTCGAGATCGAGGCGCATGCGGCGGACGCCCTTGCCGAGCTCGGCACGATTCCCAAGGAGGCCGCCAAAACGGTCTGGGCCAAGGCCAAGGACGCCACTTTCGACGTCGCCCGCATCGACGAGATCGAGCGCGAGACCAAGCACGACGTAATCGCCTTCCTCACCCACCTCGCCGAGATCGTCGGCCACGAAGCGCGCTTCGTGCATCAGGGCATGACCTCCTCCGACGTGCTCGACACCTGCCTCAACGTCCAGCTCACCCGCGCCGCTGACCTGCTGCTCGCCGACCTCGACAAGGTGCTGGCGGCGCTGAAGAAGCGCGCCCTCGAGCACAAGATGACGCCGACCATCGGCCGCAGCCACGGCATCCACGCCGAACCCGTGACCTTCGGCCTCAAGCTCGCCTACGCCTATGCGGAATTCTCGCGCGCCAAGGAGCGCCTGATCGCGGCGCGCAAGGAAGTCGCCACCTGCGCCATCTCCGGCGCGGTCGGCACGTTTGCCCAGATCGATCCGCGCGTCGAACAGCATGTTGCGAAAGCCATGGGCCTCGTCCCCGAGCCGATCTCGACGCAGGTCATCCCCCGCGACCGCCACGCGATGTATTTCTCGACGCTCGGCGTGATCGCTTCCTCGGTCGAGCGTTTCGCGGTGGAGATCCGCCACATGCAGCGCACCGAAGTGCTGGAAGCCGAGGAGTTCTTCTCCGAAGGGCAGAAGGGTTCGTCCGCGATGCCGCACAAGCGCAATCCGGTGCTCTCGGAAAATCTCACCGGACTGTCGCGCATGGTGCGCGCCTATGTGACGCCGGCGCTGGAGAACGTCGTGCTCTGGCACGAGCGCGACATCTCGCATTCCTCCGCCGAGCGCATGATGGGCCCCGACGCGACCGTGACGCTCGACTTCGCGCTGGTGCGCCTCGCCGGCCTGATCGACAAGCTGCTGGTGTACCCCGCCAACATGCAGAAGAACCTCGACCGCCTCGGCGGCCTCGTGCATTCGCAGCGCGTTCTGCTGGCGCTGACGCAGAAGGGCGCAAGCCGCGAGGACGCCTACAAGCTCGTGCAGCGCAACGCCATGCCGGTCTGGCGCGGCGAAGGCGACTTCCTCCAGCTCCTGAAGAAGGACGCTGACGTGAAGAAGTATCTCACCGACGCCGAGATCGAGGAGCAGTTCGACCTCGGCTATCACTTCAAGCACGTCGACACGATCTTCAAGCGCGTGTTCGGTGAAAGCTGAGCGTCATTCGTAGCCCGGGTGAGCGCAGCGATACCCGTGACTTCTCTCACAAAGATCCCGGATGTCTCTTCGCTCATCCGGCAACAACAACAGAGACGGAGCCTCCATGCCCATCGTCAATCGCGTTGCCGCCCTCTCCGACGAAATGGCCGCTTGGCGCCATGACTTCCACGAGAATCCGGAGCTGCAATACGACGTCCACCGCACCGCCGGCATCGTCGCCGACCGCTTGCGCGAGTTCGGCTGCGACGAGGTGGTGACGGGCATCGGCCGCACCGGCGTCATCGGCGTGATCCGCGGCCGCAAGTCCGCCTCGGGCAAGACCATTGGCCTGCGCGCCGACATGGACGCGCTGCCGATCATGGAGACGTCGGGCGTGCCTTATGCATCGAAGGTCCCGGGCAAGATGCACGCCTGCGGCCATGACGGCCATACCGCGATGCTGCTGGGCGCGGCAAAATACCTGACCGAGACGCGCAACTTCGACGGCACGGCCGTGGTGATCTTCCAGCCCGCCGAGGAAGGCGGCGGCGGCGGCAAGGCGATGGTCGAGGATGGGCTGATGACGCGCTGGAACATCCAGGAGGTCTACGGCATGCACAACATGCCGGGCCTGCCCGAAGGACATTTCGCGACCACGCCCGGCGCGATGCTCGCCTCCTCCGACAACATCCAGATCACGGTCCACGGCAAGGGCGGCCACGCCGGCGCGGGTCCGCACAAGTCGATCGACAGCGTGCTGATCGGTTCGCAGATCGTCAATGCGCTGCAGTCGATCGTCGCGCGCAACGTCGATCCGCTGAAGTCCGCCGTAATCTCGATCACGCAATTCCACTCCGGTACGGCCTTCAACATCATCCCGGAGATCGCCGAGCTCGGCGGCACCGTGCGCACGCTCGACCCTGAAGTGCGCGATCTCGTCGAGCGCCGCATCGGCGAAGTCGCTGAGAGCATCGCGCGCGCCTATGGCGGCTCGGCGGAGACCAAATACACGCGCATGTATCCGGTGACGATGAACCATGCGCGCGAGGCCGGCCTTGCCGCCGACGTCGCCCGCGACATCGTCGGCGCCGAGCGCGTCAACGACAAGTTCATTCCGATGATGGGCGCCGAAGATTTTTCCTTCATGCTGGAAGCACGCCCCGGCGCGATGATCCTGGTCGGCATGGGCGACGGCAATGAGTGCCACCACCCGGCCTACGTCTTCAACGACAACATTTTGGGCCACGGCGCATCGTTCTGGGCGCGGTTGGTGGAGACGCGGATGCCGGCGGGTTAGTGCAGGTCCGCCGGGTGGGCAAAGCGAAAGGGTGCCCACCACAAACTTCTCCGCTGCAAATGGTGGGCACGGCGCTTCGCGCCTTTGCCCACCCTACAACACCGCTCATCCCTGATATTGCAGCACGTGCATGCCGGCGTTCCAGTCGGAGACGAACATCAGCCCGTCAGGCCGGACATAGGCGTCGCAGGTTTTGGCCGCGAGCGCGACGTTCGGGCGCGGATCGATGAGCTTTTTCGGTGTCGGCGGCACCCAATACGCGATCTCCTTCGGTGCGAAGGCGTCCCTGACGTCGAACACCCTGACGCCGGCATTGTTGTAGGTTGCGAAGATCGTCTCCTCGCTCTGGAACGAGCCCGGGCGGTTCTCGTGCAGATTATGCGGACCGAAGGTGCCGTTCGTGCAGAAATCGCGGTCGCGCGGGGTCGGCAGGGTCGCGATCGGCACCGGATTTGCCGGCGCGCGCACGTCGAGAACGAATGTATGGAACAGCCCCTTGGCGCAATTGTCCGCGTTCGCTTCGTCGGCGACGATTGCGAGCTGTCGCTTGGGCAGCGGCAGCGGCGTATGCGTCCCGCCGGCGAAGGGCGGCGACCAGTTGATGTGGGACAGCAGCTTTGGATTCACGGGATCGCTGATGTCGTGAATGGTGAAGCCGCCATCGCGCCACGCAGCATAGCCGCGATCACCCGCCGTGATCATGTGATGGAGCGCAAAGCGCTTGCCCTTCGGCGTTGCCGGCTCGCCGGCCGCACGGTTCATGCCCGGCAGCCACCATTTCGCGACGATCTCCGGCTTGGTGATGGTCTTGAGATCGACCACGCAAAGGATGTGGTCGGTGAACCCGTCGAGATGCGCCGATACATAGGCATAGCGGCCGCCCGGCCACCACAGCCGATTGATGCCGAAGCCGGGCATTTCGAGGAATGCGATTTCGCGCATCTCGTTCGGTTTCGATATGTCGTGGATCGACAGCCCACAGCGGAATTTCTTGGCCTTGGTGATGCTGTCGACCAGCGTGTTCTCGAAATAGCCGCGCATATTGTCGTAGGACTGCATCGCGACGATGTTGGCGCCGTTTGCAAGCAGCAGCAGGTCTTCCGCCACCTGTAAATGGTGGGTGCGAGTGTATTGTCCCGCGGTGAAGAAATTGACCGGCTTCAGCGCACGCGGATCGGATGCGTCCAGGACCGTCACGCCGTCGCTGAACATATGTCCGACATAGACATGCTGCCGGTTGAACATCACCTGCACGCTGTCGGGCCGTCCGCCGATGTCGCTGTAGGAGATGTGCTTGATGCCCTTGCCGATGCCCTCGGGGGGAATGTCTGCCTCCGAAGCCCTAGCGCATCTCGACCACCCAGGCAGCGCGGCGGATCCGAGCACGGCCGACAATTGCTGAAGGTGACTGCGGCGCGAGAGCTCAAGCATCGGTTTTCCCCATTTTTTTGGGAATGATGCTCGCTTGCGGCGGGGCACGCAAGCCTCGTGTCGCCTGCCCTCACCTCAACCGCAGACGTGTCTGGTCCGGCCGGACATCACCGCTGCCTGGCCCTCAGTTGCAGACCTCGCCGGTGATCTTGGCGCTGGCGTTCGCATTGGGCACCGGCCCGAGGTGACAGCCCTTTGCGACCGGTCTGCATCCGGCGTTGTTGCAGATCATCTGCCCGGAGGACTGCGACTTCGGAGCCGCGGACTCCGCCTCCTTGCGGTCCTGGTCGCGCCTCTTCGAATCCTCGCGCGTGACCACCGGCTTCTTCTCCGGCACCTTCTCGCATTCATTGTCATCGCCGACGTGATAGCCGGCGCGGCAGGTGATCTTCGCGCATTGATCGCCGTCGGCCTTGAAGCCGAAATTGCATACGAGCGGACAGACGCGTCCTGGCTTCGCCTTCAGCGCATCGAGCGCGTCGACGCTTGCAAGCTTCGCGTCGAGTTGGGTGCCGGCATATTTGTTGAACAGCGTCAGCGAGCGTTGCGATGCGGCGTTCCAATCGCCGTCAGCGGCGGCCGAAAGACAGCCGACGCGGCGCAGCTCGCTCTGAACGGATTTCGCGAGATCGCCGGGCGGCGGGGAGCTTGGCGGCGGCGACAGCGCGGCGACCTTCCTGCTTTCGGCATCAGCCGCCTGCTTGTCCGCCGCCTGCTTCGTTGCGGCCTCCGTCGCCGCTTTCTCGAGCGCCCGCTTCTCCGCGAGCGACTTGGCCGCGGCAGCTTCCGCCGCCTTGCGATCTCGTTCGGCCGCCTCCGCCTTGGCCTGCTCGATCTGCTTGGCTTTCTCGGCCGCGATCCTCGCCTCTTCCGCGGCTTTGGCAGCTGCGGCGGCTTTCTCCTGCTCGGCCTTCTGGGCTCGTTCGGTCGCGAGCCTCGCCTTCTCCTGTTCGGCCAGACGCGCCTTCTCGGTCGCCACCGTGCGATCCTCCTCGGCGGCAATCTTCTTCAACTGCACACGAGCGAGGTTGGCGTAAAAGCCGTCCGGATAGGTCTGGAGGAATGCTTCCCAGGCTTCGCGCAGGCCGGCCTGAAGCGCCAGCTCGTAGTCCTTGCGCACACTGTCCTGCGGGTTCGCCTGCGGACCTGCTGCGGCGACTGGCCTCAGCGGCACCAGCGGCACGTCGCTGCCGCCCAGGGAGCCATAGACATACGGCTCCTGCTTGTTGCCGGTCTTCTTCAAGACGTCGTCACGGACAAACCCGAATGCCTTGCGCAAGTCGAGCCCGGGCTTCGGGAGATGATCGGTCAGCGCGACCGCGAACGGGCTGTTGCGGGAGTCGCCATCCGACGCCGTCGATCCCGCCTTGGCCGCAAAGGCGATCATCGTGTTCGGACTGGTCGGCTCGACCTTGGCAAGTCCGCCACCAATCGCGCGCGAGGCCAGGGTGCGCTTCATCGTCTTGGCGAATGGGTTGTCGCGGCACGCATCGAGGATGACGAGACGGAGTTGTTTGGCCGGTTCGACCGCGTACAGCGCGCGATCCAGCGCGACCGTCTCGTCGAGGACGTCACCGTCAGTTTCCAGCATCGCATCGGTCGGAACGAGATAGTTGCTGCCGTCCAGCTCGATGCCATGGCCTGCATAGTAGATCACCGCCATGTCGGCATCGCGCGTCCTGGCCGCGAACTCGCGTAGCGATCGCCGCATTTCGCTGGCATTGAGGTCCAGCCGGATCTCGACCGTATCGAAACCCGCGTTCCTGAACATGCTGCCCACGAGCCCGGCGTCATTCACCGGGTTCGCAAGCCGCGGTGCGTTCTTGTAAGCGGAATTGCCAATGACGAGCGCAACGCGCTTGTCGGCCTGGGCCGATCCGCACCCCAGCCAAAGACCGAAAATCAACAGTGAAAGAGATCGCAAGACGATCATGAAACGCCGAGCCTTTTACGGGCGATTGCCTGTGATACCCTAATTGCAGACCTCGAAGTTGCCGCCTGTGGCTGTATTCGAACTAACCCTGCCGGGGATCGTCCCGCTGACAAGCCGACATCCCTTTTGCACCGGGCGACATCCCGTCGAGCTGCAAATAATCTGTCCACTCGCCTCAGGCCTGGACGGCGAAGATTCGCTTGCCTTCCGGTCCGTATCCCGCCTCCGCGAATCCTCACGCGTGGCGACCGGCTTCTTCTCCTGAGTCTTTTCGCACTCGTTGTCATCACCGACGCGATAGCCGGCGCGGCAGGTAATCTTCACGCATTGATCGCCGTCGGCCTTGGAGCCGAAATTGCAAATGAGCGGGCAGACGCGTCCCGGCTTGGCTTTCAGGGCATCGAGCGCGTCGGCGCTGGCGAGCTTGGCATCGAACTGAGTACCGGCGTATTTGTTGAACAGCGCCAGCGAGCGCTGCGAAGCTGAATTCCAGTCGCCGTCCGCAGTGACGGACAGGCAGCCGACGCGGCGCAGTTCGCTCTGGAGTGATTTCGTCAGATCAGCCACCGACAATGTGGATGCCGGCGCCGGCGCAAGGGCTGCAACTTTCTGCTCGACCTCAGGCATCTGCCGATCGGCCGCCGGTTTTACCGCCTGCTCCGCCTTCTCGGCGGCCTGCTTGGCGGCAAGCTCGGCCCTGGCCTTCTCCGCTGCCTGCTTCTCGGCTTGTGCTTTTGCCGCGGCAGCCTCAGCCAGTTTGCGCTGGTGCTCGGCCGCGTCCGCCCTTGCCTGCTCGATCTGCTTCTGCTTCTCCGCCGCGACCCGGGCCTCTTCGGCGGCCTTGGCAGCCGCGGCCGCCTTGTCCTGCTCGGCCTTCTGGGCGCGTTCGGCAATGAGCCTTGCCTTCTGCTGCTCGGCCGCGTTCGCTTTTTGCTCGGCCGACGCGCGCGTCTCTTCAGCAGCGATCTTGTTCATCTGGCCCTTGGCCAGATTGGCATAGAAGCCTTCGGGATATTGCGCCAGGAAGGCTTCCCAACCGTCGCGCGTGGCAAGCTGCAGCGCGAGCTCGTAATCCCTGCGAATCGAATCCTGCGGATTTGCCTGCGGACCGGTTGCAGCCGGCTTGGCAGAAACCAACGGCACGTCATCGCCGCCCAGCGAGCCATACACGAAGGGCTCCTGCTTGTTCCCGGTGCTCCTCAGCACGTCGTCGCGCACGAATCCGAACGCCTTGCGCAAATCTAGGCCCGGCTTGGGCAAGTGCTCGACCAGCGCGGTGGCGAACGGGCTGTTCCTCGAATCGCCGTCGGACGCAGTCGAACCGGCCTTTGCCGCGAAGGCGATCATGGTGTTGGGGCTGGTCGGCTCGACCTTGGCGAGTCCGCGTCCGATCGCGCGCGAAGCCAGCGTTCGCTTCATGGTCTTGGAAAACGGATTGTCGCGGCAGGCATCCAGGATGATCAGGCGCAGCTGTTTGGCCGGCTCTACCGCGAACAGCGCGCGCTCCACCGGGATGGTCTCGTCGAGCACGTCGCCATCCGTCTCCAGCGTCGCGTCGATCGGAATGAGATAGTTGGTGCCTTCCAGCTCGATGCCGTGGCCGGCGTAATAGATCACCGCCATATCGGCATCGCGGGTCCTGCCGGCGAACTCGCGCAACATGCGCCGCATCTCGCTGGCGCTGAGATCCAGCCTGACATCGACGGAATCAAAGCCCGCCTTCTTGAACATGCCGCCGACCAGAGTGGCATCGTTGACGGGATTGCCGAGCTTGGGCGCGCTCTTGTAGGCGGAATTGCCGATGACAAGCGCCACCCGCCGGTCCGCATGGGCTGGTCCGCAGGCGAGGCCAATGGCCAAAATCAACAAAACAAATATCCGAAACGGAATCACTTGCGTCCCCCCGGATGCAATTCCACGAGACTATTCGGACCATCGCTCAATTACCAACTCTTCCTATGTGATATTTGTCACATAAGAGGCTCTACCGGCGTTATGGATAATGCGGCGAAGCGTCGCCCCGCTTTCGGGCCGACGGTCGAAGCCGTCTGTTGGGTCCGCTACATTTGCACCACCTCATGGCGCATCACGAACGGTGCAAGCAGTGCGTGCACCTCGCTCGCAACCGCCTCGCGCTGATCCGCCGGCAGGCCCGCCAGCGTCACAGTCGCGATCGAACCGTGGCTGCCGTGAGCACCGACCCTGACCTTGCAGTCGATGCCGCGCTCAGTGAGCGGTGTCAGCACCTTCGTGAACACGCGCTGGGCTGCGTCCCAGCGCAGCTGCGGCTTGAACACCTTGCCGACGCCCGTCACCGGCATCGGATCGATCGGGATGACCTGCACCGGGACAGCTGCGCGCTCCGGCGTACGCTCGCGCACCCATGTCTCCAACTCGCCCGGCTCGACGGTCGCGCCCGGCTTCAGCTGCACGTAACCGACCGGCAGCTCGCCGGCATAGGCGTCGGGTTGGCCGACCACGGCGGCAAAGCCGACGGCGGCATGCCGGAACATGATCTCCTCGATCGGCGCCGGATCGATGTTGTGGCCCCCGCGGATCACGAGATCCTTGGCGCGGCCGGTGATCCAGAGATAGCCGTCGGCATCGAGCCGGCCAAGATCGCCGGAATTGACCCAGACCTCGTCGACGAAGGCACCCTTGTTGTGCTCGTCGTTGAGATAGCCGCCGAACACGCCTGGGCCAGCCATGATGACGACGCCAATCTCGTCCGGCGCGCAGTCGCGGATCAGCTTGCCCTCGGCATCGAGCTGGACGATGCGGACCCGCGCGTAAGGCATGGGAAGGCCGACCGAACCGAGCCGGATCGGCCGCGACCGATAGGCCAGCGTGTGCACGCTCGAGGTCTCGGTCATGCCGTAGACCTCGACGACCGGCAGCTTGAGCTTGTCCTGGATCGCAGACCCCACCGCGACCGGGATCGCGGAGCCGCCACCGGCTGCATATTTCAGGCTGGAGATGTCTGCATTGCCAGGCGGTACCGCGAGCGTCGCGGCGAGTACCGTCGGCACGCTCGACAGCGCCTCCGGCTTGAAGCGCTCGACCAGTTGCCAGATGTTCTTCACCGCATTCGGGTTGCGCCATCCGCTCGGCGACAGCACGACCAGCGAACCGCCAGCCGACAGCGTCGTCAGCACCTGCGTCAAGGAGCCCCCGACGTGAAACAGCGGCATGCCGAACAGCATGTTGGCGCCCGGCTTCGACTTCAGCAGCAGATTGAGCGCCCAGGCCTGATAGACTTGGTTGGCATGCGTGTGCCGCACCAGCTTTGGCGTGCCGGTGGTGCCGCCGGTGTGGAAATAGGCGGCGATGTTGCTGCCGAGAATCTTGCGTCCGCTGATAAGGCGGTCCGAAGGCTGCGGCTTGATGAGGTCGTTGAAGGCAAAGATTCCTCTCGCCGGATCGCCAGCACCGAACACCTGCACGATCGCCTTGAGCTGCTTGAGTTGCGGCCTGATCTGCTCGACTTTCTGCCAGATGTCGGTGCCCGGCATCGGCCCGAGCGCCACCAGGATCTTCGTATTCGCGGCCTCGAGGATCTCAGCGATCTGGTGCGGCTCCAGGAGCGGATTGACGGGATTGGCGATGCCGGCGGCCTCCGCGCCGAACAGCGTTACAAAGGCGTCCGGCACCAGCGGCAGCATGAAGCTGACGACGTCGCCCTTCTCCACGCCGAGTGCGTGAAACATGTTGGCCGCTTGCGTGACGCGCGCGATGAAGTCGCGGTACGTGACCACGACCGGCGTGTCGGCGGGATCGGCATTTTGCAGGAACTGGATCGCCGGCCCGTCGGGGTTGCGGACCGCACCCAGCCTGACGGCGTCGTAAGTGCTCTCGGCCGCGACGCGATCGGCGTAAGGGACCTGCTCGAAGGCTCGAACCTCTGCGTCGGTCGCCAGGTCGGGATAGTCGCTGCCGATGAGCCGATCGAGCGCATGGATGCCCGCCATGGAATTCCGTCCTCCCTCAGATGCATTTCCCCGCGCCCTGTCTTTTGACTTTTGGGTTGGCGGGGCCTCGACCGATGGCCGGCCGAGCACGGGCAGAATGATGGATGATTTCGCGTTCGTCCATGACCTAACGGCCGCCGTAATCGGGCTGTGGTGAGAGGCTTTTGAACCTGCGCGCCCGATCCGGGGACCAAGAACTGGCATAGGACTCACATGCCGGCGTCCTCGCCAGCGCCCTGGCGCAAGACTGAGGTGATCATGACTACGCCCCCGCGGGATTGCGCTACCCGGCTGTTCATCGCGCTCGCCGTGACAGCGGGGATCATGACATCGGTGATCGCCCTCCCCCGCGCGGCACTCGCCGAGGACGGCCAGCTCGACAAGATGCGCGCCAAGATCTCGGCCTTCATCGGCGACAAGATGGAGAAGCTCGGCGGGTCACGCATCGTCTACAAGGTGGACACCGATGGCCTGCGCGAGAGCGTAGTCACGGATTTGCGCGACGACGTCTACAAGAACCTGCGCGAGGGCAAGATCGCCTTCTCCGGTCTTGCGATCCGCGACGGCGGCGTTGAGTTGAAGATTGCCGACGTCAAGGGCCGCGAGCAACTCGCGCGCAAGCTCGCGTCGGCCGCGGAAGGATTGCCGTCGCATGCACTCGCCGTGACCGACGGCGACGGACTGGTCAGGCTCGTGCCGACCAATGCGGCATCCGCCGCGCGGTTGCACGAAGTCGTCCAAGATGCCATCGCCATGATCGAGCAGCGTCTGAAGGAGGCCGGCGTCCAGCTGGCCAGCGTCCAGCCCGATGGGACCGACCGCATCCGCATCTTCCTGCCCGGTGTGATGGAGCCCGAGCGCGTCACCGCGGTCTTCGCCCGCAGGGTCAAGGTCGGCTTCCGCCTGATCGACCTCTCGGTGCCGCCGGAGCAGGCGCAATCCGGCACGCCACCGGCAGGCACGGAAGTCCTGCCCGGCTTCAAGGACAAGAGCCTTTATCTGGTCGCCAAGGACAGCGTGCTCGACGGCGACGACATCAGCTATGCGGGCCCGGGGTTTGCGAGCGCCACGAAAGAGCCGATCGCCTCGTTCCGCTTCAACGGCCGCGGCACGCGGCGCTTTGCCCACATCACCGAAGAGAATATCGCAAAGCCCTTCGCCATCGTGCTCGACGGCAAGGTGATCTCCGCCCCCATCATCCGCGAGCCCATCACCGGCGGCTCGGGCCAGATCTCCGGCAATTTCGCCCTGGAGGAAGCAAACAGCGTCGCCATGCTGCTGCGCGCTGGTTCACTGCCGGGGCACCTCGGCTTGGTCGAGCAGGAGGTCGTGCCGCCCGCCAAGCCCTAAGGCGGGGGGATCGCCCCACGCCCACGCCTGGTCCCCCTCGCCCGGTCGGCCGCCGAGGTCGACCACGCCGAGGCTCGTACCCACTGGCCCCCGAATCGCGGGCGCGCCACGGCCATATGCACCGCCAAACAGGCAATTGCCGAAACGCCCGATCAGGCTAAAATTTGCCTCTTGCGGCACGGCGGCCCAAAACTTCATTCAAGCGGTCGTCGTTCGATTTCGGCTATAGGTGTCGAGAATACCGACCGGGACTGAAGGCCTTACGCGGGGATAGTACCATGCCGTCCGGCAGCACAGACATTTCGTCGATCCTCGACCGCATTCTCGAGGCGGCGACGGATAACCTCAGGATCGCGAAGATCCTGGTCCAGATGGGCCTCGATCCAAACAACGTCACCTATGACTCGATCTTCAATCGGATGCTGGAGATCTTCGTCCAGAACATCACGTTGGCCAATATGTTCGCCGCGGTCGGCGCCGGCTTCTTCGTCGCCACCCTCCTGATGCGAACGATGGTGCCGCTGCGCGTCGCCAACATGGTCGGCTGCGCGTTCTTCGCCGTCTTCGGCGCGCTCTCCGCCAACGTGTCGACCTTCCTGCTCTATCTCCTGCTGCTACCGATCAACGCCTTGCGCCTGCGGCAGATGCTCAAGCTCGTCAAGAAGGCGCGCCATGCAGCCGAAGGCGACATGTCGATCGAATGGCTCAAGCCGTTCATGACCGAACGCAAATATCGTCGCGGCGATACGCTGTTCAAGCTGCGCGATCCGGCTAACGAGATGTTCCTCACCGTCACCGGCAAGTTCCTGGTCAAGGAGATCAACATCGAGATCCTGCCCGGAACGCTCATGGGCGAACTCGGCTTCCTCACGCCGGACAACCGGCGCACCGGAACGGTCGAATGCATCGAGGACGGCCAGGTGCTGACGATCACCTACGACCGGCTGCTCGAGATCTACTTCCAGGACCCGCAGTTCGGCTATTACTTCCTGGTGCTGACCAGCCAGCGGCTGCTGCAAAACATCGAGCGCCTGCAGAAGCAGCTGGCAACAGAGAGGGCCGCCACCACGAACAGGATCGCGTGAGCGATCGCCTCGCCGCTCAGTCCAAGAGCAGCGCCATGCCCGGGTCGCCCTTCTCCATCGCACGCCGATAGCCCGCCCGCGCACTGATGCGGCCGAGATATTTGACCACGTTCGGAGAGCGCTGGAGGTCATAGGGCTGGAAGTAGCGCATCGTGGTCAGCGAGAAAACTGTCATGATGTCGGCGGTCGTGAAGGCGCTGCCCGCAAGATATTCGGCCTCGCGAAGCCTTGCGTCGAGAAGATCGTAGGCCTGATCGAGACGCCCCTTCATCGCGAGCAGGGTCGGATTGTCCTTGGCGAGATCGAGCCGGTTCAGGATCATCATCCGTCCCATACCGGGTTGCAGGCTGCCATTGGCGAAATGAACCCAATACAGAAACTGCGCGAAGGCGGGATCAGTGGGACCGAGCACGAGTCGGCCGTTGCCATATTTTGCAACGATGTAGTCGACGACGGCGCCGGATTCCGCGAGCACCAACTCGCCGTCGGTGATCACAGGCGCCGTGCCGGCCAGATGCAGCGCCTTGTACTCGGCCGGAGCCAGCATGGTGACGGGATCGCGCGCATAGCGCTTCAACTCGTAGGGAATCCCCAGCTCCTCGCACAGCCAGACGATACGCTCGGACTGCGACTTGCCGAGATGATGGACGGTGAGCATGAGACCTCCTGCGATCGCAATTGGATAGTTCGTGACCCCACACCTTACTCCGTCATTGCGAGCGCAGCGAAGCAATCGCGGGCGCGATGCTTCCTCCCATGTCCGCCCTACCCCGCCTCGTCCGTCACCATCCGCGCCACAATGCGGTCGCGGCGGATGAAATGGTGCCACAGGGCGGCGATCACGTGAATCGCGATCAAGGCGAGCAGCACATAGGCAAAGAGGATGTGGCGGTCTTCATAGACGCCAGCCGCCGCGCGGTCGGGAGCCGTGAATTGCGGCACGTGAAACAGGCCGAAGAAGTTCGAATAATCAGGTGCGTGCGCACCGGAATGCGCCCAGCCGAGCATGGTGACGATGATGACGGCGAGGTAGAGCGCGCCGTGGCTGACATGGGCGGCGACCTTCTGCCAGCGCGAGGTCCCGGCCGGCATGATCGGCGTCGGGTTGACGAGGCGCCACACCAGGCGCAGCACGGTGAGCAGCAGGATCACATAGCCGATATCGGCGTGGATCGAGCGGTAGAAGAAGCGGTCGGGACGCGCCGGGATGTGGTTCATCCACCACCCGAAGCCGATCATGCCGATGATGGTCAGCGCCAGACTCCAGTGCAGCCATCGGGAAATGCTGCCCCAGCCGTGACTGGTATTTCTGATCATGTCGGTGCTCCGGAGTTTTGCGGGGCCTGTCCCTATCCGCACCGCCGTACGGCAGCTGATACCGGGAACATGTGGCCGTCGCGAAATTGAATCGTTCCAAAATAGCCCTAAGTGCCCCTGCCGCAAAACCGCCCCAAAAACCGAATGGTAACCATGGCGGGCTAGAGTGTTCACGTGACCAATTCCCCGACGATTCTGGTGTTCGATTCCGGCCTTGGCGGCCTCACGGTCCTGCGTGAGGTCGTGGCTGCGCGCTCCGACGCGCATTACGTCTACGTCGCGGACGACGCCTTCTTCCCGTATGGCCACCACAGCGAGGACGAGATCATCGCCCGCGTGGTGCCGCTGATGGGGGAATTGATCGGCATGCACGATCCTGACCTCGTCGTGATCGCCTGCAACACGGCGTCCACGCTGGTCCTATCGCATCTGCGCGCCGCTTATTCCCTGCCCTTCGTCGGCACGGTGCCGGCGATCAAGCCGGCCTGCGCGCAATCGAGGAGCCGGCGCGTGTCGGTGCTCGGCACCAGGGGCACCGTGAAGCGCGAATACACCAAGGCGCTGATCCGCGATTTCGCACAGGGTTGCGAGGTGACACTGGTCGGCTCGCCCGAGCTGGCCGCGCTGGCTGAGGCAGAGCTCAGCGGCTCTCCCGTCAGCGACGACGCCATCCTCGCCGAGCTCGCCCCGTGTTTCGTGGGCGATGCCGGGGACGCAGGCGCACGCACCGACACCGTGGTGCTCGCCTGCACGCATTACCCGCTGCTGCTCGACCGGCTGAAAAAGCTCGCCCCCTGGCCGGTCGACTGGATTGATCCGGCGCCCGCGATCGCCCGCCGCGTCTCGGATCTGCTCGGCCCGCACACCGGTGGCATCGCGCAATCCAGCGCCGAAATGATCTTCACCTCGAACCGCGTGCATGGCCTTTCGGCCATGCTGACGCCGTTCTTCGGCGGCCGCATTCCGGCCTGATCTTGCGCCTCGACGCCCCGCTGCTAGGGTCCGCCGTCGTCGTTTCCTACAGGTTCTTCCCATGTCCGTCCCGACCACGCCGCTCAACCGTCTTCGCCAGCTCTGGCGCGAGGGTCGTCCTGCCTTCGGCGCGATCGCGACGATCCCGAGCGTGCAGACCGTGCAGATCATGGCGCGCTCTCTCGACTGGATCATCGTCGATCTCGAGCACGGGCCGATTGGACTGACCGAAGCACATGCGATGATCGCGGCCACCACCGGCACCCCATGCACGCCGCTGGTGCGCATCGCGGCGAACGAGCCATGGCTTGCGAAGGCACCGATGGACATCGGCGCCTTCGGCATCAATTTCCCGATGATCACCAATAGCGCGGAGGCCGAGAAAGCGGTGCGCAGCGTGCGCTATCCTCCACGCGGCGATCGGCTCTGGGGTCCGTTCCATGCGCCATTCCGCTGGGGCCAGTCGATGCCGGACTACATGGCCAGCGCCGACGACGAGATGATCTGCATGATCACGATCGAGCACGTCGACGCCGTCAACCGCATCGACGAGATCATGGCCACGCCCGGCATCGATGTAGCTGTGATCGGCCCCGGCGATCTCGCCACCTCCATCAACAAGCGCGGCCAGATGGACGATCCGGAATTGCTGGAGCTGGTGGCGCGGGCCGAGGCCGGCATCCTCAGAAGCGGTGTGCCGATCGGCGGTGTGGCCCGTACCGCGGACCAGGCCAACGCCCTGGTCGACCGCGGCTACCGCGCGATCGCGCTCGGCTTCGACTGGTCGCTATTCCAGCGCGGCATCATAGCAGCGTTCGAGGGGATCAAGCGCTAGCCATTGAGTCTTGCCGGGAACCGCGGCGCTGCTAGGCTCAGCCGTTCCAGGGAGGAAAAACCATGCTCAAAAAGACTTTGCTCGCTCTCGCCTTCACCGGCCTCGCTGTTGCGGCCTTCGCCCAGCAGCCCGGCATCAAGCGCACCCCGCTCCAGAAGGTCGAGTTTCCGGATGGCTACAACACCATCACGGCCATCGCGGAGGTCCCGGCGGGCGGCGCGGCCGGACGCCATACCCATCCGGGCATCGAGACCGGCTACGTGCTCGAAGGTGAACTCAATCTCCTCATCGACGGGCAGCCGGAAAAGACGCTGAAAGCCGGCGATTCCTACCAGATCCCGGCGGGCGTCGTGCATGACGCCAAAGCCCACGGCGATAAGGCTATGAAAGTGCTTGGAGTTTACGTCGTCGACAAGACTAAGCCGCTGGCCTCGCCGGCGCCCTGATGCGGCGAACCGACCGGCCCCATGCGGGTTGGTTCGTGCTAGAGCAGGCGGCGAGCGGGAACCCCGCTCGCTGCACAAACTTTAATCAGGGGAAACCAAAGAGCGATGCGCGGGACGCCCAAGACCATTTCGCTGCCGCGTCGCCTGATTATCGACCTCATGCACGCCTCGATGGGCGTGCCCTTCGTGTCCCTGTCCCGTTCGCTCGATATTGGCCCCCTGCTGGAGGCCCGCGCGGGCGCGATGGCGCCAGCCGGCTGGGCGGCCATGTTCGTCAAGGCTTTTGCCCTCGTCGCCAGGGACGAGCCGGTCCTGCGTACCGTCTATGCCAAATGGCCCTGGCCGTCGCTTTACGAGCTGCCGAAGAGCGTAGCGTCGGTGGCCATTGCCCGGGTCGAGGGCGGCGAGGAATGCGTGATCCCGCAGCGAATCGCGGCTCCCGAGGCCATGACGCTGACTGCGGTCGACGCCGAGATCCGGCACGCAAAGACCGCCCCGATCGACGAAATTCCCATGTTTCGCAAGATCATGCGGGCGACCCGCCTGCCGCTGCCGTTGCGGCGGCTGTCTTGGGCGATCGGGCTGAATTTCGGCCGGCAGCGCGGCAACTGGTTCGGCAGCTTCGCAGTGAGCTCGGTGGCCGCCTATGGCGGTGGCGAGCTTCACCCGATCACGCCCGGCCCCTTCATCGTCAGCTATGGGGTGGTCGGGCCTGACCAGACCATCCATGTCGTGATCCGCTGGGATCATCGGGTCACCGACGCCGCCCCGATCGCCCGCGTCCTGACCCGGCTGGAACAGGTCCTGAACACTGAAATCGCTGCCGAATTGCGTGCGGCCGGGTCGAAGTCGATCCGGGCAGTCGGAACGTGATTCCGGGCCATTCGCATTGACAGCGAGCCCCAAATCCCCCTAAAAGCCGCTTGCTCGCGGGCCGATTTCGGCCCGCGAAGCGTTTCGCGACCCGTGGTCCTGTCCCTTAAGCTTTGGGATCGGACCTGTCAGTGCCGGGCTAGCCCGTCACACAGGAGGGCGCGTTTCCTCAAACCAAGTACCTGAAGAGGACGCGATGACTAAGCGCAGTGAGGCGAAGTACAAGCTCGATCGCCGTATGGGCCAGAACATCTGGGGCCGCCCGAAGAGCCCCGTGAACCGCCGCGAATACGGCCCCGGCCAGCACGGCCAACGCCGCAAGGGCAAGCTCTCCGACTTCGGCGTGCAGCTCCGCGCCAAGCAGAAGCTGAAGGGCTATTACGCCAACATCTCCGAGCGTCAGTTCCACAGCATCTATGTCGAGGCCAGCCGCCTCAAGGGTGACACCGGCGAGAACCTGATCGGCTTGCTCGAGCGCCGTCTCGACGCGGTTGTGTACCGCGCCAAGTTCGTCTCGACGATCTTCGCCGCGCGCCAGTTCATCAACCACGGCCACGTCAAGGTGAACGGCCGCAAGGTCAACATCTCGAGCTATCTGGTCAAGCTCGGCGATGTGATCGAGGTCAAGGAATCATCCAAGCAGCTTGCCCACGTCCTCGAAGCCAGCCAGCTCTCCGAGCGTGACACCCCCGACTATCTCGAAGTCGACCATGGCAAGATGACCGCGAAATACATTCGCATCCCGCACCTCTCCGACGTGCCGTTCCCGGTGCAGATGGAGCCGCATCTGGTCGTCGAATTCTATTCGCGCTAAGATCTGAATATCGAAAGGCCCCGGTTCGCCGGGGCCTTTTTTGCTTAAAGAGCCACACTTCAGTGGCCGTTTACCTTCAGGAGGCGTCGCATGCTCTATACCCCTCCCCCGATCGATCCCAAGGCGCCGCCGGTGCGCATCAATCTGCTCTCGGACACGCAGACAAAGCCGACACCTGCGATGCGCGAGGCGATGGCGCGGGCGGAGGTCGGCGACGAGCAGGTCGGCGACGATCCGACCGTGAACGCCCTGTGCGAGCGCGTGGCCGAGCTGCTCGGCAAGGAAGCCGCGGTGTACATGCCGTCAGGCACGATGTGCAACGTCACCGCGACGCTGGTGCATTGCCGCCCCGGCGACGAGATCCTCGCCCATGAGAGCGCCCACATCATCGCGCGCGAAGGCGGCGCGCATGCCGCGATCGGCGGCTTTCAGGTCACGCAGCTGAAGGGACCCGACGGCCAGTTCACGCCGGAGACCTTTCGCAGAGCGCTGCATCCGCGTACCCGCTACCAGCCGCCGCAGACGGTGGTCAGCGTCGAGCAGACCGCCAATATCGGCGGCGGTACGGTCTGGAAGAAGGCCGCGCTCGACGAGATCGTCGCGATCGCGAAACAACATGGCCTCGTCACCCACATGGACGGCGCGCGCCTGCTCAATGCCACAGTTGCGAGCGGCATCTCTCCGCGCGACATGACCGCGGGGTGGGATTCGGCCTGGATCGACTTTTCGAAGGGCTTGGGCGCGCCGATCGGAGGCGTGCTCGCGGGCTCGCGCGCCTTCATCGATGCGGTCTGGCAGTGGAAGCAGCGCCTCGGCGGCTCGATGCGACAGGCCGGAATCTGCGCGGCGGCTTGCATCTACGCGCTCGACCATCATGTCGATCGGCTCGCCGACGATCACGCCAACGCGCGCGCGCTCGCCCGCGGACTGTCGCAGATCGCAGGCATCGAGGTGCAGGAGCCCGAAACCAACCTGGTGTTCTTCAAGCCCGATGGTACCGGCGTTCCCGGCGACAAGATGGTCGCGGCGCTGCGCCAGCGCGGCGTGACGCTTGCGATGATGGACGGCCGCATCCGCGCCTGCACGCATCTCGACGTCAATGCGAGCCAGGTCGAGGAGACGATCGGATATATCCGCGAGATCGTGCGCGGAGCGTAATCACCGCCCCATCGCCTGGTAGATCAGCGTCTTCAGCGCCAGTTGAATCCGGCCGCGCTGCGTCGGGGTCTGCACCATGAAGATCCCGAACAGATCGTCCTCGGGATCGATGAAGAAGAACGTGCCGCCGACGCCGTCCCAGCGATATTCGCCAAGCGGCCACGTTGTTCCAGGAGGCACCGAGATGCGCACGGCGAGGCCGAGGCCGAAGCCGGAAGACCCGCCCGGATAATAGTTCTGGTCGCGCGCGATCTTCGTCTCCGGACCGATATGATCCGAGGCCATCAGCGCAATGGTCTCCGGTTTGAGATAGCGTCGGCCGTCATAGGTGCCGCCATTCAGCAGCATCTGGGCGAAGCGGGCGTAGTCGCCAATCGTACCGACCATGCCGCCGCCGCCCGATTCCCAGGTCGCAGGCCGCCTGATGTCGCGGACCTGCGTCGTCGGATTGATGTTGCGGTCCTCCGGCATCGGCTCGGCGATGCGCGGGAATTTGGCGGGATCGGCGACGAAGAAAGCCGTCTCGGTCATGCCGAGCGGATCGAGCAGCCGCTCCTTCTCGAACTGCAGCAGCGTCTTTCCCGCAATGATTTCGACGACGCGGCCGAGCACGTCGGTGGAATAGCCGTAATCCCACACCGTGCCGGGCTGCTCGACAAGCGGCAGCGTGGCGATCTTGGCGGCGAATTCGGCGTTGGTCAGATCGCTGTTGAAGAGATTGGCGTTCGCATAGAGCTCGCGCACCATGCCGCCGCCGTAATAGCCGTAAGGCAGCCCCGAGGTGTGGCGCAGCAGATCCTTGATCGTGATGGGTCGCTCCAGCGGCTCCAGCACCAGGGCGACTTTGCCGTCCTCGGCCTTCTTCTCGATGCCGACCTTCATGCCGGCGAAGGCCGGAATGTATTTCGAGACGGGATCGTCGAGCGACAGCTTGCCCTCCTCAACCAGCATCATCGCCATGACTGAGGTCACCGGCTTTGACATCGAATAGAGGCGGAAGATCGTGTCCGCGCTCATCGATAACTCGGTCGCGACGTCGCGGACGCCGAAATTCTGATAATAGACCGGCTTGCCGTGCTGCTGAAGCAGCAGGATGGCTCCGGGGATCTTGCCGGTGGCCACCTCGTTGCGGATGTAGTCGGAAACCTTCGCCAGCCCCGCGGGCGCGAGCGTGTGGACCGCAGGTCTCTCGGAACCTGCCTTCGCAACGATGCCGCCGGCGAGAAGGACGAGCGCCGCGATCAATGCGCGGCGCCCGAACATGTCAATTCTCCATCGCTTCATAAACCAGCTGCTTCAATGTTCGCTGCACGCGCTGGCGCTCGGTCGGGGTCTGCTCCAGCAGCACGAAGAACATGTCCTGCTTGGGGTCGACCACGAAATAGCAGCCGGAGGCGCCATCCCATTTCAATTCGCCGAGATCGCCGGGCGGCGGCGGTTTTGCGTTGCCGGGGTCGGTGCGCACCGCAAGTCCGAGACCGAAACCAAAACCGTCACCGGGGAAATAAAAATAATCGCGATCGACGCCCGACTTGAGGCCGATCTGGTCAGTCACCATCAGCTTGAACGTCTCGGGCTTGAGAATGGTCTTGCCGTCGAGATTGCCGCCCTGTAGCAGCATCTGCGTAAAGCGCTCATAATCGGCCATGGTCGTGACCATACCGCCGCTGGCGAACTGGATCTTCTTGACGACTGTCGGATCGTTGATCCGCCCGACCCGGAAATCGCTGTCGTTCGGCACCGGCTGCGCCAGCAGCTTCTGCTTCTCGGGATCGGTGACGAAGAAGCCGGTGTCGACCATGCCGAGCGGGTCGAGCAGCTTCTCCCGTTCGATCTCGATGAGCGGCTTGCCGGCCGCGACTTCCATGACCCGCGCCAGGATGTCGGTGGAATGGCCGTATTGCCACAGCGCGCCCGGCTGGTTGTGCAGCGGCAGTTTTGCGATGCGCTCGGCGAACTCCGCGAGGTCGAAATCGCCGGCATAGATGTTGGCGTCGCGATAGGCCTTGCGGACCAGGCTGTCGCCATAGAAGCCGTAGGTGACGCCGGAGGTGTGCGTCATCAAATCGTGCACCGTCATCGGCCGGTTGGGCGGCACGAGCTCGAGCGACTTGGTGCCGTCCTCGGCCTTCTTCTCGACGCCGACTTTCACATTGGCGAAGGAGGGAATGTATTTCGAGACGGGATCGTCGAGCTTGATCGTACCTTCCTCGATCAACTTCACTGCAACGACGGAAGTGATCGCCTTGCTCATCGAGAACAGGCGGAAGATCGTCTTGTCGGTGATCGGCGCCTTGCTGACGGCGTCCTGCACGCCGAAGACTTCGTGGTAGACGGGCTTGCCATGTTGCTTGATGAGGACGTTTGCCCCTGCGATCTTGCCGGTCGCGACCTCGTTCTTGAAGAACTCGGTGATCCTCGCGAGCTTGTCCGGATTGAAATGCGCGCCGGCCGGAATCTCGTAGGTGCCCTCCGCCCGCGCGAACGACATCGTACCTAACGATACAAGCGCGGCGCAGACAAGCGCGCGCAGTCCAGACTGTGAAATCATATCCCCTCCCCGGAACATGGCCCGGCGGAGTGTACCGACCACGTCATCAGGCACAAGGGCCGCCGTACCGCGCCAAAGCGTCCGCGTGCAGAGCCGCGCTCTTTTCCGAGAAACAGCAAAATATGACGTCGACGACCAACGGCGCGGCCGGCAGGGCCTCAATGGTCGCATGGACCGCAATCTTCGCGGCCTGGTCGGCTGGAAAGCCGTAAACCCCGGTCGAAATCGCGGAGAACGCCACGGAGGTCAGCTGATTGGCCCCGCAGAGCTCAAGCGCACGGCGATAACAGGAGCCCAGCGCCTCTGCCTCACCGCGAGTGCCGCCGTGCCAGACCGGACCGACTGCATGGATGACATGACGCGCAGGGAGAAGGTAGCCCTTCGTGATCTTGGCATCGCCGGTCGGGCATCCTCCGAGCTTCCGGCACGCGGCTAGAAGCTCGGGCCCGGCCGCCCGATGGATCGCGCCATCCACGCCGCCCCCACCCAGGAGCGACGTGTTGGCCGCGTTGACGATGGCGTCAACGCTCAGCGTGGTGATGTCAGCAACGATGACCTTGAGCTCCGCGCCGCCGATCCGGCGCGTCAGCTGGGTCACGTATCAGGCCGCGACAGCGACGCCCTTTTCGGAGAAGAGCTGCTGCAATTCACCGGCTTGGAACATCTCGCGGACAATGTCGCAGCCGCCGACGAACTCGCCCTTCACATAGAGCTGCGGAATGGTCGGCCAGTTCGAATAGTCCTTGATGCCGTTGCGCAGTTCGGCGGATTCGAGAACGTTGAGGCCCTTATAGCCGACGCCGATGTGGTCGAGGATCTGGACGACCTGGCCGGAGAACCCGCACTGCGGAAATTGCGGTGTGCCCTTCATGAACAGAACCACGTCGTTCGACTTCACTTCGTTGGCGATGAATTCCTCGATGCTCATATCCGTGTCCTTATGGGGCGGAGCCCACTCCAATTGCTTCGGGCTGGCTCCGCCGATCTAACCCGATACCTGGGTATATATGTAGCCCAAACCGTTGTGCATCCAAAGTAAAATGGCGGCGAGCTGCCTCTTGTGGACCGCTCTCGGCTGCACCGGCCCATTGCATGATGCCACGAATATCATCGTCAGGGAGGACTTTCATACCGTCACGGAGCCCCTATCTAGGACGAACCCGGCGTTTTGGAACCCGTCCACACCAACAACGTTCTCTTGTCCTGTCTGGAGAAAAACGTGACGAAACAAGCCTCCGCTCCGGCCCCCGCTCCGTCACTGTCGGTCGATTTGGGCGGCCTTGCCCAGAGGCTGGAAGACGCGTTTCTCGCCGTTCGCGACGAGACGGAGCGCCGGGCCGCGCCACTGTCGCCGGAGGACCAGCAGATCCAGTCCATGCCGGATGCGAGCCCGACGAAATGGCACAGGGCGCACACCACGTGGTTCTGGGAGCAGTTCGTGCTCGGCGAGCACTGTGCGGGCTACCGGCCCTTTCACCCTGACTTCGCCTTCCTGTTCAATTCCTATTACGTCAGCGCCGGTCCGCGCCATTCCCGCAATCACCGCGGCGACATCACCCGTCCGAGCGCCGATCAGGTCGGCGCTTATCGAAAACATGTCGACGCTGCCGTCGTGAAATTCTTCCGCGACGCCGGCGAGGACAAGCTTCGCGAGATCGCGCCGCTGGTCGAGGTCGGCCTCAATCACGAGCAGCAACATCAGGAATTGATGTTCACCGACATCCTGCACGCCTTCGCGCAGAACCCGATCCCGCCGGCCTATGATCCGGAGTGGCGCTTCCCGGCCGCGACGCCGGCCAGCGAGGATTGGCTGACGCTGAACGAAGGCATCCACACCGTCGGTCACGTCGATGATAGTTTTCATTTCGACAACGAGAAGCCGGCGCACCGCGCCCTCGTCGGCCCGGTCAAGCTCGCACGCAATCTCGTCACCAATCGCGAATGGCTCGCCTTCATGCGTGACGGGGGCTACCGGACCGCAACGCTGTGGCTGATGGACGGTTTTGCGGCCGTGAACAACGAGGGCTGGGACTGCCCCGGTCATTGGCGCGAGATCGACGGCCAATGGCATGTGATGACGCTGGCCGGCCTCAAGCCGGTCGATCCCGACGCGCCCGTCTGCCACGTCAGCTATTACGAGGCTGACGCCTTTGCGCGCTGGGCCGGAAAACATCTGCCGACCGAGATGGAATGGGAGGTCGCGGCCCGCTCGGGCCAGCTCAACGATGCCTTCGGCATCGTCTGGCAGTGGACGCGATCGTCCTACTCGCCCTATCCCGGCTATCGCGCGATCGAAGGCGCGCTCGGCGAATACAACGGCAAGTTCATGGTCAACCAGCTGGTGCTGCGCGGCTCTTCGCTTGCAACTCCGGAGGGGCACAGCCGTATCACCTATCGCAACTTCTTCTATCCGCACCACCGCTGGCAATTCACGGGACTGCGGCTCGCCGACTACGAGTAAAATTCTCATCCGACGACAAATGCGCGCCGGACAGCGCGTTCAGGAGAGTATCATGAATGTGCACGCTAGCGCCTTGGCCGAAGCCCATCTTCCCGACGAACAGACCACCGCCTTTGCCCGCGAGGCCATCGAGGACCTGTCGCAGCAGCCTAAAAAGCTGTCGCCGAAATATTTCTACGATGCGGCCGGATCTGAATTGTTCGAGGCCATCACGCGGCTGCCGGAATATTACCCGACGCGCACGGAGCTAGCGATCCTGAAGGAGCGCGGCAGCGAGATCGCGAAAATCATTCCGGAGCACGCGGCCCTCGTCGAATTCGGCGCAGGCGCGACCACAAAGGTCCGCCTGCTGCTCAACCACTGCAAGTTCGCGGCCTATGTGCCCGTCGACATCTCCGGCGACTTCCTGACGGCGCAGGCAAACGGACTGAAGCGGGATTTTCCGTCACTCGGCATCTACCCGGTGGCGGCCGACTTCACCACGCCGTTCGAGCTGCCCAAGGCGGTGGCGACCATGCCCAAGGTCGGGTTCTTCCCAGGCTCGACCATCGGCAATTTCGAACCGCATGAAGCGCAGGCCTTCCTGAAGAGCGCACGCGCCATTCTGGGCCGCGGCGCGCAGATGATCATCGGCGCCGATCTCGAGAAGGAGGAGCGCCTGCTCCACGACGCCTATAACGATGCCGCCGGCGTCACCGCTCGCTTCAATCTCAATGTGCTGGTGCGGATCAACCGCGAGCTCGGCGGCAATTTCGACCTTTCCGCCTTCACCCATCGCGCGATCTACAATCGCGAGCGGCACCGCATCGAGATGCACCTGATCAGCAAGAAGAGCCAGACCGTGCGCCTGCTCGGCACCAGCTTTTCGTTCCGCGCCGGCGAGAGCATCCACACCGAGAACAGCTACAAATACAGCATCGAGCGCTTCGCGACGCTGGCGCAAGGCGCGGGTTGGCGGGTGCGCGAGAGCTGGACGGATGCGGCGAAGATGTTCTCAGTGCACGCGCTGGAGGTGGCGGAGTAAGCGCTCCGGCGCCAATGGCGGCGGCTCAATGCTCCTCGGCTTCTTCCGGCGTCGATCCCAGCGAAACCGACTCCCATACCGCAACAACGATCATGATCACCGTCGCGGCGACCGACAGCCATAGCGGCGACAGTTCGGCGGCAAACCACCACAGTGCCGCGAGCGCGATGATGCCAATCCCGTGCGAGAGCTGGAGGAAGCCGCGGATCGCGTGCTTGAACAGGATGGTGCCGACCAGGAACAGCAGCGGCCCGCCGATCGTGCTCACGATGATCCTGACATCTGAATGCCCCACCGGATGCTTCAGCACGAGTTCGTCGGAGACCGCGGTCAGGATGATGCCGGCGACGATCGGCATATGCAGGTAGGTGTAGGCGAGCCGCGCCAAGCGGCCGGATTCGGCGGATCTCGAGATGCGCTCGGCTCCGGCCTCGGCGCCCTTGTGGAAATAGACCCACCACATCGCGATGCTGCCGACCAGCGCGGAGACGAAGGCCGAAATGTTGTCAGCGGTCCAGTCAAGCTCGGCAAACGTCGCACCGTTGACGACAACGGCCTCGCCAAGCGCGATGATGACGAACAGCGAGCAGCGCTCGGCCATGTGGCCGCCTTCGACGGCCCAGGCCTCGACCGACGAGAAGCCCAGCTTGGGGATCCAGAAGCGCACCGCCGGCGAGACATATTCGATCGTCAGCGCCACAATCCAGAACCATAGCCGCGCCTCGTCATGGGCGAGGCCGCCGAGGATCCAGAAGATCGCGGAGACCGAGAGCCACGTCAGGATGCGGATCGCATTGTGCCGGACCGCAGTTCGATGCCGCGGCGTTGCAAACATCCAGAAGGCGGTGCGCCCGACCTGCATCGTTGCGTAAGCGATCGCAAACCACAGGCCCCGCCCCTCGAAGGCGGTCGGGATCGTCGTCGACAGCACGAGGCCGCCCAGCATCATCAGGAAGAGCAGGATCCGGACCGGCGTCAGCTCGGGATCGAGCCAGTTGGTGACCCAGGCGGTGTAGACCCACACCCACCATACCGCGAGAAACAGCACCGCGACGTGCACGGCACCGAGCGGCGTGAAATGGTGCAGCAGTGTGTGCGAGACCTGCGTGATCGCGAAAACGAAGACCAGGTCGAAGAACAGCTCGGCATTGGTGACGCGGCTGTGCTGGTTTGGCAGGATGACGCGAAACATCGCGCCGCGCGGATTGTCCGCAGCCATCGTCATCCCCCCGTCACGATCAGATCAAGCGCCCGGCACCCCGGTTTGCAGCGCCAGCGCATGCAGCACGCCGCCCATTTGGCCGCGGAGGGACTGATAGACGATCTGGTGCTGCTGGACGCGGGACTTGCCGCGGAAGGTCTCCGAGATCACGGTCGCGGCATAGTGATCGCCGTCCCCGGCGAGGTCACGGATGGTCACCTCGGCATCGGGGATCGCCGCCTTGATCATCGCCTCGATATCGTGGGCGTCCATTGGCATTCGGGTCGTGCTCCTGTCTCGGCTGCAATCAGTCTTGTCGTCGAATCGCTGCCGGGGTCCGGTTCTACAAAGCCAACCTTCCGGCGCGGCCAAACTTAGCGTGAACGGCCTTCTACGTCACGCCTTCCGGCACTATATCGGTGATCCGATCTGGATAAAGCCACGACAAAGTGCCGCGCGCGGCAGAGTGATCGAAAAAGGCGTGAAATCATGAAGCTTCCAGGGCCCGACCACCCCATCACCATCACCCCAAATCCCCGGCGCGTCCGCGTCACAGCCGGCGATATCGTGATCGCCGAGACCACCAAAGCGCTGACGCTGAAAGAGGCGAAATATCCGGCGGTGCAATATGTGCCGCGGCAGGACGCCAACATGGCGCTGCTAGAGCGCACCGACCGCGTCACCCACTGCCCCTACAAGGGGGATGCGAGCTATTACAGCGTCAAGGCGGACGGCAAGACACTGGACAACGCGATCTGGACCTATGAGGCCCCCTTTCCCGCGATGACCGAGATTTCGGGCCATCTCGCCTTCTATCCGGACAAGGTGAAGATCGAGGAATTGGGGTAGCTGCTTCCGTCATGGCCGGGCTCGTCCCGGCCATCCACGTTTTTGGGCAATCGCGGATACAGAACAACGTCGATGCCCGGGACCCGGCTCCGCCGAGGCTTCGCCGGGCTATAGGTGTTGGGCCGGCGAAGCTTCAGCGAAGACGGCAAGCCCGGGCATGACGACTGTGTGCGTGGGCAGCGCCCCGCTACGCCCTGAATATCGTCAGCCCCAGGATCAGCAGCACCAGGAAGATCGCGACGAACACGTAGAACAGGAAGCGGGCGATGTCGGCGGAGGCGGCCGAGATGCCGGTGAAGCCGAGCACGCCGGCTACGATCGAGACAAGTAAGAAGATCAGTGCCCATTTCAGGATCGTCATCGCCAGCTCCGAAATTGTACCGCCCGCCGCGGTCCTCAAGCCCTTTTGGCGAACGCTAACTTCGTCGCAGGGAACTGGTTCCTAGCGGTCTCAGGGACCTGCGGGCGTCCCAAACGACCCTTGCTGAATCCGGTTCCCGGCGGCAAAGTCCGGGCGGGACAGAAGCGCGACCGGGGCGGCCACGATGACGATGTCACATTCAGCGACGATCGGGGCAGAGGCGCACGCGGCGCCGAGGGCCAAGGCGCGCAATCTGTCGCTCGATCGCGCCCGCACCTTCCTGACGCTGGTGGTGCTGCTGCACCACGCCGTGATTCCCTACACCTATTTCGGGCACACCGATCCGGCGTCCTGGGCCGGTTTCGACGTGGTCGTGCTGGCCACCGACAGCTTCTTCATGGCAATGTTCTTCTTCCTGTCGGGACTGTTCACCTGGCCCGGCATCGCGCGCAAGGCGCCGTCAGTTTTTCTCCGCGACCGCCTGTTGCGGCTCGGGCTGCCGTTCGCGATCGCGGCGTTCACCGTCATCCCGCTCGCCTATTACGCGATCGCGCTGCGGCACGATCCCGGGCTGAGCTTCACGGCGTTCTGGTGGAAGACGATCACGGTTGGCCCGTGGCCGAGCGGCCCGATCTGGTTCGTGTGGGTGCTGCTGGCATTCGACCTGACCGCGAGCCTGCTCTACCGGGTCTCCGCGCATCTGGTCGACCCGGGCAACCGCGTGTCGCTGCGCGGATTCGACCAGCCGGCCGTATTCTGGCTGCTGCTCGTCGTCGTCACGGCAATCGCCTACGTGCCGGCGCTGCTCTATTTCGGCGGCAGCAAATGGTTCGAGCTCGGGCCGTTCTCAGTGCAGGCGAGCCGCATCCTGCTCTACTTCGCCTATTTCTTCATCGGCGTCAGCGTTGGAGCGGCGAACTTCGATCGCGGCATTCTCAGCGCCGGCGGGCAGTTGCCGAAACAGCGCTGGCTGTGGGTGATCGCCACGCTGATCCCCTACTGCCTGATGTGGGGCATGATCTACATCAAGCGCGAGATCCTCGGTAATCCCGACCCGCAGCCGCACTGGTACCAGGCGATCTACGGCACGTTCTTCGTGCTGTTCTCAGGCTCGATCCTGCTCGCGATTCTCGCGTTCTTCCTACACCAGAAGTCGCCGGGCCCGAACCTGCTCGACCGCATGCAAGCGGATGCCTACGGCATCTTCCTGGTGCACTACCCGATCGCGTTGTGGATCCAGTACGCGCTGTTCGACTACAGCCTGCCGGCGATCGTGAAAGCCACGATCGGCTTCGTGCTCACGGTGGTCCTGAGCTGGGTTCTGACGGCGGCCTTACGGAAGATTCCGGGGGCCTCGCACGTGTTGTGAGGCGCGATACCCGTAGCCCGGATGAGCGTAGCGATATCCGGGAAACCTCACGACAAAGACCCGGATATCGCTTCGCTCATCCGGGCTACCGGTTCAGCCCCTCAGGCCGCCTTGCCGCCCATATACTCCGGCAGCCAGCGCTCGAACGAGGTCCGCAGCGCCTCGATCGTTACAGGCGCTTCGCCCGCGATCGCGACGGCAGCGCCGCCGGTGGTGCCGATCCGCACGCAGGGCACTTCGCAGCCGCGCATCTTGGCGAGCACGCGGCCGGCTTCCGCTTCAGGCACGGTGACGAGATAGCGCGCCTGGTCCTCGCCGAACCAATAGGCCTGAGGCACCAAGGAGGTCGGCGCCGCGAGCAGTTTGGCGCCGATGCCGCTCGCCATCGCCATCTCGGCCAACGCGATCAGCAGGCCACCGTCGGAGAGATCGTGCACGGCGGTCGCGGTGCCCGCATGGATCATGCCGCGCACGCAGTCGCCGTTGCGCTTCTCAGCCGCGAGGTCGACCGGCGGCGGCGCGCCCTCCTCGCGACCGCAGATGTCGCGCAGGTAAACGGACTGGCCGAGCCAGCCATGGGTCTCGCCGATCAAGAGGATCGCCTCGCCTTCGGCCTTGAAGGCGAGTGACGCCGACTTGGTGAAATCATCGAGCAGGCCGACGCCGCCGATCGAGGGCGTCGGCAAGATCGCGCGGCCGTTGGTCTCGTTGTAGAGCGAGACGTTGCCGGACACGACCGGGAAGTCGAGCGTGCGGCAGGCTTCCGAGATGCCCTTCAGGCAGCCGACGAACTGGCCCATGATCTCGGGCCGCTCAGGATTGCCGAAATTGAGATTGTCGGTGATCGCAAGCGGCTTGCCGCCAACCGCGGTGATGTTGCGCCAGGCTTCCGCCACCGCCTGCTTGCCGCCTTCAAACGGATCAGCCTCGCAATAGCGCGGCGTCACGTCGACGGTCAGTGCCAAGCCCTTCGGGCCGTCCTGCACGCGCACAACCGCGGCATCGCCGCCGGGACGCTGCATGGTGTTGCCGAGAATCACGTGGTCGTACTGCTCCCAGACCCAGCGCTTGCTGCACATATCGGGCGTTCCGATCAGCTTTTCGAGCGCGGCACCGAGACCCATCGGCGCCGCCACCTCGCGCGCATGCACGACCGGCAGCGCGGCGGAGGGGACATGCGGGCGATCATAGAGCGGCGCCTCGTCGCCGAGCTCCTTGATCGGCAAATCGGCCATGACGTCACCGCCATGCTTGACCACGAAGCGCTTGCTCGGCGTGGTGTAGCCGACCACGGCGAAATCGAGGCCCCACTTCTTGAAGATCGCCTCGGCCTCTTTCTCCTTCTCGGGCTTGAGCACCATGAGCATGCGCTCCTGGCTCTCCGAGAGCATCATCTCGTAGGCGCTCATGCCGATCTCGCGCGTCGGCACCGCGTCGAGATCGAGATCGACGCCGAGGTCGCCCTTGGCGCCCATCTCCACCGCCGAACAGGTCAGGCCCGCCGCGCCCATGTCCTGGATCGCGATGACGCAGCCCTTCTCCATGATCTCGAGACAAGCCTCTAACAGCAGCTTTTCGGCAAAGGGATCGCCGACCTGCACGGTCGGACGCTTCTCTTCGGACTTGTCGTCGAACTCGGCCGAGGCCATCGAGGCGCCGTGGATGCCGTCGCGGCCGGTCTTGGAGCCGAGATAGACGATCGGCATGTTCACGCCGGAGGCGGCGGCATAGAAGATCTTGTCGGTATCGGCGAGGCCGACCGCCATCGCGTTGACGAGAATGTTGCCGTCATAGCGGGTGTGGAAACGGACCTGGCCGCCGACCGTCGGCACGCCGAACGAGTTGCCGTAGCCGCCGACGCCAGCGACGACACCGGAGACGAGATGCCGCGTCCTGGCATGCTCCGGTGCGCCAAAGCTCAGCGCGTTGAGGCAGGCGATCGGCCGCGCGCCCATGGTGAAAACGTCGCGCAAGATGCCACCGACACCGGTGGTCGCGCCCTGGTAAGGCTCGATGTAGCTCGGGTGGTTGTGGCTCTCCATCTTGAAGACCACGGCCTGGCCGTCGCCGATGTCGATCACGCCGGCATTCTCGCCCGGGCCCTGGATCACCCAGGGCGCCTTGGTCGGCAAGCCCTTGAGATGGAGGCGCGAGGATTTGTACGAGCAGTGCTCGTTCCACATCGCCGAGAAGATGCCGAGCTCGGTGAAGGTCGGCTCCCGCCCGATCAGCTTGAGAATGCGCTCATACTCGTCGGGCTTGAGCCCGTGGGCGGCAATCAGCTCGGGGGTGATCTTGGGTTCGTTCTTCATGGAATTTGGGCTTTCGACAGCGGTTGGCCGTTCTTAGGAACATCGGACGGCTTGGAAAAGCCCTTTATGGCGCATTTTCCCGCTGTCCCACGTTTTGCGGCCGGGGGCTGCGGGAACAGGAATTGCACAGCGCGGACAGATCGGATTTAAGGACAAAAGACCCGCAATTGAAGGCCCATTTCCTTGCATGAATTGACCAAAGCGCCCCCGCCTCGCCGCCCCGACCTCCACGTCGCCACCGATGGGGAATTCCAGGGCTGGCGAACCTGGATTCGTGACAGTTTTGAGAGCCATATCGGCCCGTTCTGGCACAAGATCGAGGACGACGGCAGCGTCCGCTCGGCGTTCCGGGTCGAGAAAAAGCACCTCAACGGCTCCGGAAACGTCCATGGCGGCTGCTTCATGGCGTTTGCCGACTATTGCCTGTTCGCGATCGCCACCCACGAACTGGATGGGCCGGCGGTGACCACCAATTTCGCCTGCGACTTCCTCGACGCGGCGCGCGAAGGCGAGTTGATCGAATGCGTCGGCGAGGTCTCCCGCGCCGGCGGCTCGCTGATCTTCCTGCGCGGCAAGCTGATATCGGGCGGGCGGCCTCTCTTCACCTTCTCCGGTACGATCAAGCGGGTGAAGCGGAAGCCGGCACCGCAGCCAAACGCATAGCTCGCCGCCTTCCCTTTTGGCGCCCCCTCGCCCAGACTTGTGTCCAGCGCTGTCGCGCCGGGGAGCAACATCAAGGTGCCGCAGAGCACATCGCCGACGGGGCGGGCCACAGTCTCGCAATTGCCGTCCATGCCCGCCACAGGCGCGCGCAACTGGCGCGACTATGCGCTGCTGTTCGCGCTGGCCTGCTGCTGGAGTTCAACCTATCCGTTGGCGAAGCTCGCGCTGGATACGATCCCGCCCGTGACCTTCATCTCGGCGCGCTCGCTGATCGCGGCCGCCTTCCTGTTCGCGATCCTGTGGATGCGCGGCGTCAGGATCCCGACCGACGCCAAGGCGTGGAAGTTGTTCGCGACCCAGCAATTGATCAACTCGACCTTTCCGTTCCTGATCATCACCTGGTCGCAGCAATATGTGCCGGCGTCGAACACGGTGGTGCTGGCCTCGACCACGCCGATCTTCGCCTTCCTGATCACCTCCCTGATCACGCGTCACGAGCCGGCAACGCTGTTGAAGCTCTTGGGCGCGCTCCTCGGCCTCGCCGGCACCATCGTCATCGTGGGCCTGGATGCGCTGCGCGGCTTCGGCAGCGAGATCGTGGCGGAGATCGCTATCCTGCTCGCCACCATCTCGTTCGCCTGCGCCACGATCTTCGGCCTGCGGCTGTCCGAATACGATCCGATGGTGGTGGCAGCCGGCTCGCTGCTGTTCGGCGGCCTCGTGCTGCTGCCGCCTTCGATGATCGTCGACCAGCCCTGGACGCTGCACCCGACACCGACCGCGATCATAGCCACCATCGTCATGGGCATCGTGTCCAGCGCCCTGGGGCTGATGCTGTTCTACATGTGCCTGGGACGGCTCGGCACGCTGACGACGAACGCACAAGGCTATTTGCGTATCCCGATTGGCGTCGGCCTCTCCGTGCTGCTGCTCGGCGAGAGCGTGCCCTCGAACCTGGCGCTGGGACTGGTGCTGGTCATGGCGGGCGTCGCCGCGATGACGGTGCCGACGGAGCGGTTGAAGCTGCGGTGACCCGCTGCTTCCGCCGTTCGGCACGAGGCACTCAATGCGGCTTGCGCAACAATCCGCTCGCCAACGCTTGGAAGGCGTCAACGGCCTTGGTCAGGACGCCTGGCGGATCGTCGGCTGCGGCGACCCACAGCGCTGCGCTCAGCGCAGCCCCGTTCAGCAAGCGTCCCGCCGCTTCGACATCGACGGGCTTCACAATCCCCTGTTCGATCAGCGACCGAATGGTTCGCATGGTAATCTCAAGACAGGCATTCTCGCCGGGCCACTTGGATGGATCACCGAGCACGGCCGGTCCATCCAGAAGCATGACGCGCTGAATTTCAGGATCGAGCGCCATCTCGATATAGGCGGTCCCCTCTGCAAGCAGTCCTTGCCACAAGCTCGGCGCTTGCTCGCGGGCCGTGCGGAGCCGTTCCGCCATTTCGCTGTCGATCTGCTCAACGACGGCCCAGAGCAGCCCCTTCTTGTCTTCGAAGTTGTGATACAGCGCGCCCCGCGTCAGTCCGACGGAAGCAGTCAGCTCGTCCATCGACGCGGCTGCATAGCCTTGAGTGGCAAACGCCCTGCGCGCGGCCCGGATGAGCTTGGCCCGACTTTCCGCCATCGCCTCGGCGCGCTTCCCCTTCGCCATGCTTCCCAACTCCATTTGCCGACTCTATTGACATACGGTCCGTATGTGATCCATATTCCACATACGCTACGTATATGAACAGCTCGTGGAAATCCAGTGGCAGGCCCTGCCCACCACAGCTGCGACCGCCATCCATCAATCAAGGATCCAGACATGCCCAAGCGCGACGCAATCTTCCCGGCCGGCCGCCACGCCCTCTATGAAGCGCACCGCTATTCGGCCGCGATCCGGTCCGGCGACCTGCTCTTCGTCTCCGGGCAGGTTGGAAGTCGCGAGGACGGCTCGCCCGAACCGGTGTTTGAGGACCAGGTCCGACGCGCGTTTGCCAATCTGCGTGCCGTTCTCGCAGCGGCCGGATGCACGCTGGACGATGTGGTGGACGTCACCACGTTCCATACCGATCCGGCCACGCAGATCGAGAAGGTGATGGCAATTCGCGCTGCGGAGATCGGGCAGGCACCCTATCCGAACTGGACGGCAGTCGGAGTGAATTGGCTTGCCGGGTTCGACTTCGAGATCAAGGTGATCGCCCGCATTCCTGCTGCGGGGTAAAGCGTTCTCGGTGGCGATGATGCCAACGCTCAGGAGTCTCGCGTTATTACTTGGCGTCGTCGGCCAGCATCTTGCGGTACTTCTCGACGTCGCGCGTCACGAGCTTTTGCAGCACCTCGGGCGTGTGCTCGTCGGGATCGGGGGCAACGGTCGAGAGGTCGGCGAACCGTTTCTTCACCGCGCTGGTTTCCACGGCCGTACGCGCGGCGGCATTCAGCTTGGCAATGACCGCCGGCGGAGTACCCTTGGGCGCGAACAGACCATTCCAGCCCTGTGCCTCGAATTCGGGCAGGCCGGCTTCGGCCGACGTCGGCAGATCCGGCAGGGTCGCGAGCCGCACGGTCGAGCCGACCACGAGCCCGCGCGCCAGCTTCTCGTTGATCGACTGCGAGACGGAGGCTGCCGCATCGCAGACGCCGTCGATCTGGCCGCCGATCGCATCGGTGAGCGCGGGGGCGGCGCCGCGATAGCCGACCAGCGTCGCGTCGATCCCGGCGGCTGTGACGAAGCTCTTGCAGATCAGGTAGTTCGAAGAGCCGACGCCGGCATGGCCGAGATTGATCTTACCGGGATTGGCCTTGGCGTAGGCGATGAATTCTTTCAGGTCCTTTGCCGGAAAATCCTTGCGCACGGCGATGATGCCGAACGTCTTCGCCACCATGGCGATCGGCACGAAGGAGTCCGGCGTGAACGGCAGCTTTGGATAGATCGTATAGGTCGCGGCGTTGGTGCCGGCATTGCCGATCGCAACGGTGTAGCCGTCGGGCTCGGCGCGGGAGGCGCGCGCCAGTGCGGTCGATCCGCCGGCGCCGGCGACATTCTCGATCACGATGGTCTGGCCGAGCGCGATGCCCATCTGCTCGGCAACCGTGCGCGCGATCACGTCGGACGTGCCGCCGGCCGCGAACGGCACGATCATGGTGACGGGACGCTTGGGGAAATCCTGTGCGAACGCGGCCGTCGCGAACGCAACGACGGCGACAGCGGCCGGCAGCCGCTTCAGCACGAACGCAATCACGCGGCTTTTTCCAGATGCGCGGTGAGGCCGGCGAACAGGCCGCGACCGTCGGTGCAGCCCATGATGTCTTCGACGTGGTTTTCCGGATGCGGCATCATGCCGAGCACGTTGCCCTTGTCGTTGACGATGCCGGCGATGGATTGCGCGGCGCCGTTGATGTTGCTGATATCGTCGATCGCGCCGTCAGCCGAGCAATAGCGGTAAAGGACGCGACCCTCGCCTTCGAGCCGCTTGATGGTCTCCGCGTCCGCCGCATAATTGCCCTCGCCATGCGCGATGGGCACGCGGATCACCTGCCCGGCATTGTAGCCGCGCGTGAATGGCGTGTCGGAGCGCTCCACGCGCAGATGCACGTCGTGGCAGATGAATCTCAGCCGCGCATTGCGCATCAGGACGCCAGGCAAGAGGCCGGACTCGCAGAGGATCTGAAAACCGTTGCAGACGCCGAGCACGAGGCCGCCCTTGGCCGCATAGTCGCGCACCGCGTCCATCACCGGCGCCCGCGCCGCAATCGCGCCGCAGCGCAGATAATCGCCATAGGAGAACCCGCCGGGCACCACCACGAGGTCGGTGCCATCAGGCAGCGACGTCTCGGCATGCCACACCATCGCGGGCTCGCTGCCCGAGATCAGCCTCAAGGCACGCGCCATGTCGCGCTCGCGGTTGATTCCGGGAAAGACGAGGATGGCGGCTTTCATGGCAGAGGTTCCGAACGAAGATTGAATGGGGCTGGCACGGCTGCCAAATCGTGAGCAGACATATCCATTTGACGGGGATTTTACCAGTGCTAGCCTCGGCCGCGAGCGTTGTGCACAGGCCATAGCCCGCCATCGGCCGATCGATTCGCCCGGGATTAAAGCCATGAATGTCCCCTCGCTGCCCGCATCCCTCTCCGAGCCGGTGTCCACCGAGGGCGTGATCGCCGCCGGTGCCTATGTCGACGGCCGGCGCGTCGCCAATATTGCCATCAGCGAGGCCTCGAGCTGGCGGGCGAAGCCCGGCCACGTGGTCTGGATCGGGCTGCACGAGCCCGACATGGCGCTGCTCAGCGCGGTGCAGAAGCAGTTCGACCTGCACGAGCTTGCCATCGAGGACGCCAACCACGCCCATCAGAGACCGAAGATCGAGCAATATGGCGAGGCCCTGTTCATCGTGGCGCGAACCGCGCAACTGATCGAGGGCCGGATCGCCTTCGGCGAGACGCACATCTTCGTTGGCGAAGGCTATCTGGTCTCGGTGCGCCACGGCGCGTCGACATCCTACACGCCGGTGCGCGAACGTTGCGAAAGCTGCCCGCGAGCGCTCGCGCGCGGCGAGGACTACATCCTCTACGCCATCCTCGATTTCATCGTCGACAACTACTCGCCCGTGCTCGAGAGCATTCACGAAGAGGTCGAGAGCATCGAGGACGACGTGCTCTCCAAGGCGATCAGCAAGGCGCAGATCGAGCGGCTCTATATGCTGCGCCGCGACCTCTTGCGGCTCAGGACCGCGATCGGGCCGCTGGTGGAGGTCTGCCGCCGTCTGGAGCACGACGAGCTTGCGATGGTGCGCGCGACGATGCAGCCGCTGTTCCGCGACGTCACCGACCACGTCCGCAACATCCAGGAGCGGATCGATTCCATGCGCGAGGTGCTGGCCTTCGCCTTCGAAGCGAGCCTGCTGGTCGGCCAGGCCCAGGAGACGGCGGTCTCCAAGAAACTTGCCTCCTGGCTCGCGATCATCGCGATCCCGACCGCGCTTGCCGGCATCTACGGCATGAACTTCAAGCACATGCCGGAGCTGGACTGGGAGTACGGCTATTACACGCTGCTCGGCGTGATGCTGACGGCTTGCGGCGCGCTGTATTGGCGTTTTCGTCGGGTCGGATGGCTGTGAGCCATCCCGTTCACCCGATCAGCTCGACCCGATAATTCTCGATCACGGTGTTCGCCAGCAGCTTGTCGGCGGCGTCCTTCAACGCCGCCTCCGCCTTGGCCTTGTCCGCGCCGGCGAGCTCGATGTCGAACACCTTGCCTTGGCGAACGCTGGCGATGCCGTCGACGCCGAGCGACTTCAACGCACCCTCGATCGCCTTACCCTGCGGATCGAGGATGCCCGTTTTCAACGTAACGGTGACACGTGCCTTCACGTCAGATCCCTCTTAGCTCTTCACCAGCACCGGGCCTGAGCCCGCCGGACGCTCGTTCTCCATGAGAATGCCGAGACGCTTGGCGACTTCGGTATAGGCCTCGAGCAGCCCACCGAGATCCCTGCGGAAACGGTCCTTGTCGAGCTTCTCGTTCGACTTGATGTCCCACAGGCGGCAGCTATCCGGCGAGATCTCGTCGGCGACGATGATCCGCATCATCTCGTTCTCGAACAGCCGGCCGCACTCCATCTTGAAGTCGACGAGGCGGATGCCGATGCCGAGGAAGAGACCGGTGAGGAAGTCGTTGACACGGATGGCAAGTGCCATGATGTCGTCGATCTCCTGCGGTGTCGCCCACCCGAAAGCGGTGATGTGCTCTTCCGACACCATGGGGTCGTTGAGCTGGTCGTTCTTGTAGTAGAACTCGATGATCGAACGGGGCAGCTGCGTGCCCTCCTCGATGCCGAGGCGCTGCGACAGCGAGCCGGCGGCAACGTTCCGCACCACCACTTCCAGCGGCACGATCTCGACTTCGCGGATCAACTGCTCGCGCATGTTGAGGCGGCGGATGAAATGAGTCGGCACCCCGATGTCGTTGAGGTGCTGAAACAGGTACTCCGAGATCCGGTTGTTGAGGACACCCTTGCCCTCGATCACCTGATGCTTTTTCGCATTGAACGCGGTGGCGTCATCCTTGAAGTGCTGGATCAGGGTACCGGGCTCCGGGCCTTCGTAAAGAACCTTTGCCTTGCCTTCATAAATGCGACGCCGACGGCTCATGGGGATGTACCGTGTTTTGTTGAAATCCATGTATTTGGTGTGCTCCGGTTGACGAGACTACGACCCACAGCGGAGCTGCCGTGAACGGCCCGGACCCCTAGAAACAGAACGGGAACCCAGCCTGAGGCAACCTATCCGATTGGCTGTCCCAGCACAATCGATCCGGCCGTCCGGCATCAAACTTATACCGCCTTGCCTGCGGCTTAACGGCTCGTTGTTTTGCCGATTCCTGCCCCCTATCTAGGCATGCACCGGGGCTCTCGCAACGAGGGCCAGCCGGGTCCAGTCAGCAGGGAATTGGAAAAGGCATGAGCACGTTGGACAAGCGCGAGGAAGGCTTCGAGAAGAAGTTTGCCCTCGACGAGGAGCAGAAATTCAAGGCGGAAGCCCGCCGCAACCGGCTGCTCGGTCTGTGGGCGGCCGAAAAGCTCGGCATTACCGGCGATGCCGCCACGGCCTATGCCAAGGAGGTGGTCGCGGCCGATTTCGAGGAAGCCGGTGACGCCGACGTCCTGCGCAAGGTCATGGCCGACTTCGCCGCCAAGAACGTCGCCATCACCGAACAGGCGATTCGGGCCAAGATGAACGAGCTGATCGCGGTGGCGGCGGCCGAGGTGAAGGCCGGGAAATAAGGCGAAGCATCATTCCGGGGCCACGTCTGCGACGCGCCCCCGGAATGCCAACCAGCTATCCCTCCTTGAACCCATATTCCGGCACGTTGCCGCTGGCGCCGTAATATTTGTACGGCAGGAATTTGCCGCTCATCGTGAACTTGACGCGGTCGCCCTTCGGGTTCGCCACGCGTTCGATCGCCATGTCGAAGTCGATCGCGGACATGATGCCGTCGCCGAACTCCTCCTCGATCAGCGCCTTCCAGGCCGGGCCGTTGACCATCACCATCTCGTAAAATCGGTAGATCAGCGGGTCGGTCGGCGGCATCGGCGTGCCGGTGCCGCGCATCGGCACTTCGTTCAGCATGGCGGTCTCCGCCTTCGACAGGCCGAACAACTCGCCGGCGTTGGCCGCCTGCGGCTTCGTCAGTTTCATCTGGCCGAGGATCGCGCCTGTTATCAGCACCTCGGAATAGCCGCCGATCTTTTCGCAGATATAATTCCAGCTCCAGCCCTTCTCGCGCTTGATGTCGAGCAGCTTCTCGGTGAGGTCTTCGCGTTTCATGTCAGGGTCTCCTTGGCTAAGACTATGTCGCGCCGGCTCATTTCCTCGAGGCAGCGGATAGACGCGACGCTTTTTTGTGCCACTTTGGCAGGCACGAAACGTGCCAATGACCGAGGCTCGGATTTACGTGCCTCGCCTCATCGCCTCGGCAATCCTTCCGTAAATCCCCTGATCGCATCGAGCACCGGCCTCTGATCACCCGCGAAGAACCAGTGATCGTTGCCGTCGAGCTCGACGAATTGCGCACCTTTGATCCGGCTCGCCACATCGCGGCCGGCCGCGATCCGTACGGCCTTGTCGTCACGACGATGCAGCACCAGTGTCGGCATGGCAATTTGCGGCAAAAGCTGCCGCACGTCGGCGTCGCGAAACGCCTCGAGCACGGCCGAGATGCCGCCGGGACTGGAGGCCGCGCGCAATAGCCCCGCCCACCAGGCGCGGGCCTGGGGATCGCCGGCAAGGCTGGGTGCGAAGGTCTCAATCCCCACCGGACCTCCCCATTGTGCGATGAGGTGCTTGCTCCAGGCGTCGTACTGGCTGGCGCGCAACGCGTGCGGATAATCCTGCGACCAGCAGCCCTTGGCCAATGCACCGAACAGGATGAGTCCGGCCACGAGACGCGGCTCGTCGACGGCGAATTTGATGCAGGCCGGTCCGCACTCGGATGCGCCGAACAGCACGACGCGGCGCGCATCCGCGGCGCGCAGCACGGTGCCGATATCCTCCGCGGTGACGTCGATATCAGGCGCCGACCCAACCCGGTCGGACAACCCGATCCCGCGACGATCGAACACGATCAGACGCCCCAGCTTCGTCAGTGAGGCCAGAAAGGTTCGGCTCGCCGGATGCTCCCAGGCGCGTTCCACATGCGATACGAAGCCGGGCATGACCAGGATGTCGAGCGGACCGCTGCCATAGGTCTGATACGCCAGATGCACACCGGCGCCCTTGACGTAGCGCGTCGCTGGTACGGAGTGTGCCGCCACAGGACTCATCAACGCCGCGGTCTCGGCTTCCGGCGTAACACCAAGCTCGTCACGCAGCCGCTGCCTCAGTGCCGCATGGTGCCGCTCTGCCGCGCTGCGGTCGCCCGCCAGCAGCAGGCTGCGGATCAGATGCCGGCCATAGACCTCGCTCAAAGGATCGAGCTCGGCCAGACGGGTCGCATGCGTGGCCGCGGCGAAGTAGTCTCCGGCAGCGGTCTTGTCCTGCACCAGACGCTCCAGCGCGTGCATCAGCCGTCCCCGCAGCGCCTCGCGGCGGAAGAACGCCCAGTCGTCGAATTCCGGACAATCCTCTGGCGAGAAGCCTGCGAGGAAATCTCCCCGATAAATCTGGCAGGCCTCGTCAAAGTCACCGCGATCGCAGGCGCTCTCGAACAGATGTGCATCGACCTGCAGCGCGGCTGCCGGAGACCATCGCAGACTGGTCCGATCGGTCTCGAACACTTGCTGGCCGAGCGTCAGCTCGATGCGGTGAAGCAGCCGCCGCAATCGCGCAAGCCCGGTCTCGCGCTCGGCCTCGGGCCACAGCAGCGTGGCCAGGACGTCCCGGGCCACAGCACCCTTGGCCTCCGCGAGATAGACCAGCAGCGCCAGGCCCTTGCGCAAGGCCAACTTGATCGGGCGGCCGTCGGCGTGGACCTCAGGGAACCCGAATGTCCCCAGCGAGAAAGTCGTCATGAAAGTCCTCCCTCCCCTTGCGGCGCCCCGGGGGACGCACAGGGGACGGTCCAGCAATAGCAGTCGGGGCAGATCGAGCCTGCTCGCCAGCGAGCAATTCAGGCTCCTGCATGCGGCACGGCTGCACCAGGCACAATAGGAAAAAACATGATCTCGCGCTTCCTGATCTTGCTCTACGCGATCGTGAGCTACGTCATCTTCACGGTCTCATTTCTCTATGCGCTCGGTTTCGTCGGCAATTATGTCGTGCCCAAGTCGATCGACATGTCGATCGATAAGTCGATCGATGTCGGCAACCCCACGGACCTGAGCTTCGCCATCGTCGTCAACCTGCTGCTGATGAGCCTGTTTGCGATCCAGCACAGCGTCATGGCGCGCCCGGCCTTTAAGCGATGGTCGGCCAAATTCCTTCCCCTCGCCTGCCAGCGCAGCACCTATGTGCTGCTCTCCAGCCTGATCTTGTTGCTGCTGTTCTGGCAGTGGCGTCCGATCCCGACGCCGGTCTGGCAAGCGAGCGGAATAGCGGCCTGGTTGCTGATCGGCGTGCATTGGCTTGGCTGGCTCATCGCGTTCGCCTCGACCCACATGATCGATCATTTCGATCTGTTCGGCCTCCGCCAGGCCTTCGTCGCGTTCCGCGGGAGCGCGATACCAGGTCAATCGTTCAGGACGCCGCTGCTCTACAAGATCGTGCGCCATCCCATCATGCTCGGCTTTCTGCTCGCGTTCTGGGCCACGCCCGAGATGACTGTTGGCCACCTCCTGTTTGCGCTCGCAAACACCGCCTACATCCTGGCCGCGCTTCAGTTCGAGGAGCGCGACCTGATCGCCGAGTTCGGCGCGACCTACCAGGATTATCGCCGGCGCGTTCCCATGCTGCTGCCCCGTCTTTTCGGTCGTCGGCGGGAAGATCGCCAGCCGCCTCGGCCCGCTGGAGCGTCGCAATGAATACAATATCAGCTATTCCCCGGATGTCGGCGGAGGCCGCCACGTTTGCCGATACGCTCGATGGGCTTGACGTCGGTCTTTGTCTCGTTGACGCGGAGGCGCGTCTCATTCACGCCAATACTGCCGGGCAGGACATGATCGAAGCGCGCGACATCCTGCACGAAATCCGCGGGCACCTCGCGGCTTGCGATCCGACGATCAACCGGACCCTGCAGCATTTCTTCGCCGCCGCCGGGAAGGAAAACGCGTTCCTCGGCGCCGACGGGATCGCGGTGCCGATGATCGGGCGGGATGGGAAGCGCCACGTCGCCCATGCTCTGCCGTTGACTTCCGGCGCACGCCGACGTGGGGGTGTCGCCTACAGCGCCGTCGCAGCGCTGTTCGTCCGCAGGGCGGCGCTGATGCTACCGTCTCGTTCCGAAGTGATCGGCAAGGCATTCAAACTGACGCCGACCGAGTTGCGTGTGATGCTCGCGATCGTCGAACTCGGCGGCGTTCCCGAAGTGGCGGCGGCACTCGGCGTCGCCAATACGACGATCAAGACGCATGTCCGGCGCCTGTTTGAAAAGACCGGTGCAGCGCGACAGGCAGATTTCGTCAAGCTTGTCGCGGGATATGCGACGCCGTTACGCAAACCTGCCGAATGCAGACAATCCGTTGGAGCGACACGATGAGAGCAATTCTATGCAGCTCATTCACTGGCCCCGCCGATTTGCGCCTCGGCGATATCGACGAGCCGAAGCCGGCCCGCGACGAGATCCTGATCGACGTCCATGCGGCCTCCGTCAGTTTCATGGACCAGTTGGTGGTCTCGGGTCTCTATCAGATGCGGCCGCCGACGCCCTTCGTGCCCGGCACGGAAGCATCCGGTGTCGTCGTCGCCGTCGGCGACAAGGTCACGGGATTCGCGCCCGGTGACCGCGTGGCGTGCAGCGCCTGGACCGGCGATTACGCCGAACGGATGATAGCGAAGGAATCGAAAACCGTGCGACTGCCGGATGGCGTCGCATTCGAAGCCGCGGCGACGGTGCTGCACAATTACGGCACGGCCTATTATGCGCTGGTCGAGCGGGCCCGGGCGCAGCGCGACGAAACGCTGTTCGTCACCGGTGCGGCCGGCGGAGTTGGCCTTGCCGCGGTCGACCTTGGCCGCCACCTGGGCCTGCGCGTCGTCGCCGGTATCGGCTCCGATGACAAGGCGAACCTGGTGCGCGCCTACGGTGCCAGCGAGGTCATCAACTATCGCACGGAGAATCTGCGCGACCGGATCAAGGCGATCACCGGTGGCGAAGGGATCGATATCGGCTTCGACAATGTCGGCGGCGCGATATTCGAGCAGATGGCCCGGTCGATGAAGTGGGGCGGACGGCTGATGCCGATCGGCTTCACCAGCGGCGAAATTCCACAGCTCCCGATGAACCTCCCGCTGCTGAAGAACTATTCCATCCTCGGCGTCTTCGTCGGCGTCTGGGCGGAGAAATTCTCAGCTGAAGCCGCCCGTATGAACGCCACGCTGATGCAACTGCTGGCCGGCGGAAAAATCCGCCCGCACATCGATCGCGTCCTCCCTTTGGAGGATGCCAGCGACGCCATGCGTGCCGTGGCCAACCGAACGGTTCAGGGGCGAATTGTCCTAAAGATCAGGTAAAGTACACCGGGAAGAGAGAACAAACCGGATGACACAGATCATCATCGACAAACGCTTTTGCGGTCCTCCGAACTCCGGCAACGGCGGCTATGTCTGCGGCCGGCTCGCCCGCCACATTCCCGGCGCCGCGGAGATAACGCTGCGCGCACCGCCGCCGCTGGACACACCGCTCGATGCGGCCGCAACCGACGACGGCACATGGGAGCTTCGCGACGGCGACAAGATCGTCGCGACCGGGCAGCCGGCAAGCGTCGAGCTCAAGCGGCTGGAGACAGCCAGCTTCGAGGAAGCCTGCGCCGCCGAACTGCTGACCCCGGTGAAGCCGCACGAGCATCCATTGCCGACATGTTTCGTCTGCGGTCCGGCAAGGGCGAAAGGCGACGGCTTGCGCATTTTTGCCGGCTCGCTCCGTGGTCACAACGCCGTTCTCGCGGCGAGCTGGACGCCGGATCAGAATCTCGCCGCCGACGACGGCCTCGTCGCGCCGGAATTCCTCTGGTCGGCGCTCGACTGCCCCACCGGTTTTGCCTGCAATTGCGACCCACAGAGCGGCGGCTTCGACAAGGCACCGCTGCTGCTGGGGCGAATGTCAGCACGGATCGAAGCCCGCCCGCGCCCGGGAGAACGCTGCATCATCACGGCCTGGCCCATCGGCCGCGACGGCCGCAAACGCGCGGCCGAAGCTGCGCTTCACGATGAAGCCGGGAGATTGCTGGCGGTGGCGCGAGCGACATGGATTGCGGTCCAGCGCGAAGTGCAGCTCGGACGTCCTTCGTAGAGGGGACATGGGTGCCCGGTACCAGGAGGGCCAGCTTTCCAGCTAACCACGGGAGCACTCCACTTTGGCCACCGTGCGACGCTGCCAAGCCTCGAGAAGCGTTGAACCCACGTTTAATCAAAGATACTCTTGCAGTTGTCGCCAAGCAAAAAAGATCCAAGAGGGTACGCGATGGTCCGCAAGTTAAAGGCATTTGCAATCCTTGCTACGGGCATGTTCATCGCTGGCGTCGCAAATGCCGAGGCACAGCAGCCGGAGCTTAATGCGCCTGACCTGGTCCTCGTTAATGGCAAGGTTCTGACCTTAGACGACCGATCGACCGTCACGGAGGCAGTCGCCGTCGCGGATGGAAAGATCATCGCGACCGGAACCAGTGCTTCGATCAAGGCGCTTGCAGGCGCCCGGACCCGCGTGCTCGATGTGTCTGGCAAGACCGTCATCCCCGGATTGATCGATACACACGCTCACTTCAAGGCCGCTGGTCTGGGCGACTATGTCGTAACCCTGGGCCGAGCCAAGACCGTTGCGGACGCGCTCGAGGCCATCAAATCGTTCGTCACCAAGAAGAAGCCGGGTGAGTGGATTGTAGGTGGCGCGTGGCACCCGCCCTCGCAATTGGCCGAGAAGCGCTATCTCACGAGGCAGGAGATCGATAGCGTTGCTCCGAACAACCCGGTCTATCTTCGCACCGTCGGGCATTTCTCGATGGCGAACACCATGGCTCTACAAGTGGTCGGTGTCGACAAGACCACCTCGGATCCGAGTGGTGGAAAGTTTGAACGCGACGCAGCCGGTGAATTGACCGGCGTGCTCGTGGAGACGGCGATCGATCGGGTCGAGAAGGCCGTACCACCCTGGACAGAAGACGACGAAATGCGGCAATTCACCATCGCCGAAGGTGTGCTGAACAGCTTCGGCATCACCAGTGTGATCGAAGGCGCAACAGAGCCGCGCGATGTCCGCACGCTGCAGAAGCTTGTCGCAGCCGGGAAAGCCACTTTGCGCACCGGCGTGATGTTTCGACCGGAGCCCCCAGCCGATGTGACGGCATGGGAAGCGATCATGTCAGGCAATGGGGCCTCATCAGGCTTCGGCGACGATTGGCTCAAGTTCGCGGGCATCAAGATCTTTTACGACGGCGGCATGACGCTGAAGACAGCGCTCATGCGTGACGTGTATCCCGATTCACACGACAACTATCACGGCATCACGCAGCAGACTCCCGAGCGGCTGAAGCAACTCATCTCCGTCTGCAACCGTTATGACTGGCGTGTCGGTGTCCACGTGGTGGGCGATCTGGGTATTGACCAGGTGCTCGATGCCTTCGAGGCAGCGGATAAAGAAAAATCGATCCGCGACCGTCGCTTCGTCCTCATCCACGCCAGCCTGATCCGGCCAGAACAGATGGAGCGTGCGCAAAGACTGGGAGTCCGCATAGATTTCCAGAACGTTTTCATGTGGGATAAGGCAGCGACCGTCGAACGATTTCTCGGGAAAGCAACCGCCGACCGCGCCGTGCCGACTAGGACGTTGATCGAAAAAATGGGGCTCAACAGCCTCGGCGCCGGGACGGATTTTCCGGTCAACCCGATCAACCCCTTCCTCAACATGTACATCATGGTCACCAGGAAGGACCCCAACGGAAACGTCTACGGCTCGGCAGAAACCATCACGCGCGAGCAGGCCCTCCGGCTCTACAGCAGCGCGGCTTCGCGTTATACGTTCGATGAAGCGCGCAAAGGGACCATTGAGCCCGGAAAGCTGGCGGACATCGTGGTGCTCTCTGCTGACTACGCGGCCGTGCCGGAGGAGCAGATCAAGGACATCAAGGTGGACCTGACCCTGGTCGGCGGCAAGGTGGTCCTCCAGCGCTGAACCGGCCCTGATCGGCCAAGGTGAGCGACAGAGACCATTCGCTCTGCTTCCCGACGAAATCTACACGCTCTCCTCGATCATCCCCTGCAACCGTACCAGCTCCGCCTCGAGATCCCGCTCCACGTCCGCAGCCCGCATCTCGATCACGCGATAATCGCGCGCCTCGAGCCACGCCCGCCGCGACGCGCGATCCGCGACGATCGTCTCGTTCTCGCCCGTGTTCACCAGTTCGATCGCGATCCGGTGCGGGAACGAGACGAAGTCCGGGATATGCCGCCCCACAGGAGTCTGGCGCTTGAACTGGCCTGCGAAGCGGCGGTCGCGTGTAAGGGCCTGCCACAGCAGCCGCTCGGCATCGGTTGGGTTGCGGCGGAGCAGACGGGCGAGGCCGCGCACGGTGGAGCCGCTGTCGGGCACGCCGCCACCCTGCCCGTGCTCGGCCAACAGCGCGCGCAGGCGCGTTGCCTGCTCGCCGTCGAGCACGCCGCCCTTGGCCGGTCCTTTCCGTCCCTCCGCGATCGCCATCACCACGCCGTGCAGGGTGTGCATGTCCTGTTTGGTCGGCTCCATCCGGGTGAAGATGTTGCGCAGGTTCACCAGCATGGTGTCGCGCTTCTCGGCCGGGCGCAGAAATTCGACCCGGTCGAGTTCGCGGATGAGATTGTCGAAGAAGGCCTGCATCTGGTGCTGCGAGGCGCGCTCGGAGCGCTCCGGCATGGCGTGCGGCAGCTCGCCGGAGGTCGCCCGCTTGAACCATTCGTAGCCGACCAGCAGCACCGCTTGGGCGAGGTTGAGCGAGGCAAAGCCCGGATTGACCGGGAAGGTAATGATGCGGTTGGCGAGCCCGACCTCCTCATTGGTCAGGCCCCAGCGCTCCCGGCCGAACAGGATACCGGCCTTGCCGCCGGCGGCGGCGTGCCCGGAAATCTCGCTAGCTGCGGCTTCCGGTCCCACCACCGGCTTGGCCTGGTCGTGGGGACGCGCGGTGGTGGCGAACAGCAGGTCGAGGTCGGCGACGGCCTCACCGACCGTGTCAAACAATTCGACCTTGTCCAGAATATAGTCGGCCCCGGCGGCGGCGCGCTGGGCGGCGATGTTGGGCCAGCCGTCGCGAGGGTTGACGATGCGCAATCGGCTCAGCGCGAAATTGCCCATGGCGCGCGCGGCCATGCCGATGTTTTCGCCCAGCTGCGGCTCGACCAGGATCACGATGGGACCGTCGAGGGAAAGGCCCGCCTTGCTCTTGTCAGTCCCGGACATCTCGTTTCGCTTTCACACTGGTTCTCAAGGTCTTGGACAGGCGCTCTTCATGAACTGATTCAAGGCCGGTCCTGACCTGGTCTTGACTTCGGTCTTGGGCCGGCTGCCCGTTCGCCTGTCGTTTGCCTGTCCTGACAAAATTCTCAAGGGAAATAACGGGTTGGATTCGACTTTTGAATCTCGCCTGATACCTCAGCCCGGTCCCCGCGGCAGGGCTGCTCCCGCCCCCCATCTGCGGAGGCTGGATGAGCTAAAAGTGCATAATCCCTTGGCTTTCGCCGGCCGCGTCCCGGTGCTAAGAGGCGGCGGATATTCCCGTGGCGCGCCACAAGCGCCGTTCCCAAGAGGCTTCCCCGATCATGGCAAAAATCAAGGTGTCCAACCCCGTCGTCGAACTCGATGGCGACGAGATGACCCGGATCATCTGGCAGTACATCAAGGACAAGCTGATCAACCCGTTCCTGGATGTCGAGCTGCAATATTTCGACCTGGGAATGGAGTACCGCGACCACACCAACGATCAGGTCACGATCGACGCCGCCGAGGCGATCAAGAAGGTCGGCGTCGGCGTCAAGTGCGCCACCATCACCCCGGACGAAGCCCGGGTGAAGGAGTTCAACCTCAAGCAGATGTGGAAGTCGCCGAACGGCACCATCCGCAACATCCTCGGCGGCGTGATCTTCCGCGAGCCGATCATCTGCAAGAACGTGCCGCGCCTGGTTCCCGGCTGGACCAAGCCGATCATCATCGGCCGCCACGCCTATGGCGACCAGTATCGCGCCACCGACATCAAGTTCCCGGGCAAGGGTACGCTGACGATGAAGTTCGTCGGCGAGGACGGCACCGTCATCGAGAAGGAAGTGTTCAAGACCCCGGGCGCCGGCGTCGCGATGCAGATGTACAATCTCGACGACTCCATCATCGACTTCGCCCGCGCATCGTTGAATTACGGCCTGCTGCGCAACTACCCGGTCTATCTCTCGACCAAGAACACGATCATGAAGGTCTATGACGGCCGCTTCAAGGACATCTTCCAGGACATCTACGAGCGCGAGTTCAAGAAGGAGTTCGACGCCAAGGGCTTGACCTACGAGCACCGCCTGATCGACGACATGGTCGCCTCCGCGCTGAAATGGTCCGGCGGCTATGTCTGGGCCTGTAAGAACTACGACGGCGACGTGCAGTCCGACACGGTGGCGCAGGGCTACGGCTCGCTCGGCCTGATGACCTCGGTCCTCCTCACTCCCGACGGCAAGACGGTGGAAGCCGAAGCCGCCCACGGCACTGTGACCCGCCACTATCGCGAGCACCAGAAGGGCAAGGAGACCTCGACCAACTCGATCGCGTCGATCTTCGCCTGGACCCGCGGCCTGTCGCACCGCGCCAAGCTCGACAACAATGCCGAGCTCGCCAAGTTCGCCAACACCCTGGAGAAGGTCTGCGTCGACACTGTCGAGGAAGGCTACATGACCAAGGACCTCGCGCTCCTGGTCGGCGCCGACCAGCGCTGGCTCTCGACCACCGGCTTCCTCGACAAGGTCGCCGAGAACCTCGGCAAGGCGCTGGCGGCGTAAGCCGTCCGCAATTTCGCCCGACTGGGCCGGACATCATCACGGGCCGCGTCGCAAGCGCGGCCCGTTCGCTTATTTGGACCTTTGCGCGGAGATGCGACCATGTCGATCAAGCTTGCCGTCCCCTGCCTGTTGCTGCTCGCTGGACCGGCTGTGGCCGCCGACCCGCTTCCCGACGCCATCGCCGCGCCCGGCGAGAGCATCGTGCTCAGCGTCCACGCCGAGGGCGCGCAGGTCTATGAATGCAAGGCCGGCACCGACGGCAAGCTCGCCTGGGCTTTTCGTGAACCGATCGCCACCCTGCTCGCCGAGGGCAAGACGATCGGCCGGCACTATGCCGGACCGAACTGGGAGCATGCCGACGGCAGCGCCGTGGCCGCCAAGGCCGCCGGCAATGCGCCGGGTACCACTGCCGCCGACATTCCCTGGCTTAAGCTGGGAGTGACCGCCCACCGCGGCAGCGGCGTCCTCACGCCCGTTACCACGGTTCAGCGCATCAACACCCATGGCGGCAAGCTCGACGGCGCGTGCGACAAGGCCGGCGACTTCAAGAGCGCGCCCTATTCGGCCGACTACGTCTTCCTGAAGAAGGGCTGAGCCCTCAGCGGTCGGTGCCGTCGCGCTCCACCTGCGCCAGCTCCGCCACTGCAAGGTCGCCGCTGCCCTCCAGCCGCGCCTTTGCCGTCTTGTGGACGTGCGCGGCGAGCGTCGGCATGCGTTCGATCAAGGCGTGAAAGTCCTGGGCGTCGAGCACCAGCAGCCGGGTCTTGCGTGTCGCCGTCACCGTGCCGCTGCGTTTTGTCTTATGCAGCAGCGCGATCTCGCCGAAGAACGTGCCATCCGCGAGCCGCACCTGCTGGTTCGGCAGCGCGATCTCGACCTCGCCGGCGGTGATGAAATACATCGACGAGGCCGCATCGCCCCGCCGCACCAGGATCTCGCCCTGCTCGATCGTGCGCGCCCGCAGCAGCCGCATGATGTCGGCGATCTCGGATGCGCTGAGATGCGAGAACAGCGGCACCCGCGCCAGCATGCCCCAGGTGACCACGAAGTCGCGCCGCTTCAGCTCTTCCGCAAAGGCGGTCGAGATGATCGCGACCGGCAGCGCGATCATGGCAAAGCCGCTGATGATGGTGAAGACGGAGATGAATTTACCGAGCGCCGTCACCGGCACGACGTCGCCGTAGCCGACGGTGCCGAGCGTCACGATCGCCCACCACATCGCCTGCGGAATGGTGCCGAGCTTGTCCGGCTGCACGTCGCGCTCGATGGCGTAGAGCAGCGAGGCAAACGTCAGAACCGCGCCGATCAGGATGACGATGCAGCCGATCAGCGCCCGCCGCTCGGCGTGCACGGCCGCAAGCAGCGAACGCATCGCCGGCGAGTAGCGCACCAGCTTGAAGAACGGCAGCACGCCGAGCGCTGCCAGCGTGGCATGCCGGCCCGTGGCGAGCACGACCGCAGCCGGCAGGAACGCGAGGAGATCGATGATGCCGAGTGCGGAGAAGACATAGCCGAGCCGGTCGGACAGCGCGGACGCCGGGCGCTGGGTATGGCCCGCCACCGTCCACAGCCGCGCCGCATATTCCAGCGCGAACACGATCACGGACAGGATGGTGATGGCCGCGAACAGCGCGCCGAATTGCGCGTCCAGCTCCGGCACCGAGGCAAGGATCATCGCGATCACGTCGAGCACGATGACGCCAATGATCAGCTGGATGAAGCGCGACCCGACCGAGTAGGCCAGCGGATCGTGCTCCAGCAATTCGTAGAGGCGATCCCTCAGATTGGGATCAGTTGAGCCACGTCCTCGCGGAACGGGGCGCACCTGCTTACGCGCCGGCCGATTTTTGTTCAGCCATGGCTTTTTCGATCGCCGTGAGCGCCGCGGCCGCATTGGTGCCATCAGGGCCGCCGGCCTGCGCCATGTCGGGCCGCCCGCCGCCGCCCTTGCCGCCGAGCGCTTCGGAGGCGACCTTCACCAGATTGACCGCATTGAAACGCGAAGTGAGGTCCGCGGTGACGCCGACCACGACGCCGGCCTTGCCATCCTCGGTGACGCCGACGATAGCGACGACGCCGGAGCCGATCTGCTTCTTGCCGTCGTCGGCAAGGCTCTTGAGATCCTTCATCTCGATGCCCTCGACCGCGCGCGCCATCAGCTTGACGTCGCCGACTTCGCGCACACCTGAGGCCGCGCCGTTGCTCGAAGCTGCACCGCTGCCCATCGCCAGCTTCTTGCGGGCGTCGGAGAGTTCGCGCTCGAGCTTCTTGCGCTCCTCCATCAGAGCGGCAATGCGCGCCGGGACGTCGTCGATCGAGGTGCGCAGCTCGTGGGCCGCGGTCTTCGCCAGCGCCATGGTGTCGTTGGCGTGTTTTCGCGCGTAGTTGCCGGTTAAAGCCTCGATGCGGCGCACGCCGGAGGCGACCGCGCTCTCGCCCGTCAGCGTGATCAGCCCGATGTCGCCGGTCCGCCTGACATGCGTGCCGCCGCAAAGTTCGACCGACCAGCCGGGTGCGTTGGCGCCGCGCTCGCGCGCGGTCCGGCCCATCGAGACGACGCGAACCTCGTCGCCATATTTCTCGCCGAACAGGGCGCGTGCGCCGGCCTCACGGGCCTCGTCCACGCCCATGACGCGGGTCGAGACTTCGTCATTCTCCAGCACCACCTCGTTGGCGATGTCCTCGACGCGCGCGAGCTCTTCCGCCGTGATCGGCTTCGGATGCACGAAGTCAAAACGTAAACGATCCGGCGCGACCATCGAGCCGCGCTGGGCGATGTGGTCGCCGAGCACCTGGCGCAGCGCCTCGTGGATGAGATGGGTCGCCGAATGATGCGCGCGGATCGAAAAGCGCCTGCCGTGATCCACTTCGAGCTGCAGCGCGGTGCCGAGCTTCAGCTCGCCGCTCTCCAATGTGCCGACGTGAACGAAGAAATCACCGAGCTTCTTCTGGGTGTCGGTGACGCGGAAGTTGATGCCGCCCTCGCCGGTCAATACGCCGGTGTCGCCGACCTGGCCGCCGGACTCCGCGTAGAACGGCGTCTGGTTCAGCACGATCGCGCCCGTCTCGCCGGCCTTGAGGCTCGTGGCTTCCTTGCCGTCCTTGACCAGCGCAGTCACCACGCCTTCGGCAGTCTCGGTCTCGTAACCCAGGAATTCGGTTGCGCCCAGCTTCTCACGCAGCGGGAACCAGATCGCCTCGGAAGCCGCTTCGCCAGACCCCTTCCAGGACTCGCGCGCCTTGGCCTTCTGACGCTCCATCGCGTCAGTGAAGGAGGCCTGATCGACGCTGATGCCGCGCGACTTCAGCGCGTCCTGCGTCAAATCGAGCGGGAAGCCGTAGGTGTCGTACAGCGTGAAGGCGACGTCGCCGTCGAACATGTCGCCCTTCTTCAAGGACGCGCTCTTCTCGTCGAGAATGGCGAGGCCGCGCGTCAGCGTCTTGCGGAAGCGGGTTTCTTCCAGCCGCAGCGTTTCCTCGATCAGGTTTTCCGCGCGCATCAAATCCGGATAGGCCTGGCCCATCTCGCGCACCAGCGCCCAGACCAGCCGATGCATCAGCGGCTCTTGCGCACCGAGCAGCTGCGCATGGCGCATCGCGCGGCGCATGATCCGGCGCAGCACATAGCCGCGGCCCTCGTTCGAGGGCAGCACGCCGTCGGCGACGAGGAAGGCCGACGAACGCAGATGGTCGGCGATGACGCGGAACGAGGCCACGGTCTTCTCGTCCGGTCCGCTTCCCAGAGCCGACGCGGTCGCGTCGATCAAATGACGGAACAGGTCGGTCTCGAACACGCTGTCGACGCCCTGCATGATGCAGGCCATGCGCTCCAGCCCCATGCCGGTGTCGATCGAGGGACGCGGCAGCGCCACGCGCTCCTCCTTCGTGACCTGCTCATACTGCATGAAGACGAGATTCCAGAATTCGAGGAAGCGATCGCCATCCTCCTCAGGCGAGCCCGGAGGCCCGCCCCAGATGTGCTCGCCGCGATCGATGAAGATCTCCGAGCACGGCCCGCACGGCCCGGTGTCGCCCATCGCCCAGAAATTGTCCGAGGTCGGGATGCGGATGATGCGGTCCTCGGAGAAGCCCGCGATCTTCTTCCACAGCCCGGCCGCCTCGTCGTCGGTGTGGTAGACCGTGACGAGCAGCTTGTCTTTCTTGAGCCCGAATTCCTTCGTGATCAGCGTCCAGGCCAGCTCGATCGCGCGCTCCTTGAAATAGTCGCCGAAGGAGAAGTTGCCGAGCATCTCGAAGAAGGTGAGATGGCGCGCGGTGTAGCCGACATTGTCGAGGTCATTGTGCTTGCCGCCGGCGCGCACGCATTTCTGCGAGGTGGTGGCGCGCTGATAGGGCCGCTTCTCGACGCCGGTGAAGACGTTCTTGAACTGCACCATGCCGGCATTGGTGAACATCAACGTCGGATCGTTGCGCGGCACCAATGGCGAGGACGACACGATCTCGTGGCCGTTCTCGGCAAAGAAATTCAGAAAGGTCGACCTGATCTCGTTGACGCCGCTCATGTTCATCCAATCGGGTGTGCTTGCACCCGCCTTCCAGCCATCCAAACCGCAAGTTTGGGCTGATATCTGCGGGCCAATGCGCTTTTAGACAAGGCCAGCTTCGCTGTCCAGAAACTGTGCAGCCAGATCAAGGCGTTGCCGCAGTCGCGTAATCCGTTGGAAAGCCGCCGATGCCGCGTTGACAGGCTTGGCCGGCCTGTGGTCTTTACCTATCTGTATCGTACGGCCACGTCGGGAGAGACCGGCAATGGTAGCCGGCGCCGAAGGAGCAACCGCCCCGGAAACTCTCAGGCAAAAGGACCGCGTGGCTTTGACAGCATCTGGAAAGAGGCGCCGACGGGCCAAGACCTTTTAAAGGGTAGGTTCGGACAGCGTCCGCCGACGGGATAATACTCTCAGGCACAGCGACAGATGGGGCTTCGACTGGTGTCCACGGGAAATCGTTCCCGGGGAACCGCCGAGGGCCCCCCGATGCTTGCACGTGACGACAAAGATTCCCTGAAACGTACCCCCCTTTACGATCTTCATGTCTCGCTCGGCGGCAAGATGGTGCCGTTCGCGGGCTATGACATGCCCGTGCAATATTTGGCCGGAGTCCTGAAGGAGCACCTTCATACCCGCAACGCAGCCGGCCTGTTCGATGTGTCCCACATGGGCCAGATCGCACTCAGGCCGAAATCCGGCAAGGTCGAGGACGCCGCCCGCGCGCTGGAACGGCTGGTGCCGCAGGATATCTTGGCGATCGCGCCGGGCCGGCAGCGCTACGCCCAGTTCACCAATGCCGAGGGCGGGATTCTGGACGATCTGATGGTCGCCAATTTCGGCGATCACCTCTTCCTGGTCGTCAACGCCGCCTGCAAGGCCGAGGACGAGGCGCATCTGCGCGCGAATCTCTCGGACGATTGCGTCATCGAGCAGCTGACTGACCGCGCGCTGATCGCGCTTCAGGGGCCGAAGGCGGAATCGGCGCTGGCGAAATTGTGTGCAGAAGCACCCGCCATGAAATTCATGGATTCCGGCCCGCACAGGGTTGCCGGCCTCGACTGCTTCGTCTCGCGCTCAGGCTATACCGGCGAGGACGGCTTTGAGATTTCGGTTCCTGCCGGCGATGCCAAACGGCTCGCCAAGGCCCTGCTGGACAATCCGGACGTCATGCCGATCGGGCTCGGCGCCCGTGACAGCCTGCGGCTCGAGGCCGGGCTTTGTCTTTACGGCCACGACATCGACACCGCGACCACGCCGGTCGAGGCCGCACTGGAATGGTCGGTGCAGAAGAGCCGCCGCACCGGCGGCGCGCGTGCCGGGGGCTTCCCCGGCGCGGCAAAGATTCTCGCCCATTTCGACCATGGCGCATCCCGCCGCCGCGTCGGCCTGCGCACCGAGGGCCGCGCGCCGGTGCGCGAAGGCGCGCTGCTGTTTGCGGATGCGACCTCCGCCGAGCCGATCGGAAAGGTCACCTCGGGCGGTTTCGGCCCGAGCCTGAATGCGCCGGTCGCGATGGGCTATGTGCCGACAGCATCGAGCGCGATCGACACAAAACTCTTCGCCGAGGTGCGCGGCCAACGCCTGGCCGTGCAAATCGCCGCCATGCCCTTCGTGAAAAACACCTACAAACGCTGAGGACTGAGAAAATGACCACGACGCTCTACACCTCCGACCACGAATGGCTCGCGATCGACGGCGATGTCGCCACCGTCGGGATCACCGACTACGCGCAATCGCAGCTCGGCGACGTCGTGTTCGTCGAATTGCCCAAGCTCGGCCGCGTGCTGAAGAAGGCGGAAGCCGCCGCTGTCGTGGAATCGGTCAAGGCCGCATCGGACGTCTACGCGCCTGTTAGCGGTGAGGTGCTCGAGACCAACCCCGAGCTCGCGAGCGAGCCGGCGCTGGTGAACTCGGACGCGCAGGGCAATGCGTGGTTCTTCAAGATCAAGATGGCCGACAAGAGCGAGCTCGGCGGCCTCATGGATGAAGCGGCGTACAAGGCCCACACGGCGTGAAGATATGAGCCGAGCCGTCTCCCCATACTCACTGTCATGCCCCGCGAAGGCGGGGCATCGAGTAAACGCAGCCGCTTCGGCTAGAGCCGAGAGGCCGCGGCGTACTGGATCGCCCGCCTTCGCGGGCGATGACAGCAACTCCTAGCGAGGACCCATGATGACCGCGCACCGCAAATCCAACGGCGATACCACGAGCTTCGTTCGCCGCCACATCGGCCCCTCCACGCGCGACGTCACCGCGATGCTCGAGGCCGTCGGCGCAAACAGCGTCGACGCGCTGATGGCGCAGACGCTGCCGGCTTCGATCCGGCAGACTGCTCCACTCGATCTCGGCAAGCCCTTGAGCGAGACCGAGGCGATCGCGCATATGGCCGAACTCGCCGCCCAGAACCAGGTCTTCACCTCGTTGATTGGCCAGGGCTATTCTGGCACGATCCTGCCCGCGGTGATCCAGCGCAACATCTTGGAGAGCCCGGCCTGGTACACGGCCTACACGCCCTACCAGCCCGAGATCAGCCAGGGCCGGCTGGAGGCGCTGCTCAACTTCCAGACCATGATCTGTGACCTCACCGGGCTCGACGTCGCCAACGCCTCGCTGCTCGACGAAGCCACCGCGGCCGCCGAAGCGATGGCACTCGCCGAGCGGCACTCGCGGGTCGAAGCAAAGGCCTTCTTCGTCGACAAGGACGTGCATCCGCAGACGCTCGCCGTGATGCGCACCCGCGCGGAGCCGCTGGGCTGGACCCTGGTCGTCGGCGACCCCCTCACCGATCTCGACAAGACGGACGTGCTTGGCGCGCTGCTGCAATACCCGGGCTCGTCAGGCGCTGTGCGCGACCTCAGGCCCGCGATCGCCAGCCTGAAGGCCAAGGGCGCACTCGCGATCATTGCCGCCGATCTGCTGGCGCTGACACTGCTCGCCTCGCCCGGCGAGCTCGGCGCGGACATCGCCATCGGCTCGGCGCAACGTTTTGGCGTGCCGATGGGGTATGGCGGGCCGCACGCAGCCTATATGGCGGTGCGCGATGCGCTGAAGCGTTCGCTGCCCGGCCGCATCGTCGGCCTCTCCGTGGATTCGCGCGGAATGCCGGCCTATCGCCTCGCGCTGCAGACCCGCGAGCAGCACATCCGCCGCGAGAAGGCGACCTCCAACATCTGCACCGCGCAGGTGCTGCTCGCCGTGATCGCCTCGATGTATGCGGTCTATCACGGCCCCGAAGGCCTTTCGCAGATCGCGCGCAATGTGCATCGCCGCACGGCGGTGCTGGCTGCCGGCCTGCGCAAGCTCGGCTTTGCGCTGCAGTCCGACAGTTTCTTCGACACGCTCAGCGTGGATGCAGGTGGCAAACGCGCCGAGATCGTCGCCCGCGCCTCTGCCGAGAAGATCAATCTCGGTATTGGTGAGAGCGCTCTGCGCATCGCGCTCGACGAGACCACCACGCCCGCGACGGTCGAAGCGGTCTGGCGCGCCTTCGGCGGCCAGCTTGCCTATGCCGAGATCGACGCCACCACGCGCGAGGCGCTGCCGGAGACGCTCAAGCGCGCGACCTCTTTCCTCACTCACCCCGTGTTCCACGCGCATCGCTCGGAAACCGAGATGCTGCGCTACATGCGCAAGCTCAGCGATCGCGACCTCGCGCTCGACCGCGCGATGATCCCGCTCGGCTCGTGCACCATGAAGCTGAACGCGACCACCGAGATGATGCCGCTGACCTGGCCGGAATTCGGCAGCCTGCATCCGTTCGCCCCGCCTGAGCAGGCGAAGGGCTACTACGCGCTGTTCGCGCGGCTGGAAAAATGGCTGTGCGACATCACCGGCTATGACGCGATCTCGCTGCAGCCGAACTCGGGCGCGCAAGGAGAATATGCCGGGCTGCTCGCGATCCGCGGCTATCACGCGGCGCGTGGCGAGACGCATCGCAAGATCTGCCTGATCCCCTCCTCCGCGCACGGCACCAACCCGGCCTCGGCCGCGATGGTCGGCATGGACGTGGTGGTGGTCGCCTGCGAGAAGAACGGCGACGTCGACGTCAATGATCTCCGCGCCAAGGCCGAGAAGCATTCGAACGACCTCGCCGCGGTCATGATCACCTATCCCTCGACCCATGGCGTGTTCGAGGAGCACATCCGCGAGATCTGCGAGATCGTGCATGGCCATGGCGGGCAGGTCTATCTCGACGGCGCCAACCTCAACGCGCAGGTCGGCCTTAGCAGGCCCGGCGATTACGGCGCCGATGTCAGCCATCTCAACCTGCACAAGACCTTCTGCATCCCGCATGGCGGCGGCGGCCCGGGCATGGGCCCGATCGGCGTCAAGGCGCACCTCAAGCCGTTCCTGCCCGGTCATCCCGCGACGGATGGGAAAGCGCCTGTGGGGCCGGTCTCGGCCGCGCCGTTCGGCTCGGCTTCGATCCTCACCATCTCCTACATCTACATCCTGATGATGGGCGGCGAAGGCCTCAAGCGCGCCACCGAGATCGCGATCCTCAACGCCAACTACGTGGCTGCAAGGCTCGATGCGCATTTCCCAGTGCTCTACAAGAACGAGAAAGGCCGCGTCGCGCATGAGTGCATCGTCGATCCCCGCGCGTTGAAGACGACCTCAGGCGTCACCGTCGACGACATCGCCAAGCGCCTGATCGATTACGGCTTCCACGCGCCCACCATGAGCTTTCCGGTGCCGGGCACGCTGATGATCGAGCCGACCGAATCGGAATCCAGGGCGGAGCTCGATCGTTTCTGCGATGCCATGATCGCGATCCGGAAGGAAATCGCCGAGGTCGAGGCCGGCCGCTTCAAGATCGAGGCGTCGCCGCTCCGCCACGCCCCGCACACCGTGCACGACATCGCGGATGACGACTGGAAGCGCGCCTACACCCGCGCCGAGGGCTGCTTCCCCGCGGGCACCTCGCGCACCGACAAATACTGGAGCCCGGTCGGGCGCGTCGACAACGTCTATGGCGACCGCAACCTGGTGTGCTCCTGCCCGCCGGTGAGCGATTACGCGGAGGCGGCGGAGTAACCGTTTTGTAGGGTGGGTTAGCCACCGGCTGCGCGAAGCGCAGTCGCTGGCGTAACCCACCACTTCTGTCTCTGGCGAAATGGAAGAGGTGGGCTACACTTCGCTAACCCACCCTCCGGCACGGAACACGCATTTAGGGCGCAACCAACGAGCGGGTCTCGGGGTCCCACCGCCAGAGTCGCTCGTTGGTCAGGTGAGTGCCGCCCCACCAGCGATCAATCCGGTTGTGCCGGCGAAAATCCTGGTCGCCTCCCAACACCGCCTTTCCGAACTCGGTCAGCGTCAATTGCGACCGCTCGTACCGATCGAACTGACTTGAATCGTCGTGCATCTCTAGCGAAAACGGACCTTGATCCAGTCCCGACACGGCCGGCCTCTCGCACCGCGCAAGGCCGTCAAGCAGCGCTCCAACTTCCCAATAACCATACACATCCAGCCCGTTGCACTTCTGATGGCCCGGAAAGACATCGAAAGGCTGCATGCCGCCTCGCGCGATGAGCTGGAGTATCCGCGCTTCCGTGGCTCCAAGGCCTGAGGCGGGACGCGGAAGTTCGTTGAGCAGAGCCCTCACGTGAGGGGCGAGTTGTGGCAACCAGCTCAAATTGGTCTTGAAGAGATCCCTCCAACTTTGCGGGGTCGGCGCGCGATAGGCCCGCCATGCACGCTTGGCCGATTTGAGTTGACGAGGTGTGATCGCAACAGCCGGCGGGTAGAGTTCGCTTCGCGGTGGGTCGACATCCCTGACACCCAAGAACAGGGAGCGCACGACAAAGTCGGGATTTGCATCGTGTTGGCGGCCCCAATGATCGAGCAGCCAGAGCAGGATCAATTGCGCATTTGGCTCCGGCCCTCGCCAAAACTCGACCGTGTCATATTCCGCGAGCAGTTCAATCAGTCCTCGATCCTTCACGCCTGATTCCTCGAGACGCCAGGACGGCGTATCGTCGAGCCAGTGAAGCCCGCGGGGCTGTGTCGTACGCGGCGCAAAGAATGCGTCCAGCTCTGCATCGGCTGGCAACGGTCCCCAGACCAGCCGGCGCTCGATGGCAATCACGAGGTCGGCAAGGCCCGCCTGTTGAATAGCGCCGGCGATGGACGAGTCGGTCGTGACAATGAGCCGCGTCATGCCGTGGCCTCAAGGCTTCGTCAAAACATTACCGTAACGCCACAGCCGATCATTGGTCAGGTGCGTGCCGCCCCACCAGCGGTCGATCGGATTGTGGCGACTGAAATCTTCCTGATGGGCCAGGACGGCCCTGCCGAACTCGGTCAACGACAACCGGCTGCGGAGATAGACCTCGTGCCGAGCTCTTAAATTTTCGCGATCGATCGTGCGCAGTTCGTCGCCCAACCCGGCCACTACGGGCTTGGGGCCGAGCGCGAGCCCCTCGAGCAACGAACCCAACTCAAATTCTCCGAACCCATATGTGCGCCGTTGCGAGCGCAGGTGAAACAACGCATTCGTGTTTGCAAACCCTCTGGCAAGGAGCTCCAGAAATCGCATCTCGGTCGCACCGAGACCCGTGAAAGGCGACGGCAGTTCTGCCAAGAGATCGAGCAAGGCCGGGCGCAGCATCAGCAATGCACTGAGATCCTGGTGAAGGAGATCGACGCACGCCTCAGGGGTCATCGCGTGGTAGGCCGACCACGCCAACCGGGCAGTCTCGAACTCCTGGGCCCTAACAGGCACGGCATGAATGTGCGGCTCGGACGCAGCGAGATCCTCACCGTGTGCTGTCGTCAGCTCGGATCAGACAAGTCGAAGTCGAAGCTTTGGCACCAGCGAGGAGCAGGAGCTGAGGTGGTCCAGCAGGCAGACGAGCTGCAATTGATCCCGGGGAGCTGGGTCGAACCAAAGTTCAACCACGTCATATTGCTCGCAGAAGTCCGCAAGGGACAAGTCTTTGCGATCCTTGATGCTCTTGCGCCACCGGATGCCCCAATCAGACCAATGATCACCAGGCCCGAGATTCGCCGAACGCGGCGCGAAATAGGCTGCGAGCTTCTCGGGCGAGGGCAGCGGTCCCCACTCAAAGTGAAACGAGGATGAGATGACAAGCTCCGCCAACCCGGATCGTGCGAGCTGGCCTCCGGACGAACTGGTCAAGATCAGACGCTTCATCGCACCACCCGGTGCCCCCACGCCAAACGAAACAGGCGCCGAAGACGTCGGCAACTCAACGTCCTCAGCGCCCGCTCCTCGCGAAAAACTTTACTGTTGAAGCTTACTCGTCCGCCGGCTCCTCGCCGTCGGCGTCACGCTCGGGGCTGCCGGCCAGAATCTGCTCGGCGATCAGGCCGGAGTTCTGGCGGATCGAGGTCTCGATCTTGGCGGTGATGTCGGGGTTAGCCTTCAGGAACGCTTTCGAATTCTCGCGGCCCTGGCCAAGACGCTGGCTGTCATAGGAGAACCAGGCGCCGGATTTTTCGACGATGCCGGCCTTGACGCCGAGATCGAGGATCTCGCCCATCTTGGAGACGCCCTCGCCGTACATGATGTCGAACTCGACCTGCTTGAACGGCGGCGCCAGCTTGTTCTTGACGACCTTGACGCGCGTGGTGTTGCCGACCACTTCGTCACGCTCCTTGATCGCGCCGATGCGGCGGATGTCGAGGCGGACGGAGGCATAGAATTTCAGCGCATTGCCGCCGGTAGTCGTTTCGGGCGAGCCGTACATCACGCCGATCTTCATGCGGATCTGGTTGATGAAGATCACCATCGTATTGGACTTGTTGATGGACGCAGTCAGCTTGCGCAGCGCCTGGCTCATCAGACGCGCCTGCAGACCCGGCAGCGCATCGCCCATCTCGCCCTCGAGCTCGGCCTTCGGCACCAGCGCCGCGACCGAATCGATCACCAGCACGTCGACCGCGCCGGAGCGCACCAGCGTGTCGCAGATTTCCAGCGCCTGCTCGCCGGTGTCCGGCTGGGAGATCAGGAGTTCGTCGATATTGACGCCCAGCTTGCGCGCATAGACCGGGTCGAGCGCGTGCTCGGCGTCGATAAAGGCGCAGATGCCGCCCTTCTTCTGCCCTTCCGCCACCGTGTGCAGCGCCAGCGTGGTCTTGCCCGAGGATTCCGGCCCGTAGATCTCCACGACGCGCCCCTTCGGCAGGCCGCCGATCCCGAGCGCGATATCGAGCCCCAACGAGCCCGAAGAGACCGCCTCGACATCCATCGAACGGTCGTTCTTGCCGAGCTTCATCACCGAGCCCTTGCCGAACTGACGCTCGATCTGGGAGAGCGCGGCGGCGAGAGCTTTACTCTTGTCCATGGAGGATCCTTCGACGATACGCAGGGCAGTGGTGGACATCGGGTCGTGCTCCTTATGACGAGGATTCGCGTGAGGGACAAACGATTGGCGAGGTGGCGCGGCGATAAAAACAATGTACCCTATTTGTTCTAGGTTCGCAATATGTTCTTTTGCGATTTTGGCTGCTTGACGCGCATCAAAGACGGATGCGCTGTGCGCCGTCAGAATTCCGCAATCGTCCGGCACCGAACCTTTCGCGGTCTGCGGCCTTCTCCTGGATAGCCTCTTGGACGATACCGCAACTCTGGGGACTTCAGTCATGACGAACAACACGCATCACGATACGGCCCGGCGCACTCCGCTGCTCGAGGCGGCGCGGGAGGAGCTGAGCAAGTTCGAGCGTAAGGAAAACGAGTTCCGCAAGAAAGATCGCGAAGAGCGTGCCGCCGAACTCCGTTTGCCGCTGGACGCGATCAAGGTTCATTAGGCCGCTGGGACCGCGCTGGCGACGGTGCCGGAGCGGCCGCCCGTTGATCTCAGGAATCGGGATTCGGATAGCCGTGAAAGGCGAATCCGAGCCGATATGGTATCTAAATACTCACCAGTAAGCCATTGACTGGACGGGGAAATTTGTAGGCACACTACTGTGCATGGGGTTGTTTTCGCGTTTTTGAAAGGCGCGCACGGGCCTTTCCACCCTCGGAGCCATCTCCCGCACCCAACAGCGCCTACAGCAGAACCAGCAACCCGATGCCGATTACCAGCACGACGAAGCCAGCCGCCGTCGCGGCGGCGAATGACCGCTCTACGTTGTCCATGATGCCACCCCGTTGCCGGCACGCCACGTTTTCCCCCATGGCAGCACCGTCGCCGCGAAATCTCGCCTGCGGTTGTGTCCTGAGTTGTGCGAACGGATGTCGAAATTGGGACCGGTGCGGGGCCAGTCTGCGGCCCCCGCGCTCCGGCTTTTGCTGCCATCATTGGGCCTTGTCAGGCTGTCGTAAGCTGAACCGGCTAGGGTCGCCCGGCTATGGTGTTGCAGCCCAGCACCTCAGCCTCCAATAACCTTCTCCCCGCTTGGTTCTCCCAAGCGGGGTTTTTTCATTCCGATTTTCACGCCGGCCGGCCGGTTTGCGAACCGCCCTCCTCCTGCGTCAGCCGCAGCGAGAAGGCGCGGATCGCCGGCGCTGCGAGCAGCACGATCGGCAGCATCGCCGCCCATGCGATCAGCCACGACACCATCCAGTGCGCCAGGAAGTCCAGCGCGTTCCCTGCGGGAACGCTGGCGATGCCCGCGGCGATCAGCGAGGTCAGTCCGGACTGGATGATTCCGAACACGAAATGAGAATAGCGGCGGGGAATGCCCGGCATGACGCGTCCATGTTGCTTAGCCGCATCGGGCCAAGCAAGGCACATGCCGCCGCGTTCCGGAAGGCGCCCTTACCCATTCTCGGAACTCTGTTCTTGGCCGGAGAACCACGGGCATGAGGTCTCGCGCCGACGCGCGCGGCCGGCGTCTTTCGAATTTCGATTTCGTATGTTCCGGAGCGCGTGCGTTTGCGCGATAGCCGTGAGCGATCCGGGGCTTACCGACAGGTTTGGCTTTCCCTTGGAATATTATGCCGCCCAGCATGTTCTCAGCATCGGCGAGCAGATCAAGACCGGCAAGACCGAGACCAAGATCGATCTCTTGGCGATCCGACGGGTGCAGCTGCGCATCGATCGGGAGCTGAAGGCGATCGGGCGCAAAACCGCCTGAACGGCCGGACCGAGATCGTCGGCGGCATGGCGCCCCTGCGCGCCGCAGCCGCCATGACTTGAGCGCAGCATGGCTTGCAGGGCGCAAGCCGCGTCCATGGGGCTATTCCGTAGCCGACCGGAATTGATCTGCCGACGGTTTGGGATTGGACTGCCGGGATTATGGCCGTGGGGACGGAGCCATCAGGCGCGATCGGTGCGAACCATGCCGCTCTACTTCTTTCGAATCCGGAACGGCCGCTATTCCGGCTGTGCCGACCAGGCGTCGGAATTTGCCGATCGCGATTTGGCCTGGAAGGAGATGACAAGCGTCTGCGCCGACATGGCCGCCGGCATCGCCCGCAAGCTCCAGGAAAATTCCGAATGGAATATGGAGCTGCTGGACGAGGCCAAGGAGCCCGTATTCCGGATCCGCATCACATCCGAAACCTTCGAATAGGGGCCGGCCCTAATCCGCGCTGGGCAGCCGCCGCATCGTGAATTCGATGTCGCCGCCGGGCAGCTCGCGCCAGGTCTCGACCGCGCTCATATAGCCGGCCTTGGGGTAGCGGGCGAAGAAAGCCTGCGCCCTCTCCCGTGCCGCCGCGCGCGGCAGCGTGAAGGTCTCGCGCAGATAGCCGTCGCCGGCCGTCGGGCCGGGCTTGCCGCCCATTTTTCGCCGGCGCGCCATCCGCTCGGCGAGATCCCGCGGACGATCGGCCATGTTCTGCTCTCCTCGACGCGATACACTCCCGCGCAATGTAGGAAGCAGGCCGATCAAAGAGGAGTCCCGGCCGGAGGCATTCAACCGCCGCCGCTCGGGCGGAAGGTCAATTGGCAGTCGTGCCGGACTTCTTCTTCGGCGCACCGGTTGCGGCCGACGCCTTTGGCGCCGCCGACGGCTTCGGCGGGTCGGAGCGCATGCCACCCCAGGGATCGTTGGACGCCTTGGAGTCTGGAATCTTCTTCAGCGTTTCCTTGTAAGCCCTGTCACGCTCGGCCTCAGCGGCCTTCTCCTCGGGGGTCTTGCCAGGCCCCTCCTGCAGCAAATTGAGATTGGGCATTTGCGCATAAGCCGGTCCCGCCAGCACGGTCGGTCCCGCCAGAACAGCCAGCACCGCGGCCATACGGAAAAGCTTCATCATTGACTCCTTGATCATCCATGGCGGCGCGGGTCGCCCGCGCCTTGTCACCCCTGCCACAACCGCAGGGGCCGCTCGGCCCGCTAGAGCCGGTCCGATCTGCACGATTTCGGCGCGTGGAGCCAGTCGTCCCAGATCGGGCCGCACTTGGTGCACCCGTTCAGCAACAGGCCGAGCCCGGCCAGACAAAACACGAGGACATACCTACGCAACATCACCTACCCATACCCACTCCATGGCATCATACCGGGCGAAGTCAGGCATTTTCAAGCCGACGGGACCCGCGGCAGACCGGCGACTTTGCCGCGCCGGTCCGCTCGAAATGCCGAACATCCGGCAATACAGGAGGGAACGACAGCAATGCCATCGCAGCCAGAAGCCGAGTTCGGCATCAATGAGGCCCGACGCATCCTCGGCGAAGTCTTTGCGCCCTGGGTCCAGGATCTCAACCTGTCGGTCGAGCGCATCGATCACCTGCCGCCGCCGGACGTGCCGGACTGGCAGCCGGCAGCGCTCCTGCGCATGCCGTTCTCGGAGCGGCTGTGCCGCAACGGTGGTGTGGTCTGCGGCCAGGCCCTGATGGCGCTCGCCGACACCGCGATGGTGATCGCGAACCTCGCCGCCAACCGCGGCTATCGTCCGATGACGACGGTCGACCAGACCACGCATTTCATGCGCGCGGTCTCCTCGTCGGACGTGCTGGCCGACGCCCGCGTGGTGCGACTCGGACGCACCATGAGCTTTGGCCGGGTCACGCTGCTCTCGGCCACCGACAACAAGCCGGTGGCGATGGTGTCGAGCGCGTTCGCGATGCTGCCGGGGTGAGCATCATCCGAAAGAAGAAAGCCGCGTGAGCGCAATGCGCACCGCGGCTCTCAATGGCGTCATGTCGAGACGGGAAGCGCGGTTGTGATCGCGCGTCGTGCCGACACGCGGCAGAAATTACTTGCCGAGCACTTCGTCAGCCGCGGTGACAATGCTGACATTGGGATTTTTTCCGCAATAGCTGCCGAACTGCTTGGCGTTCTCGACGAATACGTCGGTGTCGATGATCGCATTCTCTTCGTCGCCCTTGTACCAGCCGTCCATCCAGGTCAGCACCATCTTGATGGTGTCGTCGCCGCTCTCCAGGAACTGCTTGCAGCTCATGGTCGCGAGATCGAGCTTGGTGGCGTGGGCGGGCATGGACGAGAGCGAGAGCGCTGCGGCGAACAGAAGCGAAAACGTGGTCTTCATCAATATCTCCATCGGCGCGTAGCGCCACAAAGGAACGGCTTGGGGAAAAATCCGCGGAGTGACTTCCGCTTCGACGTCGTAAACGAAATCTGAAGCGCTGTGCAAGTAGCGCCAGTATTGAGTTTAGTTCAACGTAATTTCTATGCACTACTTCACAAAGATCATTATGGATTGACGCGGATGATCGAGAAGCGTGCAGCGCAGCGTTACCGTGTTTTCAAGGGTGGAAAGATCACCTTTGAAAACAGCGGCATCACATGCACGGTGCGAAACATGTCGGCGGACGGCGCCGCAATCGACCTCGATGCCCTCGTCACATTGCCGCAATCGTTCACGCTCGCGATCGCGCGCGACAATTTCGTGCGAAAATGCCGCCCTGTCTGGCGTAGCGACAGGCGCATCGGCCTCGCTTTCGTACAGTAGTGCATACGATGTGAACGATCATTCGCATCGCGCGCGTGATGCTGCGTCATGTTCGCGCGACACGACGTCGGCGACGCCAGCGCAGGCTTGCAACCACGAGCGCGACGATCGCGACCGCGATCGCCGATGATGCCGCAAAAAATCGTCCACCGGGGCGATCGATCGTACGCGACCACAGCGACGGCCCCTCGCCCGGCCGTGCCAGGCGAAACGCAACGACGCTGTCGCCGATCGAGGTGCCTGCCTCGGAGTGGCCGCCGGCGCCGATCGCGACATACTGCTCGCCCTTCCAGAGATAGGTCATGGGATTGGCGACGCCGGGCACGGGCAGCCGACCCTGCCACAGCTCCCTGCCGCTGCGCGCATCGAAGGCGCGCAAATAGGCGTCCATCGCTCCGGTGAAGACGAGCCCACCTGCCGTGACCGCGAGCCCGTTGACGAGCGGCGCACCCCACGGCAGCGGCACGCCGAGCGGGGCGAGATCCTCGGTGGTGCCGACCGTCGAACGCCAGAGGATCTTGCCGGCCTTCAGATCGACCGCGACCATCTCGCCCCAGGGCGGCTTGTTGCAAAGAAGCCCGAGCGGCGACATTGCCACCGCACGCGACATCGCAAACGGCGCACCCGTCTGCTGGCCGAAATCATGACCGGGCGGAGGATCGAATCCGACCGCCTCCGCCCGCGGAATCAGCTTGATGAGATGAACGGCCCGGCTGGTGTTGGCATAGAGGACCTGGTTGACGGGATCGAAGGCCGCACTGCCCCAGTTCACTCCGCCGCCGGTGAAGGGAAACTCCAGCGTGCCTTGGGTTGAGGGGGGCGTGTACAGGCCCTCGTTGCGTGCCTCCGCAAACTGCTTCTCGCATGCTGAGCGGCGCAGGCTAGGAACGAGCGAGAGCGCATCCTCAGCCGAGATTTTTTGCGACATCAGCGATGGCACATGCGTCGGGAATGGCTGCGTGGGCGACAGCCGTTCACCTTCCGCGGCCCCCTGCGGGACGCTACGCTCCTCGACCGCCCACACCGGCTTGCCGGTGTCGCGATCGAGCACGAAGACAAAGCCCTGCTTGGTCGGCTGGATCACGACATCGCGCTGACCATCGCCGGCGTCGATGCGCGTGAGCGTCGGTTGCGCCGGCAGATCGTAATCCCAGACGTCGTGATGCACGGTTTGGAATGCCCATACGAGCTCGCCCGTCTCGATGCGCAGCGCGACCACCGAATTGGCATGTTCGTTGTTGCCCGGCCGCTTGCCGCCCCAGAAATCCGGCGACGGCGAGGACGTCGGCAGGAATACCAGTCCGCGCACCGCGTCGACCGACATCGGCGCCCAGACATTGGCGTGACCGGCTTCGATGCCGTCGCGCTTGAGCGGCTCGAACGTCCAGCGCGGCTGACCGCTACGCGCATCGAACGCACGCACCACACCGCTCGGCGCGTCGACGCGGCGGTTGTCGCCAATCGCGGAGCCGACCACGACGACCCCGCGGCCGACCGCCGGCGGCGAGGTGATCTGGAATTCGCCCGGCCATTCCAGCTTCATGCCAATGTCGGGCCTGACCTCACCGCCCTCGCCGAAGCCGGCACAGGGGATTCCCGTCTTCGCATCGAGCGCGATCAGGCGAACATCGTTCGTGCCCATGAAGATACGCGATCGACATGCGGCATCTACAGGCGCCTCATCGTCGATCCAGTAAGTGACGCCGCGGCAGACGTAGCGGTTGGCGGGACGCTGGTTCATCGCGATCCTGGGATCGTAACGCCATTTCTGCGCGCCCGTACCGGGATCGAGCGCGATCACCTCGTTGAAAGGCGAGCAGAAGACCAGGCTGTCCTCGACGAACAGCGGCGTCGCCTGGAATTTGGTTCGCCGCATCACCCCGGGCGGCCGCGCCGCGAGATCGCCCGTGTGGAATTCGAAGGCCCGAACCAGGTTGCCGACATTGTCGGGCGTGATCTCTCGCAATGGCGAGAAGCGCGAGCCACCGGGATCGCCACCCCAGCTCTCCCAGGCGATGCCTGGCCGCGACGAAAACAAGAGGAGCGGGATGAGAGCGGCCAAATAGCAGGAGCGGGTCGCCAAGGGCCGCCTCACCTATTTCGGCTTCTTGCCAGGTTCGGGCGGACGCGCCCCGCTCCACGGATCGTACTTCTCCTTGGACTCGGGAATGCGCTCGAGTGCGGCCTTGTAGGCCTTCTCGTCGACCTTGGGCTTGTTGTCCGCCTTCTGGCCGCCCTCGTTAGGCTGACGCCTGCCACCACCCATCTGCGCCTGCGCGGAGGCAACCGCCAGCGCCAGCACGGCGGCCGCTATGACCAAAATCCTCATGGGCGCAATCCCCCTCGTCTGGGGTACAAACTAGCCGGCAATCATGGAATAGCCAATGCCGCGGGCTCCAGGGCTTTAGGAAATCTTGGCTTCAGCAAATTTTGATCGGCCGGGTCTTCGTCGGATCGCATTCGTGCCTATGTTTTGGCCCGCAGGGGACCTTCACGGATGTTACGGATTATTGCTCATGCCGCGCTGCTGGCCAGCGCGCTCGCGCTCGGGGCCTGCGGGTTTGCCGACAGCCGCGCACCGGTGCCCGAGTTCATGCGCATGAAGGAGGCCGAGCAGCCGCCGCCCGAATCGCCCCCCGACGTCAAACGCGTCGTGCGCGAGCAGATCGAAGTCGTCTTCCTCAGCACGTCCTATCCGCGTGAGGTGCATGTCGCCACACCCCATCGTGAGGTACGAGGACCAGGCTGGACAGCTTGCGTCCGCGCCCAGCTCACCTCGGCGACCGGATCGCCGCTCGGGCCACAGACCTACATCGTGACCATATCAGGCGGAAAGGTGGTCGATCGCCGCCGCGCCGAAGCGGACGACATCTGCGGATCGGAAAGCTACGAGCCGATCTAGGAAACGGATCAAGCCGACGTCCGATCCGGTTCCGGGAAAAACCTGTAATTTTGCCGGAACGATCATGGCCTCCCCTTCTTGTTACCGCCGAGGGCAGTTTCGAGGAGGACATGATGAGGACATTCACGATTGCGTTGCTGGCTGGCGTCGGAGCCTTGGCAGCGGTGGGCGGCGCGAAGGCCGCCGACGTCTATACGACCAGCGAATACACCGGCCCCGATCTCGTCCAGCAAGTGCGGCTGGTCTGCGACGATTCCGGCAATTGCTATCGCACCCGCGGCGGCTCGCGTGTGATCGTGCGCGACTCCTACGCGACGATGCCGCGTGACCGCTACTATGAGCGCCGCACCTATCGCGACTGGGACGATGGTCCGCGCGGCGGCGTCGGCATCCGCGCACCCGGCGTCAGTGTTGGCGTTGGTGTCGGCGATCGCTGGTAGTCGATGAAGCCATGAAATGCAGGACCGGACGAGATAACTCGCCCGGTCCTGTCCATGTCAGATCTCGAGCGGTTTTCCCGGCGTGACAATACGCGTTGCCGACGGGAGCTGCGCGATGAAGCGGGCGAGCACCATGCCGGCACACATCGCGACGACGAAGATGAAGGCGGAGGCCGAGCCAAATCCGAGCGCGGTCAATGCCGGGCCTGGACAAAAGCCTACGAGGCCCCAGCCGATACCGAAGATGGCGGGACCGGCGATAATTCTCGGATCGATATCGTTTCGCGTTGGGACATAGAAGCGGTCGGCGAAGACAGGCCTTGCGAGTTTCAAGACGCGGCTGAAGCCAATGAAGGTCACCGCGACCGCGCCAGCCATCACCAAGGCCAGGCTCGCGTCCCACGTTCCTGCCGGGATGCCGCCAATGTTCAGGAAATTCAGGACCTTTGCAGGGTTCGACATGCCTGAGACGATGAGACCAAGGCCAAAGACCACACCGATCGCGAACTGAATGAGGATCGTCATCGCGGTCAGCTCCAGTGCCGCATCACGAAGACGGTCGCCATGCCCGCCGCCATGAACGTCATGGTCGCGACTAGCGATCGCACCGACAACCGCGACAAGCCACAGACGCCGTGGCCAGAGGTGCAGCCGCTGCCCCACACCGCGCCGAAGCCGGTGAGCAATCCCGCGACGATCAGAAGCGGCGTTCCGGCGCCGATCGTTTGCGCCGGCAGGCCTCCCGTGACAAGGCGCACCAGAACGGGCGCGACGATAAGGCCCGCGACGAAGGCGAGCCGGCCGGCGAATTGCCGATCCTCGTAAGGCGGAAACAGCCGCGCCGCGATACCGCTGACCCCGGCGATCCGTCCCGTCGTCCACATCAGCAGCACGGCGGACAGGCCGATCAACGCGCCCCCAAGGAGCGACGCAATCGGCGTAAATGGTGTGGCGACCATGATGATCCTCCGGCTCGAGAGCAATTCTGGCGTCCATCGGCGCATCCGGCCGGCTCGCGGCCGGATGCTCAACGAGACGTTAATATTACCACTCGAATTGAAGCGGTGTCCCAACTGTATTTTCCAATCTTTGCGCTAAGCATGGCCTCCTGAACGGGGACGACGGGACGTGGTCGATATCGCGCACCAGGCTGCGATCAATCCGGCATCGGCAAAGCATGCCGCGACGGCGCGCGCGCGCGTCCCGCTCACGGCGATTGAACCCGGCCAGTGGCGCGCACTCGCGCAGCGCGCGATCGAGCCGAACGGATATTACCTGCCGGGCTGGGAGCTCGCTGTCAGTGCAACCGCGCGCGGCCGCACCGATGCCTCGGCGCTTTCCGCATACGATGGATCGCGGCTGATCGGGCTGATGCCGGTGATCTCGCTCTGGCGGGCATGGAAGATCCCCCTGCCCGCGCTGGTGAGCGCGCATCCCTATGGTACGCTGTGCAGCCCGCTGATCGACCGCGATGCCCCGATCGAGGCAGCGGCGCGCCTGTTGCAGCAGGCCCGCGCAACCGGGGCGCATGCGCTCGTGCTGAACGATGTCGCGCTCGATGGGGCGGCAATGACCGCCCTCAGCCAGGTTCTGAATCGCGACGGCCTGAAGCCGCGCCTCCTCAACTCCTACATCCGCGCCAGCCTCGACGCGACCCAGGACGGTGAGACGCTGCTACGCGACGCGCTCGGCACCAAAAAGCTCAAGGAGCTACGCCGCCAACGGCATCGCCTCGAAGAACACGGCGCAATCGTGTTCGACGTCGCGCGCAGCCCCGACGAGATCGGGCCGGCGCTCGAGACATTTTTGCAGCTCGAAGCCAGCGGCTGGAAGGGGAAGCGCGGAACCGCGCTGGTCCAGCACGCGGGCGATGCAACCTTCATCCGCCGCGCCGCTCGCGCGCTGGCGGAAACCGCGCAATGCGAGATCGTCACCCTTCGCGCCGGCGCGACGCCGGTGGCCGCCGGCATCGTGCTGCGACATCAGGATCGCGCTTTCTTCTTCAAGCTCGGCATCGACGAGCGCTTCGCAAGATATTCGCCGGGCGTGCAGCTTACACTCGAGCTCACCCGCCGCCTCTGCGCCGATCCAGCCATCGCCAGCGCGGATTCCACGGCGAGCGCCGATCACCCCATGATCAACCCGATCTGGCGTGGGCGCTTCGCCGTCGGCGACGTGCTGATAACGTTGCGGCGGAACGACCCCATCGTGGCGCTCGTTCACGGAGCGCTCGCGGCGCACGGCATCGCCTACGCGGCGGCGCGTCGCGCAGTTCGCCTGCTTCGTAAATAGGATAGCTCCTACTCCGCCGCCTGGGCGTTGATCTCCGCCGAGACCTCGCGGATGGCGCGCGCGAGCATGTTGGGATCCTGCGCGCCGGAGACGGCGTATTTTTGCGCGAACACGTAGGTCGGCACGCCGGAGATGCCTTTCTCAGCGGCTTCTTGCGCGTCCGCCGATACGCGCGCGACGTCCTCGTCGGTGGCGAGGCGCCGGCGCACGTCATCGGCATCGAGGCCGACATCGGCAGCCGCCTGCACAAGCACGTTCAAATCGGTGAGGTCGCCGCCGTCGCGGAAGTAGAGCTCCATCAGGCGCTGCTTCATCTCGGGCGTCTTACCGATCGCCTCGGCCCAGAGGATCAGGCGGTGGCAGTCGGTGGTGTTGGGCTGACGCGCGACAAGCTCGGGCCGATAGGCGAGCCCCTCTTCGCCCGCGGCCGCAACGACGCGTCCCGCAATACCCTTGTAGGCCTCGACCGAGCCGAACTTCTTGGTGAGATACTCCTCCCGGCTGATGCCCTCGGACGGCACCCAGGGATTGAGGAAGAAGGGACGGAAATTGAGCTTGACCGGAACATCGGGCACCAGCGCCAGCGCACTCTCGATCCGGTGCTTGCCGATATAGCACCAGGGGCACACCACGTCGGAAACGACGTCGATCTGAAGCGGTTTTAGGGTGCTCATGAGCGCCTCCTTCGGGCGTTGCGGGTTTGTGGCCAAAGATAAGCCGAACCCATGCCGAGGCAAGGCCGCTAGCTCATCGCTGCTGCCATTTGTCGGAGCCGCTCGGCAGTGCGCTCGTCGGCCGGGAAGAAGGTTTCCAGAGCCAGCTCCGACAGCGTGATGTCGACGGGCGTACCGAATACCATGGTGGTGGAGAAGAAACTTAGTATCTCCCCCTCGTGGCGCAGCTTGAAGGGGATCGCGACATTGTCGCTCGACAGCGGCGCCGCGCGCGCCGGGATCGGATAACTCTTCAAGTCGTTATACAGTTTGATCAGCTCGGGATCGGCCGTGGCCTCGCATTGCCGGTGCAGCCGCTCCAGGAGATGTCCGCACCATTCCGCGAGATTGACCGTGCGCGGCGCCAGCGCCTCGGGATGGAAGGCAAGCCTCAGCACGTTGAAGGGCTGACCGAGCAGCCGCTGCGGGATGCCGGCGAGCAGCGGCGCCAGCATGCGGTTGGCGGAGACCAGATTCCAGTGCCGGTCATAGGCCAGCGCCGGATTCGGCTCATGCGCCCTGAGGACGAGGTCGATCGCCTGGCGGGCTGATTTCAAGGCGGGATCCTCCAGCGTGCGTTGCGGAAAGGCCGGGGCATAGCCGGCGGCGACCAGCAGCACGTTGCGTTCGCGCAGTGGCACGTCGAGACGCTCGGCGAGTCTGAGCACCATGTCGCGCGAGGGCGCGGCGCGGCCGGTCTCGACGAAGCTCAAATGCCGCGCCGAGATTTCGGCCTCACCGGCGAGATCGAGCTGGCTCATGCGGCGGCGCTGCCGCCATTCGCGCAAATGGTCGCCGATATGGACCGGCTGGCTGCGTTCGGCCTGTGCGGTGGATGCATGTGCGTTCATGGTCGAAAACCTAGCACGCAGATTTCGGCCCTTCCATTACGTCGGAGGTAATCGAATTGGGGCTCGGGCCGGCGCATCTTGGGTCGCAACAGGAGACGACCATGATCGCATTGCTGCTCTACCGGACCGTCACAGACCAGCTAGTTCCCTGGGCCATGGCGCTCGCAACCCGGATGCTGGCGCGCAGCCTCAACATGCCGGAGCCGCTGGTGCATTCGACCGGCGACTACGTCGTCGCGCAGGTCACGGCCTTCGAGCACAGCGTCGGCAGGAGCCTCTGCCCGTTCCGCCTCGCCCGCCTGCTCCGCGCCTGGTGGCGTGGATTGCACTGAGTTTCACCTCGAGCCCACCCCAACCATGGAGACCCACGATGATCGACGCATCCACCTTCCTTCGCCGCGCGCTTCTTGCCGACGCGATCTTCAGCGGCGTGGCCGCTCTCGGTTTCACGTTCGGCGCCAGCGCGTTCGCCTCGCTGTTCAACCTACCCGAAGCGCTGCTACGCGAGACCGGCCTGTTCCTGATAGCCTACACGGCGCTGGTCGGCTGGCTCGCCTCACGCGCCTGCGTGGCAAAGCCGCTCGTGCTGCTGGTCGTGGTCGGCAACGCGGCCTGGACCGTCGGCAGCATTGCGCTGCTGCTCTCGGGCGCGGTGTCGCCGAACCTTGCCGGCGAGCTCATGGTCGTGGCGCAGGCGATCGCGACCGGCGTGTTTGCCGAACTGCAATATGTGGGATTGCGCAGGAGCGGGAGTGTGCTGGCTGCCTGAGGCCACATCACTCGCTGTCGTTGCCCGGCTTGACCGGGCGACCCAGTATTCCAGAGGTAGTCGTCGCAGACGGAGCTGCGGCGTACTAAATGCCCCGCTTTCGCGGGGCATGACAGTTATGCCAGAAGCTCGAACTCAGGCTAGGCCCGCGCGCGGCCCTTCGCCTTGCCGACGGCATGACCATTAAGCTTCTTCTTTTTGGCGGACTTCACGCTCGCCTTCTCGGCCTTGCGCTCCGTGCGCGCCTTCACCTTGGCCCGTTCGGCCCGCGCCTCGGCGCGCAGCTTCTTGCGCTTCTTCTCGCAAGATTCGCACTTGCAGCCGATCGGCTTCAGGTAGGCTTTGAAATAATCGGTGCCGTAGTCGTAATTGATCTCGTCGCCCGGCTCGATGTTCTTGATGGCGCGGATGAAAACCTTGCGCTCGCGCGGCCGCACGTCGGATTCGGCGTTGGGCCTGCACGAATGGTTGATGTAGCGCGCGAGGTTCTTGCGCACGGAGCCGTCAATGGTCCAGCGACCGTTGAGCTCGAACAGGTATTTGTTCTCGATGTCGTCGTGCTCGGGAATCCGGGAGTCCAGGATCGGTCCGTAATAACGGATGATCCGGGTGCCCTTCTTGATCGGCTTGGTGGCGAAGAGGCCGAGCCCGGTTTTCGAGCGGCCGACGCGATAAGGTTTGTTGGACGAGGTGGCTGGCATGATCACGAAAAACGAGGACGCGAACGAGGCTGAAAGAGCCCAAGCGAAGCCGCTCTTCTAGAACGATTCCGCGCCGCTGTCAGGTGTCTGTTGACCCCGTTTGAACCTTGCCCACAATCAAGACGTCTGATGGTACGGAGTTCCCACTCGATCAAAGGCGTCGTCATGTTCCGCATCACCACCGCAGGCTTAGCCATATTGCTCTTGGCCATGTTGCTGATGTGCAGTGGTCGCGACCGCGCCGACGCCCGATCCGTGGGCAGCCAATATACCTCGACGGCCCCGAAGGATTGCCGCCAGATCGGAAAGCCCAGCGAGCTCGACGGCAGCACCACGCGGGTCTGCAAGGGCAAGGATGGCCTCGTGGTCCTGATCGCCGAAGACGATCTTCGCGAAATCGTCTCCGTCGGCCGCAATCGCGAGGCCGCGGCCGAGGAACCGGCGGCTAAAGTCTGGTTCGCTCCGTTCAACTCGTCCGAAACCACCGTCGAATGGCGCACCGCTGGGGCCAAGCCGTTTGCGATGATCCAGCGCTGGCACATCGCCGATGGCACCGATCCCGACAAGCAGGGGCGGCCGAACACCAAGGCCATGCTCATCGTGACCCGTCTGCCACCCGGCCCCGTCTGCCACGTCGCCTATGTCGACGCGATCGCCAACCCGAACGCCAATGAGCTCGCGCGCAAGGCCGCGGACGAGTCCGCCCGCAGCTTTACCTGCGGCAAGGACGAGGTGAAGATCATAGGCGCACGCGGCCGCGCGGTCGAGCTCGCGACGATGCGCTAGGCGCTCGCCGGCAATCGATCAGGGGCCCGGCGGCTTCCCCGTCACGGGCGACATCAGCATGGCCTCGAGCAGGCGTTCGGGAGTCGTGCCCTCGGGCAGACGCCCCAGAATATCCTCCAGCCGTCCATCGAGCAGCAGCATCGTAAAACCGTGCACCATCGACCAGGCGCGCGCGATCGCAGCGCCCTGATTGAGCGTCAGCGCGTCGCCGCGGATCTGCTCCTGCCGCATCATGCCGACGGCATTGGCGAGTCCCGCAAAGGACGCCTCGGCGGCCTCGTGCAGCGACGGCCTGGAATAGTCGAGGCGCTCGGTACGGAACATGATGCCGTACATGCCGGGATGAGCCTGGGCATAGGCAACATAGGCTTTCGGCCGCGCCAGCGCGTGCTCGAGCGGGGTGGTGGCGGTGTCAGAGGACGACGCCATCGCCGCATTGAACTGGCGGAAGCCGACCGCCGCGAGCTCGCTGAGAAGCCCGGTGAGGTCACCGAAATGATGGGTGGGCGCGGCATGCGAGACGCCCGCCTCGCGCGCCACCGCGCGCAATGTCAGGCCGGCGAGCCCGTCACGCTCCAGCACCCGTTCGGCGGCCTGGAGCAGCGCCTCGCGCAGCGCGCCGTGGTGATAGGGCGCCTCGGACTTGACGCTCGCCGGTCGTCGCGCGGAACGCGCCGGCGCGCTCGCCTTCTTCGAAATGCGCCCACCGCGCGCGGTTTCTGTCCTGATCTCACTCTTGCCCATGGGCCAGCTATAGGACGCAATATTGACAGTGTAAAGATTTCACTTGACCAAAACCCCTCGTACGGCTATTTGATCTTTACGATGTAAAGATAAGGAAGGGATACGCCGTGAAGCAGGACGCCGTTGCCGAACGCCGCCACAACCTCGGTCCAATTCCCTTCGAGGCCGACGCGCCCTTCCTGAAAATCATCGGTGAATTGCCGCGCGAGCTGAACGGCACGCTCTATCGCAACGGCCCCAATCCGCAGTTCGACTCGCCCGGCGCGCACTGGTTCGTCGGCGACGGCATGCTGCACGCCTTTCACCTCGAGAACGGCCGCGCCAGTTATCGCAACCGCTGGATCCGCACGCCGAAATGGCTGGCCGAGCACGATGCCGGCCGCGCGTTGTTCGGGGGCTTCGGCCGCAAGCTGCCGGATGCGCCGCAAGAGCTCACCGACGGCGGCGTCGCCAACACCAACATCATCCTCCATGCCGGCAAGCTGCTTGCGCTGGAAGAAGCCCATCTGCCGACCGAGATCGAGCCGGGCACGCTCGAAACCCGCGGCTATCACAATTATCAGGGCCGTGTCGCCGGCAGCTTCACCGCGCACCCGAAGATCGATCCCGTCACCGGCGAGCTGGTGTTCTTCGGCTACAACGCCGCGGGACCGCTGACGCCTGCCCTCTCCTACGGGTCGATCGACGCGTCCGGCAAGGCGACGCGCTTCGAACGATTCGAGGCGCCCTATGCCAGCATGGTGCACGACTTCATCGTTACCGAGAACCACGTGCTGTTTCCGATCCTGCCCATCACCGGCAGCATGGAGCGCGCGATCAGCGGGCGGCCGCCCTATGCCTGGGAGCCGGACAAGGGCGCCTATGTCGGCGTGATCAAGCGCAAGGGCAGCGCGAAGGACATCGTCTGGTTTCGTGCTGAAGCCTGCTACGTCTTCCACGTCATGAATGCGTGGGAGGACGGTGACCGCATCATCGCGGACGTCATGCAGTTCGAGGAAGCACCACTATTTACGCATCCCGACGGCACGCCCACCAATCCCGAGAAATCCTTCGCTCGCCACTGCCGCTGGACCTTCGATCTTGCCGGGAAGACCGACCGCTTCCAGCAGACCTATCTCGACGATCTCACCGGCGAATTCCCGCGCATCGACGACCGCCGCGCCGGATTGAAGAGCCGTCACGGCTGGTACGCCTGCGCCAATCCGAAGCTGCCGATGTTCGGCGCGCTGTCCGGCGTCGTCCATGTCGATGGCAATGGAACGCGCCTCGGCCATCATCTGCTGCCGGCCGGCGACACCATCTCCGAGCCGGTCTTCGTCGAGCGGTCGAAGGATGCCGCGGAAGGCGACGGCTGGTTGCTGGCGGTGGTTTGGCGCGCGCGGGAGAACCGCAGCGACCTCGCCGTGTTCAATGCCAAGGATGTCGAGGCCGGCCCCGTCGCGCTGGTGCAACTCGGCCATCGCGTGCCCGACGGTTTTCACGGCAATTGGGTCGGCGCGCGCTAGCCCTCCTCTCGACATCGCTGAGGTCACCAAAAGGTCTCCCATGCATCTGCCCTCGATCACCGCGGACCGCCTCGCTGTCCTGATCCTGTTCCTGATCTGCGCCGGGATCACGCTCCCGATGATCCGGCCGCGGCGGAGCGGCCAAACCGTCTTCAACGGCGGTATCCTGCTTGCCTTCGTCCTCTCGATCGCCTGCGCGTTACCTGTGCTGCCGCACCTGTCCTGGGCCGGCTTCATTGATGAGATGGCTGACCAAGCCGTTGCAGCAATCCAATTTTTGGAAGTCGCTTACGTCATTTTGACACTGTAAAGATTCTACTTGACCCCGCCTCGCTCCTGACATATTGATCTTTACATCGTAAAGATAAAGCCTGACCGAGGCGAACCATGGCGATTTTCCTGATCCTCGCGCCCTACGGCGCCTTCACTTTCCTGATGCTGATGACGTCTGCCACGATCAGCGTATTCGTAGCCTCGGCAACCTGTCTGGCCACCGTGGCGATCGATGTCGTGCGCGGTCGCTCGGTGAAGATCCTGGCTATGGGCTCGGCGCTGCTATTCGCCGCAATCGGCCTCCACCTCGCGCTGTTCGACCCGGCGCTTGGCACGCTCGGTGTCAAGCTGTCGGTCGACATCGGCATCTTCGTCATCTCGCTCGGCTCGATGCTGGTCCGGCGTCCCTTCACGCTGCAATACGCGGTCGAATCCGTGCCGGCCGAGACCGCGGCAATGCCCGGCTTTCTCTATGCCAATTACGTCATCACGGGCGCTTGGACCGCGGCTGCGCTGCTGATGGCGGCCGCCAATCTCGTGCTGCTCTATGTCCCCGGCCTGCCGCTCTGGTCGAGCCTTGCGGTCGCCTTCGCCGCCCGCAACAGCGCGATCTATTTCACAAAATGGTATCCCGAATATCGGCAGATCAAGTACGGTGCGCCGGCCAGCCCAATGTCCAACTCCCGCTGAACAGGATCGACGATGAAGGACGTATTCGCCCGCCTCGCCTCCGACCTCTTCTCTGCCATCGTCTTCCTGGTCATCTACATCATCACCGACAACGTCGTCCTGGCAACGTCGGTGGCGATTGCCGGAGCGATCGCGCAGGTGATCTACGCGCGCGTCAAGGGGCAGCAGCTCAATTACATGACCTATGCGAGCGTCGCGCTCGTCGTCGTGCTCGGCACGGTCACGCTGCTGACCAACGATCCCCGCTTCATGCTCGCAAAGCCCTCGATCGCGCATTTCGCGATCGGCGCCATCATGCTCAAGCGGGGCTGGATGCTGCGCTACATGCCGCCGATCGTCGTCGAGACCGTTCCGGAATATGTGACGGCTGCAGGTTATGCCTGGGCCGCGCTGATGTTCGTAATCGGCGCCGGCATGATCGCCGTCGCCTCCACAGGCGATCTGAAGCTGTGGGCGTTCTACATCACGGTGGTCGCGGGCGGCGCCAAGATCCTCGCCTTCGCCGTGCAATACGTCGTGCTTCGCCTCATCGTCACCAGCCGACGACGCGCCGCCGCCCGCGCCTAAATGCCTCCAACGGAGCGTTAGGCGCGAGCGGCGAGTTGCGCTATACGCTCGGCCGGGACTGGCCCGCGGATCGTCGCGGTCCGCCGGGATCTTGGGAGACGCGAATGGCCGTCGACGGCAACTGGACTCTGACCCTGACGACCCCCATGGGCGAGCGCAAGGCGACGCTGAGCCTGACGGCTGCCGGCGGCACGCTCACGGGGACGCAGGGCGCGGAAGGCGATACAGCCGAGATTTTCGATGGCACCGTCAGCGGCGATGCCGTCAACTGGAAGGTCTCGATCACCAATCCGATGCCCTTGACGCTCGAATTCATCGGAACCGTCTCCGGCGACAGCATGAGCGGTGAGATGGGCATCGGCCCGATGGGCAGCTTCCCGTTCACCGGCACGCGCGCCTAAGCCGCGCGGCAACCGTGCGCGCGCTCGGTCTCATCGCGGCGACGATCCTGTGTGTCGCGACACAAGCGGCTAGCGCGGACGACGCCGAACCGGCGTGGCGGGCAAGCGCGCTCGCCATGCTACCGGCAGGCTATGTCGCCGGCACGGCCTATCGAACCGAAGGGTCGACGGGCTACCTCGCCGTCTATCCGATCTCGTCGAACGATCCGAAGTCACCTGCAAGCGTGTTCGCCACGCGCCAGACTCTCGTGGTCGCGCTGACGCCGGATGCGACGCGCGCAGTCTCGGTCGCATTGAAACCGCGTAGCGGGCCCGATCCTGACACCGACGACACCGACTTCGCAAAGCTGCATGCCGATCTCGCCGCGAAGCGCTCGACGCTTCCCGACGGTACCGAGCCCTGCGATTTCGGCGCCTGGTCCGTCGACAAGGATCCTGATGGCCTCAACGTGCGTGCCGAACCATCGATCAAGGCGCGTGTGCTCGGCACGCTTCCGCCGCCCTACCGGCTCAAGCTCGGCGGCAGCGAGAACACGCCCGATGGCGGCTGGCTCACCGAATTCCGCATCCTCGGCTTCAAGAACGGCTGGTTTCTGATCGAAGGCGCCAAGCCGCCGGGCAAGGACTACGAGGACGACAAGAAATATCCGCGCAGCGCGCCAAAGCCCTATGCCGGACGCGGCTGGGTCGCCTCCAACAAGGTCGGCGCGTCCTACGCCAATGGCGCGACACGCATGGGCGGTCTGTTCCAGGCGCCCTTCGTTGATGCGAAATGGATGCCCGCCCAGCGCGAACTCGGCGGCGCGATCGACACCGACGGCGGACCGAAGCACATCTTTGCCTGCAGCGGCCTCTGGGGCTTGGTCGAGAGCCAGGACGGCGTCCGCGGCTGGTGGCGCGGGCTGTGCTCCAACCAGGTCACGAATTGTAGCTGAGCGAGTAAGTCTCGTGTCCCGGACGCGACGCAGCGCGAAGCGGTGCATCGCAGAGCCGGGACCCATGCCCGCCACGGGGACCCCGGATCAGCAGCGCATCATTTCATGCTGCGCAGCGTCCGGGGAACGCGGCCTCAGCCCAGATTCAACTCCTTGAAGAAGTCGTTCCCCTTGTCGTCGATGATGATGAACGCCGGGAAGTCGACGACCTCGATGCGCCAAATCGCTTCCATGCCGAGCTCGGGATATTCGAGCACCTCGACCTTCTTGATGCAGTGCTCGGCAAGATTCGCCGCGGCACCGCCGATCGAGCCGAGATAGAAGCCGCCATACTTCTTGCAGGCCTCTCGCACGGCCGGCGCGCGGTTGCCCTTGGCGACCATCACCATCGAGCCGCCGGCGGCCTGGAACTGATCGACAAAGGAATCCATACGGCCCGCAGTGGTCGGGCCGAACGCACCGGAGGCGTAGCCCTCGGGCGTCTTGGCCGGGCCCGCGTAATAGACGGGATGGTTCTTGAAATAGTCCGGCAGCGGCTCGCCCTTGTCCAGCCGCTCGCGCAGCTTGGCATGCGCGGAATCGCGCGCGACGATCATGGTGCCGGTCATCGATACCCGCGTCTTGGTCGGGTACTTCGAGAACGTGGCAAGGATATCCTTCATCGGCTGGTTGAGGTCGATCTTGACGACCTCGCCGCCGAGCGACTGCTCGACCTCAGGCAGATACTGCGCCGGGTTGTGCTCGAGCTCTTCGAGATAGACGCCGTCCCTGGTGATCTTGCCGAGCACCTGGCGATCGGCCGAGCAGGACACGCCGAGCCCGATCGGGAGCGAGGCGCCATGACGCGGCATGCGGATCACGCGCACGTCGTGGCAGAAATATTTTCCGCCGAACTGCGCGCCGACGCCGAGCGACTGCGTCATCTTCAGAATTTCCTGCTCCATCTCGAGATCGCGAAACGCATTGCCGTCGGGCGAGCCGTGGGTCGGCAGCGCATCGAGATAGCGAGCCGACGCCAGCTTCACCGTCTTCATGCAGAGCTCGGCCGAGGTGCCGCCGATCACGATCGCGAGGTGATAGGGCGGGCACGCCGCGGTGCCCAGCGTCAACACCTTCTCCTTCAGGAAGGCGAGCAGCCGGTCCTTGGTCAGCACCGAGGGCGTCGCCTGGAACAGGAAGCTCTTGTTGGCGGAGCCGCCGCCCTTCGCCATGAACATAAACTTGTAGGCGTCATCGCCTTCGGCGTAGATCTCGCACTGCGCCGGCATGTTGTTGGCGGTGTTCTTCTCCTCGTACATCGACAACGGCGCGACCTGCGAGTAGCGCAGATTGCGGCGCAGGTAAGCATCGCGCGCGCCTTCCGACAGTGCCGCCTCGTCGTCACCATCGGTGATGACGTTGCAACCCTTCTTGCCCATGATGATCGCGGTGCCGGTGTCCTGGCACATCGGCAGCACGCCGCCTGCAGCGATGTTGGCGTTCTTGAGGAAGTCCAGCGCGACGAACTTGTCGTTCGGGCTCGCCTCGCCATCCTCCAGGATCGCGCGGAGCTGCTTCAGATGACCCGGTCGCAGATAGTGGTTGATGTCGCCAAAGGCCGCTTCCGACAGGGCCCGCAGCGCGTCGCGGGACACCACCAGCATGTCCTTCCCCAAAACCTTCTCGACCCTGACGCCCTCGGCCGTGATCTTCTTGTAAGGCGTCTCGTCCTTGCCCAGCGGAAACAGCGGCGTGTGCTTGTAGGGCGGAACGGGCTTTGCGGGATCGGGAAAGGCGGTAGGAGCGTTCATGGCGGGAATCTCGGGGTTCTGGAGCCCTCGCATGGGCCCCTTTCATAGAAGCGTTCTAAGCTTTTTTGCTGCAAAGGGAAGGCGCTCTGGTGCGGTCGGGGCATCCCGATTCGGCGACACGGTGACCTATTTTCGGCGGCTGTCGGCGGACACCAAGCTCTCATGATGCCGGTGAAGACCCTGGGTGCACCCCTTGCGCTACGCGCGCGACGACGGTTGAATGCGCCCGCTAAGGGGCTTTTCATCATGACATTGAACTTGCACGTCCGCGGCGCGATCCTGGTCGCCGCCGCCATCACCGGCCTTGTGACCATCGCCTCGCCCGCCCGCGCGGACCGCTGCGATGACAGCGCCAAGGAGCTGGCGAACCAGGTCGATCGCCTCAAGGTGAATTTCCGCGCCGCCAACGTCGTCTACCTGACTCATCCGGCGGCCAAGGAATTGTCCGTGGCCTGCCGTGGCGACAAATATTCGATCGAGCTCTATGCAAAGGGCGATCGCAAGCCCAAGCCTGAGTTCTTTGCGCTGGTGGGGTCGATGGCGGCGATCGTCTTCACCGTGACCAAGGACGATACGACGACGGGCGCGACACGCTGCCTGAAGCGGATGGGGCTCTTGCGCGGCGACAAGATCAGCATGCGTTACCGGCGTCTCAACATGGAATGCGCCCGCACCAAGACGGATGCGTCCATCGCGATCACGCGCGGCAAGGACGAATAGGCGGTCCCCGCGCGGTGTGCGCCTGACAGCACACCGCCCACTACGGACCGTCATTGCGAGCGTAGCGAAGCAATCCAGAATCCCTCCGCGGAGACAGACTGGATTGCTTCGCTGCGCTCGCAATGACGAGGAGAGGTCTGTCCTCTCGCGGAAACAGCGCTTTTGGCGACACGAAAGCGGCCTCCTCCACCGCACCGGATCCCTCGCATTTTAACGATTGGCTTGAATGAAATTTCGCTCCTCGCGGCGCAGGGTCAATTGTTTCCATGTGTGAGGATTTGTGGATGAGCGTTTCTACCGTTTCGCCGCCGCCGATCGCGATCGTGGTGCCGAGCTACGACACGACCAAGCAGCAGGACGATCAGATCAAGACCAAGGACAACGACCCGACCTATAAGCCGCCGCCGCCCGCGCCGCTGCCGCCGGGTCAGGGCACGCGGATCGATCAGCTCGCCTGATCAGCCGCGTCGAAGATGAAATGCCCGATCCGGTCGATCGGGCTTTTCGCGTGTCCGGCCGCATCTTCGCCGGATAGCTGCACCAATATCATGCGCGGCTACCCTGAGACCTGCGCATGATCGCAAGACTCCTGTTGCAGAGCACGATCACCACCGCCGCCATGGGCGCGCTGCTGTTCGCGTCCGCCGGGACCCTGCATTGGCCTTCGGCCTGGGTGTTCCTCGCGACCTCCGCCCTGCTCGGCCCGCTCGGCGGCTGGTGGCTTTACCAGGTCGACCCCGCACTGCTCGCCGAACGCCTGCGGCCGGTCCTGCAAAAAGACCAGCCCGCTGCCGACAAGGTGTTCATGACCGTCTTCGTCGTCGCGATGCTGGTCTGGCTGGCGGCGATGGGGCTCGACCGGCGTACGCTGTCCTCCGACATGCCGAGGGCGCTGCAGATGCTCGGCCTCGCCCTGTTCCTGCTTTCGACGCTGTTCATCCTCTGCGTTTTCCGCGAGAACTCGTTCGCGGCGCCCGTGGTGAAGCTGCAAGCCGAGCGCGCGCAGCGCGTGATCTCGACGGGGCCTTATGCCCATGTACGTCATCCCATGTACAGCAGCATGATCCTGTTCTTCGCCGGCGTGCCGTTGCTTCTGGGCTCATGGTGGGGACTTATGATGGTGCCGCTATTCCTCGTCTTGTTTGCGGGCCGCATTCGCATCGAGGAGCGTACGCTGCGCGAGGGCCTGCCGGGCTATGCCGACTATGTGACGCGCGTGCGCTATCGCCTGCTGCCTGGCGTGTGGTGAGCGCACGCATCAGTCTGCAATTTGCGGAAAAGCGTTTCCTCCGATCGACTGACGTCGCCCGAAGCGTTCGCAGGCGCTCTAGCCATCCAACTCGCGGTAGCGGCGGAAGATGCCCTGCTCGTTGAAGGGAATACGGCGCTCGCTTTCGAGATAAGCCTTGATGTTCGGGCGCGCCGACACGCGGTCGTGCAGGCCGACGAGGCCTGGGATATCTGTCTCGAACGCCTTCATCCGCTTCGGAAACGCATAGCGTAGTCCCGCGACGAGCTGGAACAGCGAGAGATCGACATAGGTCAGCTTGCGGCCGGTGACATAGGCGCCGCCATTGTCCGCGAGAAGCTCTTCGAAATAGCCGAGATATTTCGGCACGCGCTCGCCCCAGAAGTCGGCGGTGCGCTTCTTTGCCGGCGGTTTCTGATCTTCGTAGTAGAGCGAGGGCCCGAGCGGGTGATGGGTGTCGTGAATCTCGACCACGAAATCGGTGATCGTCAGCTGGAGCTGATGCACCCAGAGTTGACCCGCCTCCGACTTCGGGGCGAGGGCGTGGCGGGCGCCGAGATAGAGCAGGATGTTCGCGGTCTGGCCGATGACGAGCTTGCCGGCTTTGAGGAACGGCGGCGCAAAGGGCGGCGTGCCCCTGTGCGCGTCCATCATCTTCATCATCGCGGCTGTGCCGCGTGGGCCACGCGCCACGTCGACGTATGCCGCGCCCGCCTCCTCCAGCGCCAGCCGCACATATTCACCGCGGCCCTGGATCTCGGGCCAATAATAGAGCTCGTATTTCATGGAGGGTCCGTGAGCGTGGAAGCGACAGGACCAATCTATCACGCGCGACAAGGTTCCGTCAGGATGGGGCTGAAGGGCGGCACCACACGCTCCGTCATTGCGAGCGCAGCGAAGCAATCCAGACTGTCACCCTGGAGGGACTCTGGATTGCTTCGTCGCTGCGCTCCTCGCAATGACGGAAGCCTCAATTCGATGCGAAGCAATAGAGCAAGCCGCCGCCGCCGGTGCTCTTCAGATCGGCCTGCGAGCAGCCGCCATCGGGTCCGCGCGAGGGGTGTGCGGTGTTCCAGGATTTGACCGTCGGGTTGGTCGCAGGGCCGTTGATGTCGGAGTGGCCGAGCATCGCCGCGCCTTGCGTACTCGACGTCCAGTTTTTGCAGGTGCGGTCGTCGGGACCCGCAAACGCGGTGCCGTCGGACTGCGATCCCGTGAGAATGTCGTGCCGGTTAGGCTGGTCGCCATAGCCGTTTACAATCTCGCCCTTCTCGGTCAGCGCTGTCTCCTTGCTGATCTTGTTGGCGCTGTGCAAATCGGCCACGTCCTTGGCGATTTCCACGCCCTTGGCGTTCTGCCACGGTCCCTTGCCGATGCGGTCGCGCGCGTTGACGGCCGGCTTGCCGTCGGCGGCCTGCGTGGAGAGATAGGCGCGCCAGGTCTTACTGCCGGCGCCGCCGGCCTGGGCCAGCTTCTGGCACTGCGCATCGGCCCCCTCCAGACCGCCGAGATCGGCGCCTTTGCCAGGACCGTTGGAAGTCACGAAGAACGTCATGTTGGCCGACTGCGCCTGCGCCGATGGCGCCGCAAGCAAGGCCGCAGCGAGCGCGAGGCCTGAAATCGTCATGGTTCTCTCAATGCGGATCATCCTGTCCTCCATTTGTGTTGTCGTTGGCCGCCAGATTTCAACCCGACGCAGGCCCGCTTATTCCGATGCCGCGATGCGAGACGCCCAAAAGAAAAAGGCCCCGTGCAAGAAGCACGATGCCCTGGTTTTTCATGTCGTCTGCGATCAGTTGGTCGACGGGATCGCCGACGATTCCCAGCCGCTTCCCGACTGCCATGTCGATTAATTGCTTCCCGGGACAATGGTGCCGGGCGAGCATACCAAATGGGCCGATCCTCAAGTGATCGTCCAGGGGAGGACGCGGGGGACTGTGGCGGGACCGTTCAGGGCGGTATCCGCGATCACATCGGGGCTGCGTAGCGCGCGGCGCAAGGGGAGATCGTTCATGCACCGGACCACAATCCGCCCAATCACGACAATTGCCGGCCGCGCCACCCTTTGCTGCCTTGCCGTCGGTCTTGCCCTGGGTCCGAACTGCGCCTTGGCCGCGGAACTGCTCAAAGCCCGGCTGGCGCAAAATCTCGCACCGATCTCCGGCCTTGCGATCGTCGCCAAGTCGAAGGGAATCTTCGAAAAGCACGGACTTGACATCACGGTTTCGAACTTCACGTCCGGCAAGCAGTGCCTGGACACCGTGATCGGGGGCGGTGCCGACATCGCGACCACGGCGGAGGCGCCGGTCACCGCATCGACGATGGCAAACCAGCCCATCGCCTTCGTCGCCGGGATGGAATACTCCGATCTCAAGACGCTCGTCGCGGCCAAGGCCGGCGTCAAGACCAAGGCAGATCTTCGCGGCAAGCGAATCGCCTTCACTGCCGGCACCGGTAGCGAGGTTTACACGGCGACCTTGCTGAAGTCGGCGGGATTGACGCCCAAGGATGTCACCCTCGTCAATCTGCGGCCGCAGGAGATGCTGCCGGCACTTGCAGCCGGAAGCATCGACGCGATCGACACCTGGGAGCCCCACGTCGCCAACGCGAAGAAAGCCCTGGGCGAAGCCGTCACTGAGGTAGATACAAAGGGCACCTACTCCGAGACGTTCAATATCGTCGTCATGAAGCCCTACCTGGACGCCAACCCGGTGCTGGTCGAGAAATTCATCGCCGCACTGATCGATGCCGAGATCTGGATGAAGGCACAGCCGGATGAAGCAATCACGACAGTCGCGGACGCAGTTGGAATGAAGCGGGACGAACTCGCCCCCATCTGGGCCGACTATGTTTACCGGGTGCGTCTCGACGACCGGCTGATCGAGATTCTGAAGACCCATTCCGCATGGCGCCTCGAGAGCGGCAACCATCCTCCGGGAGCGGCGATGCCCGACTTCAGCAAGGTCGTCGTCACCGAGCCACTGAAAAAGGTCGATCCCGCACGCGTCACCCTGTCGTGGAAATAGGCACCCGCGCGGCCATGCAGGAAGCCATTTCAGCAGGACGCGATATTGCCATCCGCACTGGCGGTCGCGCTCGGCCGAATTCAGTTCGGCTTCGCCGCCTCAATATTCTGGTCGGGGCGCTTTCGCTTCCCTTGTTCATTGGGCTCTGGGAACTGGTCTCCCGTTCCGGGACCGTCAACATGGTGCTGTTTCCACCGCCGACGGTGGTTGCTGCGGCCGTGCTTGAGTGGATACGAAGCGGACAGTTCTTTAGCGATCTGTTGGCCAGCCTCTTTCGCGTCACCACGGGATTCATCATAGGCGGCACGCTCGGCATCCTGCTCGGTGTTCTCACCGGCCAATTCCCCGTTATCTCGAGCTTGCTGTCCCCGCTATTCCATATCTTGCGGCCAATTCCGCCGATTGCGTTCGTGCCGATCGTCATCCTCTGGTTCGGCCTGTCGGAGGCGGGAAAATTGTTCCTCGTCGTATGGGGCGTATTCTTCACGGTATGGCTTTCGACTCACATCGGCGTGCAGAAGGTCGACCGTGGCCTGATCCGGGCGGCATTGATGCTCGGCACGCCCCGACGGCAGATGCTGCAGGAGATCGTGCTGCTGGGCGCGCTTCCCTACATTGTCGTCGGGTTGCGCACCGCCGTCAGCATCTCCTTCTACACGCTCGTCGCGGCTGAACTGGCCGGCGCTTTCGCCGGCATTGTGTACAGGATCGAGATTGCGCAGCAGAATTTGCAAACGGGCCAGGTCATGGGCGGGCTCGCAGCGCTCGGGTTGATGTCGTTCATCGCCGACCGGCTGTTTGCGGCTCTTGCCGAACGTATCGTCTGGTGGCGCTGATGTCGGGATCTCGATCGGGCATGAAACTGGCACTGGCAAGTTCGCCTGCCTCCGTCGAATCGGCGCGAAAACAACCGGCCATTCAAGTCTCGAACCTGAGCATCGTTTTCGACACCAAGCGCGGGCAAATCATCGCGGTCGATCGCGTTTCGTTTGACGTGGCGCCTGGCGAGTTCGTCTGCATCGCCGGTCCCTCCGGCTGCGGCAAGTCGACGGTGCTCAATACGATCGCCGGGCTGGAAGTGCCGTTCGAAGGCGAGATCCTGGTCGAGGGCGCGCCCGTCTACAGTCCGCGTCCCGATGTCGGCATGGTGTTCCAGCAGCCGCATCTCTTCCCCTGGAAGTCCGTCCGCAGCAACATCGCCCACGGTCCCAGGATGCTCGGCAAGTCCACGACGGAAGCGTATGCCATCGCCGACGATCTGATCGCGATGGTCGGCCTCAAGCGTTTCGCCGACGCTTATCCGAACACGCTGTCCGGCGGCATGCAACAGCGCGTGGCGATCGCGCGAGCGCTGGCCAATCAGCCCCGTGTGCTGCTGATGGACGAGCCCTTCGGGGCGCTCGACGCGCAGACCCGCGCGGTGATGCAGGACAATCTGCTGGCGCTGCGCGACCGGATCAAGGCGACGATCGTGTTCGTGACGCATGACATCGATGAAGCCATCGTGCTGGCCGACCGCGTTCTCATCATGAGCGCGGGACCCGGCCGCATCCTGCGCGAAGTCGCGGTCAAGCTGCCGCGCCCACGGTCGAGTTCTGTCATGGTCGAGCCAGCATATCTTTCGCTCAAGAAGGATTGTCTCGACGTCATCCGCGCAGAAGGGTTGCGGGCGTTCAATCAGTCGGACGCGGACTGACGCGGAGCCCGCGCGTCTGAGGCGAACGCAGCGGGCTGGCATGGTTCTTGAATAGCCGATGCCGGGTCTCACATGCGGAGCCGGCCATGCACAGGGCGAACAGCGCGATAGCGGCAGGTGTGATGCTCGCGGAGTCGGACGATCTCGTCAGACCGCTGCCCGGCCTGCTGGATGGTCTCAACCGGGCTGATTGCAATCGCTTGCGTGCGATCGGACGCGAAAAGATCCTGGAAGCCGGCCAACTGGTTTGGTCTCAGGGCGACGCACAGGCCGGAATCTACCTGATCAGCGAGGGGCGCATACGCAGCTACTATGCGGCACCGTCGGGGCGCGAAGTCACGCTCGCCTATTGGTTTCCCGGCAACTTCGTCGGCGGGCCCGACATATTCGGGACGGGCCCGCACATGTGGACATCGGTTGCGGCCGAGCGCAGCCGGTTGACGTTCATGCCCGGACTGGCATTGCGGCGGCTTGCGCTCGAATCGCCGGCAATCGCCGTCGCCTTGCTGGATGCCCTCGCATTCAAGGCGCGATGCTATTCGGCAATGGCCCAGATGCTTGGGACGCGCTCGGTCACCGAGCGGCTGCACAGCCTGCTGATCTTCCTGTCGCACGTCTACGGCGTGAAACGCGACGGCGAGATCGTCGTCGGCATGCCGTTTACGCACGGCGACCTTGCCAATCTGATCGGATCCACCCGCCAATGGGTGACCGTGCAACTCGCGCGGCTCCAGGACGAAGGCGTGATCAGATACGAAAGATCCGTGATTTCGATCCTGGATGTTTCTACACTCGGGCAGGCGATGGGATAATGTCCGCCCGTTAGCCGGCAGACTTCAATTCGAATGCCGATCCGTCTGCGCCGGCCTCGAACCGCCGTGCGAGTCCGATCAGCGCGCGATCGTGCCAGGCCGGCGCCAGCAGGGTCACGCCCATGGGCATGCCGTTCGGCAATTTCGTATTCGGAACGGCGACGCCGCAGAGATCGAGCAGATTGGCAAAGTACGAGTAGTAGCCCAGACGATTGTTGAGGGTGATCGGATCACGATGCATCTCCTCCAGTGTGAACGGCCGCGGTGCAGTCGGAACCACCAGGGCATCGATGCCGGCAAAGATTGCTTCGGCGTCGCGGCGAAGCCGGTGCAGCCGGTGAATGGCGCCAAACGTGTCGATCGCCGAATACCCGGCGGCTGAGCCCAGCACGGTCCTCGTGACATCAAGCAAGGCGCCGGATTCGACGTCGATGAGCGAAGCGATGGCCGAGTGCCGCTCCGCGACCCAGGGACCGCTGAACATCAACTCCCCGGCCTGGCGGAATGGGGCGAAGTCCACCTCGATCGCCGTTCCTCCGATATGAGCAAGACGTTCGCAGGCACTCTCGTAGAGTTCGCCGCATTCCGACATGCCGAAGCATTCGAGATCTGCTGGCGCAAGGCGGCCGAACCGGAATGATGCCGCCGCCCCGTTGGCGGGGAAAAAGGTTCTGGGCAGGCGGCTGTACGGATCTTCGAAATCAAACCCTTCGATGATGTCGAGGATTGCTTCGCCGTCGCTGACGGTATTGCAGAATACCGACACGCAATCGATCGTCGGACAATTCGGCACCAGGCCACGTGATGACACCAGCCCAACGGTGGGCTTGATTCCGACGATGTTGTTGAACCCGGCAGGTATGCGCCCCGAGCCCCCGGTATCGGTGCCGAGCGCAAAGGCGACGTGCCCCGCCGCCACGGCGACCGCGGAGCCGGAACTGGAACCGCCCGCAACATAGCGCGCATCGGCAACCGACGCGCAGGGGCCATGGGGCGAGCGCACGCCGGACAGGCCTGTGGCGAACTGATCGAGATTGGTCTTTCCGAGGCAAATTGCGCCGGCTGCGGTGAGGCGTTCGACGCTATGCGCGGAATGCCAGGGCGTATAGCTGAACGCCGGACATGCGGCAGTGGTCGGCATTCCCGCGACGTCGATGTTGTCCTTCACACCAAATGGAATGCCGAGCAGCGGAAGATTTTCGCCCGTCCGCGCGCGCGCCACCAGCTTATGGCATTCTTCGAGTGCCTCCTGCCGCGGGCGAAGATAGATCCAGCAATTGCGGTCGCGCTCGGCCTCGATCCGGTCATACGCCGTTCCGATCGCCTCCAGCAGCAGGGACGAACTCCTGGCAATGCCTTCGTAGTTTGTCCTGAGGCGCGCGACACACTGGCTCACGGAATATCTCCTCATCCAACCGGCAGGCGCGAAATTGCGGCAGCTCTGCGCGGCCAACAAGCAATTAAGTGCTTCGCCCAAATGGCCGCCTGACCGGAAACGCACCGCTCAAACAAAAAGGGCGCCGTGCCGAAGCACGACGCCCTCGTTTGTCGCTATACGGGCGATCAGTTGGTCTGCTGGATCGCCGACAGTTCCCAGGTGCCGCCCGGACGTCGGGCAAAGGTCCAGACTTCGGTGGCCTCGCCCGGCTGCTCGCTGCCGGCGACAATCGCGCCGGTATTGCGGTCGAGCGTCTTGTCGGTGAGCGCGAAGCGCAGCGCCACCGTCGCGTAATCGGTCTCGCCTTCGCGCCAGGATTCCGCGAGGTCGCCCTGCAACAGCTTCACACCGCTGACCTTGTTGACGACATTGCGCGCGCGGTTCTGGCCGAGGTCCTGCTCGAAATAGGAGACCATTTCCGGCGTCGCGACCGTGTGCAGCTTGGCCACGTCCTCGTTGGACCAGGCCGACTGGACGTCGCTGAGCAGGCGCTCGAACGCTTCATAGTCGTCCGGCTTGATCTCGAGCGGTGCGTTGTTGGCGCCGAAGCCGAAGCCACCGCCAAGACCACTACGATTGTTCGCCTGCGGTCCCGGACCGGCACCGGCGTCAGCATTGGCATAGGCCGCCTGCGGGGTGTGGCGGCGCTGCCACCAGGACATCGCCAGCCGAACCACGAGCACCACGAGGACGATCTGGATGATCAGGCCGATGATCGACGACAGGCCACCGAGGCCGCCGAACAGGCCACCGCCGAACAGCATGCCGAGCAGGCCCGCGCCGAGGAACCCGGCCGCAAGGCCGCCCATGAAGCCGCCGGCCCGGCCGAACAGACCGCCACGCGCGGGTGCGGCGGCAGCCGAATTCATGCCTGCGCCCGGCTGGGTGTAGGTCCGATTGAACTGCGAGGTCGAGCCCGGCGCGGTCGTGGTCGATGGCGGGGCCGAATAGGTGCGCGAACCGCGCGAACCCGACGACATACCGCCACCGACGCGCGCGTCGGCGGACGAGATCGCCAGCGCAGTCGGCAGCGCAAGCGCCAGCACGACGGCAATCGTCTTGAAGAGACTGCGGGAGCGTTGCGAGAAATTCATGTTGGTTTCCCAGATCCCCGGCATGGGGATGTGCCCCTAAGATGGGCAGCCTTCCGTAAAAAGGAAGCCACTATCGGAACTTATGGCTGCGGCCCTCAGTCGCGGGGATGTGGCAAAAGCCCATATTTGGCGGCGGCTTGGCCGGGTGTGCAAAGGAGCCGCGGTCGCCGGCTACCGGTCGGTTTGGCGACAGCAGTTCAGCTTTTTTCCGTCATTGCGAGCGAAGCGAAGCAATCCAGGCTGTTTGCGCGGAGGCAACTGGATTGCTTCGTCGCTTCGCTCCTCGCAATGACGGAGAATGTGGAGCCCGCGCCCTCACCCCGCCTTCGCCATCGTCTCCTTCACGGCCGCCACGAGCTGGCTAAGTGTGAACGGCTTGGGCAGGAAGTCGAACTGCTGGCCTTCGGGCAGGCTCTTCTCGAACGCGTCCTCGGCGTAGCCGGAAACGAAGATGAACTTGATGTCGGGGTTCTTCTCGCGCATCGCCTTGAGCAATGTCGGGCCGTCCATCTCCGGCATGACGACGTCGGACACGACGAGATCGATTCCGCCGCTCTGCTCTTCCAGCACCTCCAGCGCCTCGACGCCGTTCTCGGCCTCGACCACGGTGTAGCCGCGCGAGCGCAGCCCGCGTGCGTTGAGCGCGCGCAGACCCTCCTCGTCCTCGACCAGGAGGATGGTGCCCTGTCCGGTGAGATCGGTGCGGGGCTTGGCGTCCGCCACGGACCCGGCCTCCTTCGCGGCACCATTGCTGGCGCCAACGACCGGCGCCGGCTGCTCGACCTGCACCTCCGGCTCGGCATGATGGCGCGGCAGGAAGATGTGGAACGAGGTGCCCTGCCCGGGCTCGGAGTCCACGTAAATGAAACCGCCGGTCTGCTTGACGATGCCATAGACGGTGGAGAGCCCGAGGCCGGTGCCCTTGCCGACCTCCTTGGTCGAGAAGAACGGCTCGAAGATCTTGTCGCGGATGTCGGCGGGAATGCCGGTACCGGTGTCGGCGACCTCGATCCGCACATAGTCGGCGGCTGGCATGCCCTTGTAGGCCAGCCTGGCCGCTTCCTCGGTGGTGACGTTTGCGGTGCGGATGATCAGCTTGCCGCCGTCGGGCATGGCGTCGCGCGCGTTGACCGCGAGGTTGACGATGACCTGCTCGAACTGGGAAACGTCGACCTTGACCGGCCAGAGATCTCGGCCGTGGATGGTCTCGTGCTTGACCTTCTCGCCGATCAGCCGGCGCAGCAGCATGGCGAGATCGGAGAGCGCATCGCCGAGGTCGAGCACCTGCGGCCGCAGCGTCTGCCGGCGCGAGAACGCCAGCAACTGCCGCACCAGCGTGGCGGCCCGCGTCGCGTTCTGCTTGATCTGCATGATGTCCTGGAACGACGGGTCGGTCGGCTTGTGCGCGTTCAGCAGGAAGTCGTTCGCCATCATGATGGCGGAGAGCACGTTGTTGAAGTCGTGGGCGATGCCGCCCGCGAGCTGGCCGACGGTCTCCATCTTCTGCGACTGGTTGATCTGGTTCTCCAGCGCGCGCCGCTCGGTGGTCTCGAGCATGTGCACAATGGCGACTTCGGCGTCGTTCTCGGCCGCATCCACCGGCGTGACGAAGAACTGGCCCCAGCGCTCTCTGGTTCCTTCGAGCGCCACTTCGACCGGCGCGACGTCGGCCTGGCCCTCCGCAGCCTGGTTGATGGCCGCGATCAAAAGGTGCCGGTCGCGCGAATTGACCGCGCGGAAGATCGACTTGCTGGCGCTGTCGAGCCCCAGTGCCTGCCCGAGCTTGGCGTAGCGCGCATTGGCGCGCACGACATTGCCGCCACGGTCTACCGTCGCGATCGCCATCGGGGTATGGTCGAAGAAGCGCATGAAGCGCACTTCGGCGGCGCGATCCGGATCGCTGCGCTCGTCGCGGGCACGGCTGATCACCAGCGTGCGCGACGGGCCCGGCGCACCGTCGGCGCCGAAGGCGAGCTTGTGATAGAGCCGAACCGGCATGGTCTTGCCGGTACGCATGCGCAGGTCGATGTCGAAGACTTCCGTCTTGACCTCGCCCGGCACCGCCACGATCGCGGTGAGCAGCGAAGCACCGTCGCCGGAGACGATGTCGGTGAGCTTCAGCCCGCCCGAGCCGATCTCGGCGAGGTCGTAGTCGAGCCAGTTCGCCAGCGTCGCATTGACATAAGCGAGCTCGCCGGCCGGATTGACCGAGAAGAAACCGCAAGGCGCGTGATCGAGATATTCGATCGCGTGCTGGAGTTCCTGGAACACGTCCTCCTGGCGCTCGCGGTCGCGGGTGATGTCTGCGATCGACCACACCGCGTATCTCGTCTCGCGCTTGCCGGTGCCGAGGGGCCGCACCCGCATGCGGAGCCAGCGGCCCTGGCTGCCATCATTGCCGGAGATGCGGACCTCTTCCTGCTGCCGCTTGCCTTCGCGCGCGGCTTTCAACAGGCGGAACACCGCCTCGGAGACGTCGGGGTTGCCGATGAAGACGCGCTCCACGGGGCGCACGTCCTGCGGACCGGCGGCGCCGGTCAGCGTCAGGTAGGCCGCATTGGAATAGACCACATGGCCGCGCGGGTCGGTCACGGCGAGGCCGTCGAAGGCGTGGTCGGCGATGCGCCCCATCACGGGATCGTCGAGATTGCGATCGGCGAAGCGGATGATGCCGGCGGCGAAGGCGAACAGGTTGAACAGGCCGACCATCGCCAGCACGGCGAGGATACCGAGGATATAGGGCTGGGCCTGCGCGCGCCCGAGCGTCATCAACCCGACGGCAACGGCGACGAGGCCGGCGGCCACCAGCAGCACCAGCGCAATGCTGCCCGAGCGCGGCGACGGCTCGTGCGCCGCAACGGGCTCGCGTGTGAGGTCGTGGTCGGTCTCGGCAGTCATCTCAAGCTGGCACAGCCTGTCGGCAGAGAATCAACGCGCTACAGGGCGCGCAGGGTCCTCCCTGCCTGAATCGGACCCGCAGGCGCAAGGGCAGCATGGGCGAAAGGTACGCTGATTCCCAGATTACGGCCATTTCCAGTACTTTTCAGGGGTTTTATTGCCGGCTGGCACCGAATCCGCTCTTCAGACGCATGACGTAGCCGATGACTTCGGCGACCGCATGGTAGTGCTCGGTCGGGATTTCCTCGTCGATCTCGACGGTGGCGTAGAGCGCGCGGGCGAGCGGAACGTTCTCGACGATCGGGATGTCGTGCTCGCGCGCGATCTCCCGGATCTTGAAAGCGAGGTTGTCGACGCCCTTGGCGACGCAGATCGGCGCCGACATGCCACGCTCGTAGGACAGCGCGATCGAATAGTGGGTCGGGTTGGTGATGATCACCGAGGCCTTGGGAACCGCCGCCATCATGCGCTTCTTGGAGCGCTGCTGGCGCAGCTGCCTGAGCTTGCCCTTGATGTGCGGATCGCCTTCGGACTGCTTGTACTCTTCCTTGATCTCCTGGAGCGACATCTTCTGCCGCTGGAACCAGCTGCGATACTGGAAGAAATAGTCGCCGATGGCGATGATCGCGAGCGCCGCGACTACCGCGCCGAGCAGATGAATGGTCAGGCTGGTGGAGGCGCCGAGCAGGGCGGCCGGATCGAGCCTGACCATCGCCTCCATGCGATGCCGCTCCGGCCACAGGATCACGGTCATGACCGCGCCGAGCACGATCAGCTTGCCGAGACCCTTGAGGAAGTTCGCCGCCGCTTGCTTGCCGAAGATGCGCTTGAGGCCTTCGGCAGGCGACAGCTTGCTGAACTTGGGCTTGAGGGATTCGGCCGACCAGACCAGGCGGTGCTGCAGCATGTTGCCGGCAATTGCCGCCAGCACCAGCATCAGCAGCGGAACGCCCACCGCCGCGAGCACCGCGACTTCGATCTGCTGCATCAGGGCGAGCAGCGCCCTGCCGTCGGTCTTGATCATCCAGGAATTGGCGAGCAGGTTGCGCATCGGCGCCAACAGCCCGCTGCCGACTGATCCCGAGAAGCTCGAAACCACGAGCGTGGCGCCCGCGATCATGAACCAGGTGTTGATCTCCTGGCTCTTGGCGACGTCACCGCGTTCCAGCGCCTCTTCGAGACGTTTTTGCGTCGGGTCTTCTGTTTGACTCTCTGGATCGTTGTCTTCCGCCATCGATCACCTGGTCACTTGAGTGGCATCATCTGGTGCATGACACCGATGAAGTAGTCGAGATAGGTGCCCATCATCGCCGTGAGCACCACGGCGAGCACCAGGAAGCCGGCGAAAATCGAGAGCGGCACGCCGACGAAATAGACCTGCATCTGCGGCATCAGCCGCGCCAGCACGCCGAGCCCGATGTTGAAGACGAGGCCGAACACCAGGAACGGGCCGGAAAGTTGCAAACCCAGGCGGAACGCGGCGGCAAAGGCGCGCGTCGCAAGCGCAGCGACATCGCCGCTCGATACGGTCTCGCCGGGCGCGAAGATAGTATAGCTGTCGTTCAGTGCCGCGATGACCAGATGATGGCTATCGGTGGCGAACAGCAGCGTCACCCCCAGTATCGTCAGAAAGTTGCCGACCAGCACGCCCTGCTGTCCCTGCGTCGGATCGACCGAGGTGACGAAGCCGAGCCCCATCTGCTGTGCGATCACGGCACCGGCGACCTGCAGCGCCGACAACGTCACCCGCGCGGTCGCCCCCAGTACGATGCCGATCACGATCTCATGCAGCATCAGGACCAGCAGCGGCGCGATCGAGCCCATATCGACCTGATAGGCGTTGCGATGCAGCGGCAGGATGATCAGCGTGAGCAGCAGCGCGATCGACAGTTTGATCCGTGTCGGGATATTGGTCTCGCCCAGCCCCGGCAACAGCATCACCATCGCGCCGACCCGGGCAAAGGCGAGCATGAAGGAGGCGGCAAGCGCCGGCAGCAGCGAGACGTCGATGCGCATGATGGGCGCATAGTGCCTCAGCCGCCGATGATTCGCGACGATATCCGCAGCATGTGGGAATGCAGTGCGTCGGCCATGAACGGCAATGCCAACAGCATCGTGGCAAAGATGGCCAGGATCTTCGGCACATAGATCAGCGTCTGCTCCTGGATCTGCGTCAGCGCCTGGAACAGCGACACGACGACGCCGACAACGAGGCCAACCACCATCAGGGGCGACGACACGATCACGATGGTCCAGATCGCATCACGCGCGACGTCGAGGGTTTCCGGTCCGGTCATTGCACAGTCCTCTATTCAAGTCTCATCCCCACCGCTTGATGAGGACGACACGAACCTCTCCTCGTCATTGCGAGCGAAGCGAAGCAATCCAGACTGCCACCGCGGAAAGATTCTGGATTGCTTCGCTACGCTCGCAATGACGATGGATAAAATCAGATCGGCATCTTCATGATGTCTTCATAGGCCGCGATCACGCGGTCGCGGACCGAGACCAGCGTCGACACGGCGACGTCGGTGTCTGCGACCGCCGTCACCACGTCCATCACGTTGGCCTTGCCGGCGGCCATCGCCACCGTCTGCGCATCGGATTTGCGGCCGGATTCCAGGACGCTGCCGACAGTGTCTTTCAGAAGAGAGGCGAAGGACTGCCCGCTCGGCTCGCTGCCCTTGCCGGCGCCGCTGTTCTCCAGCACGCGAGCGAGGTTTGCATAGGCGTTGGCGGCAATTGTCGGTGTTGCCATGGCTCAAATGTCCTGTTCAGCTCTTGAGGATGTCGAGGGTGCGCTGGATCATCCGGCGCGTCGCGCTGATGATGTTGAGATTGGCCTCGTACGACCGCTGCGCGTCGCGGATGTCGGTCATCTCGACCACCGAGTTCACGTTGGGATATTTGACGTTGCCGGTCGCATCCGCCGCCGGATTGTTCGGCTCGTATTTGGTGCGGAAATTGGACTGGTCGGGCTTGATCCTGCCAAGGGTGACGACCTGCGCGTCGAGTGTACGGTCGAGCGCGGAGGAGAAGGTCGGCACCTTGCGCCGGTAGGGATCGCCGCCGGCGGTCTGCGAGGTCGAATCCGCGTTCGCGATGTTCTCGGAAATCACCCGCATGCGCCCGGCCTGCGCCCGCAGACCGGAGGTCGCGATAGCCATCGAACGGGCAAAGTCGCTGCTGTCATTCGCCATGATGCGCTTCCTCTAGCTCTAGCCTTTGCCGATCGCGGTCTTGAGCAGGTGCAGGCTCTTCGAGTAGAGCGAGGTCGCCGCCGCATAATCCATCTGGTTGCTGGCGGCCTTCATCATCTCCTCTTCGAGATTGACGGCGTTGCCCGCGGGGCGGGTCTCAAAACCCGCATTCTTGTTTTGGTCGAATCCGGAGGCCGCGCCTGACGGCGCCATGTGGGAACCGCTGGTGCGGGTAAGCGTCAAGGGCCCCATCGAACCCGTGACGGCCCCGGCCTTGTCCAGTTTCGGCTCCACCAGGTCGCGCGGCCGGAATTTGGGCGTGTCGGAATTGGAGACGTTCTCGGACAGGACGCGCTGGCGTTCCTGGTGCCATTGCATCTTGGTGCGAAGCGCCGATAGCACCGGAAGATCGTTGATGGACATCGTTGCGGCTCCTTCCGCCTCGCAGGACCCAGGTCCGAAGCTAGGCAGAATTTGCCGCCTGTATGGTTAACAGCCGGTTAAGGGGCCGCGGGCAGTTGTCCCCCGCCGGGACACGAATACGCGCGCCCCGTGATTCTACGCCTCCAAAAGCGGCATTAACCCAACCGCTTGGCGGCGCGTGCACAGGCCAAGAAGTCGTTTTGGATCGAGCGATTCATGGGTTATTAAGAGTTGGGGACGGCAAAACTTGCCGTGGCACGTTAAGAAATCGCAGTTTGGGGCAACGTAAGCCGGTGGTTGGCGCATCTGACCACGGGCCCGAGAAAAGCGCCATTTGTCGGGGACAAGTATGCAAGGCAGCCCTATCACCTTCATCGTCGCGTTCATCGTCGTTCTGGCGTTGATCGGCGTCGCTGCATGGCTGGTTCGCCGATTCGCCACCAGCCGGCTCGGCGCCAACACCCAGCGCGGCCGGATGCCCCGGCTCGCCGTGATCGATGCCGCCGCGGTCGACGGCCGCCGCCGCCTGGTGCTGGTCCGGCGTGACAATGTCGAGCATCTTCTGATGATCGGCGGCCCCACCGACATCGTCGTCGAACCCAACATCGTGCGCGCAGCCCCCGGCCGCGACCAGCTCCCGCAGCGTCCCAATGCCGCCGAGCCGCCGCGTCTCGCGCCGATGCATGATACCAGCAGCTGGGCCGACGAAGCACCGCGGCCCGAGCTGCTCGATCATCCCGAGCCGCACATGCCCGAGCCGCCACCGCGGCCCGCGCGCCCCTCCTTTGCCGACGAAGTGCGCCGGCCGGCTCCCGCGCTGGCCGAACGCCGCAACGAGCCGCCACTGGCCGGCTTCAACCCCGAGCCGATCGCGCCGCGCCCCGAGCGCGAGCTGCGTCCCGAACCTGTTCCGCCGCGCGTTGCGCGCAACGAACCCCCTCTGATGCCGCGTCCGCCGCGCCAGAGCGAGCCGGTTAAGGCGCCTCCGGTGCGCGCCGAGCGCCCAGCCGCGCCACCTCCGCCTGTGCCGCAGGCTCCGCCCGTTCCGCCGCCGGCGCCCGCTCCGGCGGCCCCATCGAGCGCCGAGCAGAATCTCGCCGAGATGGCGCAGCGGCTCGAAGCTGCGCTGCGCCGCCCCGCCGGCGAGACGCTTGCCCCTCCGGTCGCCCCGGAGCCCCCTGCCGCTCCTCCGCGTGTGGCCCGCAGCGAGCCGCCGGCACCACCGGCCCCTTCCGCAAAGCCGGCTCCGGAAAAGACCAGCTTTGAAAATCTCGAAGACGAGATGGCCTCGTTGCTCGGCCGTCCGAAGCCGTCTTCGTGAGGCTGCCGGCCCTCCCGCGTAGAGTTTTTCTTCTTTCTGTCCTGATCGGCGCGGCTTCGCTCGCGATGCCGGCGCATGCGCAGGACATCAGCATCAATCTCGGCGGCGGAGGCGCTGGCGGTGGCGGCGTCACCGAGCGCGCGATCCAGTTGATCGCGCTGCTGACGGTGCTGTCGATCGCACCGTCGATCCTGATCATGATGACGTCGTTCACGCGCATCGTGGTCGTGCTGTCGCTGCTGCGCACCGCGATGGGCACCGCGACCGCCCCGCCGAACTCGGTGATCATCGCGCTGGCGATGTTCCTCACCTTCTTCGTGATGGGACCCGTCCTGCAAAAATCCTACGACGAAGGCATCCGTCCGCTGGTCGCCAATCAGCTCGGCGTCGAGGACGCGCTTCAACGCGCCTCCGTCCCCCTGCGCGGCTTCATGCAGAAGAACGTACGCGAGAAGGACCTCAAGCTGTTCCTGGATCTCTCCGGCGAGCCGCCGCCCGCCACTCCCGACGAGCTCGGCTTACGCATCCTCGTCCCCGCCTTCATGATCTCGGAGCTGAAGCGTGCCTTCGAAATCGGTTTTCTGCTGTTCCTTCCGTTCCTGATCATCGACCTCGTCGTCGCCTCCGTGCTGATGTCGATGGGCATGATGATGCTGCCGCCCGCAACCATCTCGCTGCCGTTCAAGCTGATCTTCTTCGTGCTGGTTGACGGCTGGTCGCTGGTGGCGGGGAGCCTGGTGCAGAGCTACGGGGGATAGCGGGCGCGGGGGAGCGGTCACCGCCCCCATCCTCTCTGACCCAAGGCTTGTAGGCGTGCTCTTGAGCTTGCCAGCGCAAGGGGGAATCCTGCCACCGTGAGCGCGTTCGGCGGCTCGTGACATATCGGAATATGCTCAGGTTGCGCATTCAATGGGTCATTGATATGATGGTCATCATCCCTAGATCCGAAGCGGCTTATGACCAGCAACGTCGAAAACCATCTGCTCGCTCGGGTCGTGCCGCTCGGTCTTCAGGTCGCCGTTCTTGCTGCGTTGTCTGCGAGTGGCACGTTGGCCACCAACATTCTGTTGCCTTCGCTACCGAGTATCGCCGTCGCGGTAGGCGTCTCCAGCGCTCAGGTAACGTCAGCTATCACCATATTCCTCGCCATGTTCGCGGTGGGACAACTTGTTGTCGGTCCGTTGTCGGATCGTTTCGGCCGGCGCGTGCCCGTGATGATCGGGTTTGCTGTATTTTTCGCAGGTAGCATATGGTGCGCGTTAGCCAATGATTTGGCGGCACTATTGATTGGCCGCGTTGTGCAGGCCGGTGGCGCATGTGCCACGTCTGTCCTTTCGCGAGCTATCGCAAGAGATCTTTTTCAGGGCGAAAAGCTAGCGCGCGTGCTCACCTTTGTTATGGTTGCAATGGCCGCGGCGCCCGGATTCTCGCCCCTGGTCGGTGGCACGCTGGATCATTTTTTTGGCTGGCGTTCAGCATTTGTGTTCGTCGGAATCTTCGCCGTCGTCGCCGCTTCAGCATTGCTTGCGGCTTTCGGAGAAACGCACCACGCGCCACGCGCCGAATTCAATTCCTCGAGATCGCCAAGAATTACTGGTCGCTATCGACTGACCGCCGTTTCCTGGTTCCTGCCGCAACTGTTAGCCTCATCTTAGGTGCGCTGTTTGCAATGTTTTCGGCGTTGCCGCGTGTCTTGATAGAAGGCCTCGACTTCACACCCATGCAACTCGGCCTGTTCTTCGCAGGCACTGTCATGATCGTCTTTAGCGCTGGCATTATCGCTACAAAAATTGTTCCGCACCTTGGTCTCGACCGATCGATTTGCATCGGCCTCGCGCTGGCCTGTGTCGGTGGCGGCATGGTGTTGCTATTCGCGCTTTTCGACGGGCGCTTTTTGCCATTTCTTGTCGGCGCATGCGTATTCCTGCTAGGCATGGGCATGGTCAATCCGCTCTGCAGCGCGCAAGCTCTTTCGCCATTCGGCGATCGCGCCGGTGCTGCCTCGGCCCTGTTGGGTTTCTGGCAGATGTTGGCCGCGGCGCTGGGCGTATCGCTTGCGGCGGTGATCGCAAGGAACCCCATGATCGGGCTTGGTCTTGTGCTAGTGCTTGCCTCGAGCTTGGGCTCGGCAATTTATCAGGTGCGGGTAAAGCTCAATTAAGCCCGTTAACGTCGCTTGCTGGCCTTAGCTGCTTCCCTGTTTCCACGCCCTACGATCGGTTCAGGGGGCATATGTTTCTTACAAGGGACCTGGAGCCCTCAGCCGACTAGCAAAGGCAAACGGGCCATGTCCGGTCTCAAAGACTGAATGGACAAGGCCTAGGTCCTCGCGGACTGATCGGGTTGATGAGTACGCGGGCGATAGTCTTCGGCCCTGCCCGTCACTCGAGAGCTGGCTCACGGGTACCTGTCGCGAGGCCAAGAAGGAGCGGCGATCCTACCGCGTCATCTTGATCTGGCGCACGACGGGGATCGTGGGCAGCGAGCCGGTGTGATCGGACTCGTCCTTGGCCTGTGGAGAGGCCGGCGCGCGGGCGGTGGCGTCGGGAAAGCGCTGCTTCATCTCGCGCAGGAAGCCGTCGAGCGTGTCGACGCTGGCAGCCAGCTTGGCGATATCGGCAAATTCGGCGCTGGAGGCGCCGGTCGGTTTGCTCGCGATATCGAAGGCGAGCCGATCGGCGCTCTCGCTCATCAGCGGCGCATATTTCTCGCGGAAGCGCGACATGCCGATCGAGTCGTCGGCGAGCGCATAACCGACGGCGGCGCGGATGATGTCGCTTCTCTCTACCGCGTTGAGCGGCTTGAAGTCACGGAAGCGCTCGCCGTAATAGAGCTCGATCTGCTCGGCGGATTCACGCCAGCGCCGCGCCGCCCAGAAGATATCCGAGCGCAGGCGCAGCACCTCGCGGCCTGTAACGTTGGAGACGATATCGAGCGCAAGATCGTGGCGGCCGACGTCGCTCTGTGCACGCGCCTCCAGCAGCAGGCGTTGCTGCCTGAGCTCGCCTGAGAGGTCGCTGATCCGGCTCGCGCGCAACGCCGTGATCGCCATGTCGGGTCTGCGATTGGCGAGATAGATCATGGAGAGGCGCGCGGCGACCTGCGCACGCGCCGCGCCTTCGAGGCGATGGTCGACCTGGTATTGCAGGAGCTCGGCGGCCTGGTCGAGCAGATCGATCGAGGCGAGACGGTCGGCGAGGCGTCGGATCAGTTCGTCGCCGCGGCGGCCGATCGGCGTCAGCTCACGGAACTCGTAGAACATCCCGAGCGATTCGATCGGCGGCAGCTCGTCGCCCTTGGGTCCCAGGAAGAGCTGCGTAAACAGGTCGGAGGCGAGGTCTTGCGCCTGGCGCGAGGCTTCCGCGTTCGGCTGCAGCTTTGTCGCGGTGCGCGCCGCGGTGAGCGCGTCCCGGTAGCGTCCGTTCTCTGCAAACATCTGCGACAGCATCTGCAGCGTCTTGACCTCAATCGAGTCGCCGCGCCAGGTCATCGCGAGCGTTTCGAGCTCGCGCAACGCGTCTTCCTTGCCGATCTCGTCGCGCTTCTGCCGCAGCGCGACCTCGAGCTGCTTGGCCTCGGCCGCAGCCGGCCGATCGGACGAGCCGACGGCGAACTTGTAGTCGTCGAGCGCGTCCTTGTCGTGGCCGAGCGCCTCGGCAAGCCGGCCGCGCAGCACGGCAAAGCCGGGCGCGGCCTCGGGCGAGACGCCGACCACCTCGAGCTCGCTGCGGCGCTTGGAGGCGCCGGCATAGTCCTTCACCTCGAGCGAAGCGCGCATCGCCTCCATCGTCACGATGCGCTGGATGTCGAGCGGTAGCGAGGCGATGGCGAATTCGACGTTCTTGAACTTCTCGCGCGCGTCCGCCCATTTGCCTTGGCGCGCATAGGCGAGCGCTTTCCAGAGCTGGGAATCGTGGCTGTTGCCGATCACGGGGTTGGCGAGGTCCTTCAGGCCCTGCGCCGGCCGACCGATCAGGATGCTCGCGATCGCATGCATCATCAGCGCACCGCTCTCCTCCTTGTTGAGAGGATCGGCGAGCATCAATTCGGTGATGGCCTTCGCCTCGTGATACATCGCGCGCGACATGTAGAATTGCGCGAGGTCGAGCCGCGGCAGGGAACGCATCGCCGGTTCGAGGTTGGCGATCGCCGTGATCAGCTCGTTCTGGCGCACTATGAAATTTTCCGACTGGCCCTTGCGCCAGCCTTCGGGGCTGAAAACCGGCCGCACTGCGGTCGGCGCACGCTCGGCCGAGATGTCGACCGGCGACAGCGTCAGCCCGCCCTTCTTGCCGAGGATGACCTTGTCGGCCCCGACCTCGACGCCGACCTCGTCGGAATTCGGCCGGATCGCGATGCCATGTGCGGATTCCAGCAGCGCGAGATCAACGAGGTCCTGCCGCTTGATGAAGCCGCGCACCGGCCGCTGCGCGGTGATGACATAGAGCGTGTCGCCGGCATCGGGATCAGTGAGCTTGTGCAGGAGCCCCGGATTGGCGAAGGGGATCGCGATGTTGGCAAGCGCCGGGTCGGTGATGTTGCGCGAGATCATCAGCGGCAGCGGCGTCGCCTGGATCTTGTCGGCGAGGGTCAAGAGCCAGTTGGTCTGTTTGCCGACCTCCTCGCTCGACAGCGAATAGACCAGCGGCCGGGTGAGACGGATGCGCACCGCCTGTCCCTTCTCGAGCGGGACGCGGCCGACCTCGCCGATCATCGCACCGCCCTTGGTACGGATCGCCTCGACGTCGATGGGCTTTGCGGTATCGAACACCAGCCAGACGGTGTCGCCGCGGCGGAACGCCGCCGCAGGCGTTGCGACCTGAAGCGGGAAGGTCACGCGCAGGCCGTCGCTGTCGCGGCGGACATCGACGCTGGCACCAGTCGGCTGCGGCGCGGCGGGCGCCTCCGCCGGCGCGGCCTTGACGGCCTCCTTGACTGGCTCTTTGGCAGCTTCCTTCACGACCTCTTGAGGCGCTTCGACCATGACCGGCTTGGCAGGCACGACCGCGGCTTCCGCCGCAGGAGGCGCAGGCTTCGACATTTCCTTGGGCGCTTCCTTGGGCGCTTGCGCAGCGGGCGCGGCTTCGGATGCAGGAGCCGGCACCGATTTCGGCGCTTCAGCGGGCGGCATGGCGGCGGGCGCTTCCGGCTTCACCTCGGGCTTGGCATCGATCCTGGCTTCGCGCGCGATCGTCTCGGACGTCGGCGGCGCGATCTCGCGATGCGCGTCCTTCGGCTTCTCGGCCGCCGGCTTTTCAGGCGCAGGCGCCGGTCCATGAGCGGCGGGCTTGGCCTGCGCGATCGCCGCCTCGGTCGACGTGGCCATCTTGCCCTTGTCCGGCTGGAAGGAGATGTCGACGACGTAGTTCTTCTCGTCGCGGAACGAATGCACGTCGGAATCGCCGATCAGCGCGATCTCGACACTGGTCTGGTCGATGTCGGCCTTCTGCTTGATCGAGGCGACGTTCGGCGGCGCTGCGACGACCGCGTCCGCCAGATCGAAATTCAGGTTGGCGTTGAAGGCGAGCGTGAGCTTCTGCTCATTGAGCACGGAGGATACGCCGACGCCATCCGGCATCTCGAACACGAAGCGGACGAAGGTCGGCTGCACCGACGCGCGCACGCGGATCTGCGGCCGCTTCTTGCTCTCCGCCGCGGCGCGCTGGGCGCGCAACGCGCGTTCGGCGACGCGCGCGCGCTCGGCGAGTTCCTTGACCACGTCCATCGGCAGGCTCGGCGGCGGCCCCTTCCAACCCTCCGGCAAGAGGTCGATGAAGGTGCGTTCGCCGGCATTCATGGTGTTGACGGTGACGCGCCGCGCCAGCGACAGGCGGATGGCGCCGCCATCGGGATCGCGGCGGGCGGAGTTGACGTAGTCGGGCGCGCCTTCCGGGACGCGATCGACCGGAACGTCGACCGCCCGGTCGAAACGGATGACGAGAATGGAGCCGGCCGTCGTCACCTCGGAGGGGACGTCCTCCCCGAGCTTGATCACGAGACGGGCAAAGCCGCCGCTGGCCGAGAAAGTCGCCTCACCCCTGACAGCGTCGGCCGCCCGGACAGGCGCCGTGAAGCCGATCAGCAGGCTGGCTGCCAGTAGCGGCGCCGCGCGGACATGACGCGACAGCCTCCGCGCCAGGGCGCGGGCTCGCGACACAAATCCAGCGGCAGCCTCTCGCGCCATTGGCGGCATTACTTCCGGTTCGACGGTCCACGCCGGCATTGCTGCCGACCCCTGCCCAGACTGTAGATTTTGGCAATTAAGGACTTCTTAAGTATGAGCCCTCAATTCGGCTTTTGCGTCGGCTTGCCGTCGATCTTGGGCAGCTCGCCGGCAGAGGCGGACTGATCGCCGCCGCCATTGGCCCTGCGGGCCATCTCGACCGTCAGCCGCTCGGCGGCCTCCGGGGACATCAATCCCATGATGTCCGACATTTTTCGCGGCGCGATCTGCGAGGCGATCTCGATCAGCACGCCCATCTCGAGCCGGTCAAAGACCCGCGCGGCGTCCTTGGGCTTCATGCCCTCATACATGGTCACGAGGCCTTTCATGCGCTGGGCTTCGGCGGCCTTCTGCTCGGCCTGGGTTGCGGAGATACGGGTTTCCACCGCCTTCATCTCCTCGACCTTGTTTTCGATGCGCTTCTCGGCGGATTTCAACAGGCTCTCGCGGATGTCGATCTCGCGCTGGCGGGCCTCGATCTCCTGGCGGCGCGACTGCAGGCGTTCCAGGATCGCGCGCTCCGAGGCGGAGATCTGCGGCTGGGCTTCCTCCTTGACCGCGGCGCCTTCGGACTTGGTGTCGGGTGCGGCCGGCTTCGGCGCCTCCTTCGGCGCGCCATGGGTCGAGCCCGTGATATCGGGATCCTCGCGGCTGGCCGGGAAGTTCAGATTCTCCTGCGCCCAGGATTTTTTGACCTGATTCGGCTTGTAGTCGAAGACATAGCCGCCATTGATCACAAGACCCGTGACCTTCAGCGTGGCGAGGCCAGCGACGGCAACCAGCACGATCGGAATGAGGCGGATGTTGCGAAAGGACTTCATACCCTGACTTTAAGCGGCAAGGCCGTTGGATCGTCGGCGTTCGGAGAAGGCTTCGGCCGCAGCCGCCACCGCCTTCGCCGACGAGGGCTTGGCTGCGGGCGCGGCGACCGTTTCCGGGTTCGTCACGGGGCGCGCGGCGACCGCGATCTTGGACAGGCGCCGCACCACATTGTCGGCTTCGCCGAGCTGCTTGTAGAGCTGCTCGGACATCTGGGTCGCCGACGCGAGTTGGCTGCCGAGGTTCTCGTTGACGTCGCGCACGGCGAGCTTCAGCCCGCCGATCGCGCGCTCGGCGATCTCGGTTGCGGTGATCAGCTCGCCGATGACCGCCTTCAGCGAATGCTCGTCTGCCTTCAGCCGCGTCAGTCGCTTGTTGAGCGTGACGCAGTAGACGATGGTCAGCATCAGCAGGATAGCGACCAGCGTCTCGATCGCCATTCCCAGGGAGTGGTTCATGGGGCCTCCATCATCTTGTTCTGCTCGTCGACCTTTTCGAACATCGCAAGTGTCGTACTTGGCTTGCGCAAGGGTTTCGTCACCCGTATCGCGACGCGATCGCCGACCCGGCCCATGCGTCCTTCGGTGATGGTGACGTCGCCGCAGCGCACGGTGACGCTGGCATCCGCGCGCATGTCCAGCGGCAGCGTGTCGCCGACCTTTAACCGCATCAGCTGCTTGAGCGGAATGTCGGCTTCGTAGAGCACGGCGTCGACGGAGATCTCGGCCTGGACGATCTCGGTGGCGAAATGGCCTTCCCAGATCTGGTCGCGGCCGAACTTTTCGCCCATGAACATCTGGAGCAGGACGCCCCGGATCGGCTCGATGGTCGCGTAAGGCAGCAAGAGCTCGATGTTGCCGCCGCGATCTTCCATGTCGATGCGCAGGCGCACCAGGATCGCGGCGTTGGCAGGACGGCTGATCGCGGCGAAACGTGGGTTGGTCTCGAGCCGGTCGATGGTGAAGGTCACCGGCGACAGCGGCCGGAACGCCTGTTCGGCATCGGCCATGACGACTTCGACCAGCCGCTTGACCAACTCTGTCTCGATCGTGGTGTAGGGCCGGCCCTCGATGCGCAGCTGGCTTGAGCCGCGGCGGCCGCCGAGCAGCACGTCGATCATCGAGTAGATCAGGCTGGAGTCGACCACGGCCATGCCGAAATTGTCCCACTCTTCGGCCTTGAAGACGGTGAGGACGGCGGGCAGCGGGATCGAGTTCATGTAGTCGCCGAAGCGCACCGAGGTGATGCGGTCGAGCGAGACTTCGACGTTGTCGGAGGTGAAATTGCGTAAGGAGGTCGTCAGCAATCGCACCAGGCGGTCGAAGACGATTTCGAGCATCGGCAGACGCTCGTAGGAGACCATTGCCGAATCGATGATGGCGCGAATGCCGGAATGATCGTCGAGCGTGACGTCGCCGACCGCGAAGCCGAGGAGGTTGTCGATCTCCTCCTGCGACAGCACGCGTTCGCCGGAATTCTTGCCGGCGCCGAGATCGCGGCTGCCATCCTCGACCATGGCCGCCCATTGCAGGGCCATGGTCTCGGATAGTTCGTTTTCGGCAGCAGCCTTCGCGGCCTCAGCGGGATCCTCGGAATCGAGCGAGGCCTCCCATTGGGCGGCAATTGCATCCTGGTCTGGTTGGTCGGTGCCTGCCATGATCCCTAGCCCGTCATGCTCACTGGATCACGACTTCCTTGAACAGCACCGCGCTGACCTGGACCGGAGCGACCGCGGCGTTGACGCGCTTGGTCAGCTCTTCCTTGAGGCGGAAGATGCCGGCGGAACCGTTGAGGTCGGAGGAGCGCAGCTCGCGCGCATAGGTCTGGAAGATGTCGGTGATGCGCGGCATCGTCGGCTTGATCGCCTCGACCTGCTTCTCTTCCTTCAGCTCCAGCACGATCTTGAGCTTCAGATATTGCACGCGCTCGCCCGGCGCGCCGGCGAGGTTGACCATGATGTCGGGAACCTCGACGAAAGCCGGCGGCTTCGGCGGAGGCGCCGCCTCGGCGTGATGCTCGTCGTCGCCGTGACGGAAAAAGAAGAACCATGTCGCGGCGCCGCCGCCGAGAACGGCGAGCAGGCCCACCACCATGATCATCAGCTTGAACTTGTTCTTGGGCGGAGCGGCTTCCGCGCCCTCAGCGGCTCCGCCGCCTTCCGCTTCATTCTCTGCCATGATCGCCGCGCTCGCTCATCTCTCAAAGGGGTCGAAAGAGCGAAGCTCCTGGCAGACAGTGACGCGATACAAATGCCCCAGCGCAGTGCTCCTCTTACGCGCAAACGCTACGGTAATAATGGTTAACGGAACCTTTCGATTGGGCCTTCACTAGGAAAAATCTGCCGGGCAAACATGGCTAACAGACCCTTTCTGCCGCCTCCCCGCATCCTGGAAAAACAGACAAGGTATTGAAAGTACATAATTTTCCCGCCTGGCACGAGTTTCGCTGAGAAAGGACCGAGACCCAGGTTTGGGAGAACCCGAGGTCTCGTTCACGGGATCGGCCAATGCGCTTGGGAGAGCGAGCTGGCAGATCTCACTCAGGGGAGATTTCCGATGCAGAACGCGCTTCTGATCGGCTTGTCACGACAGATGACGTTGGAACGGCAGATGGATGTCATCGCCAACAACGTCGCCAACGCCAACACCAACGGCTTCAAGGCCGATCATTCGCTGTTCGAGGAGTACCTCAACTCGAACGCGCGTGAGGACAATTTCGTCGGCTCCGACCGCCGGGTCTCCTATGTGCAGGACCGCGGCACCTTCCGCGACGTTGGCCAGGGGCCGATGGAGCCGACCAAGAATCCGCTCGACATGGCGATCAGCGGCAACGCCTATTTCGCGGTTCAGGCCAATGGCGCCGAGCGCTACACCCGCGACGGAAAATTCTCGCTCAACAGCACCGGCCAGCTCGTCACCTCCGACGGCAACCTCGTGCTGGGCACCAGCGGCCCGATCACCTTCCAGCCGACCGACCACGACATCAACGTCGCGCCGGACGGCACCGTCACGGTGCTCGAGGGCACGGCCAAAAACGATTCGATCCGCGGCAAGATCCGCATGGCCTCGTTCGACGATCCGGCCAAGCTGACCAAGCTGGGCGCCAACCTTTATGACATCGGCTCCGCGGTCCCGCAGGCCGACACCAAGTCGACCGTGCAGCAGGGCTATGTCGAGAAGTCGAATGTGAACTCGGTCGGTGAGATGAGCCGCATGGTCGAAGTCATGCGCAGCTACACCGCCATCGCCAACCTGCTCCAGCAGCAGAGTGACATGCACAAGTCGGCGATCGAGAAGCTCGCCGACGTTCCGGCGTGATTGAGGGAGAACTGACATGCAGGCGCTTCACACCGCAGCAACCGGAATGGCGGCACAGGAACTCAACGTTCAGGTGATCTCCAACAACATCGCCAACCTGCGCACCACCGGCTTCAAGAAGCAGACCGCGGCGTTCCAGGATCTGATTTACGAACACGTCCGCCGGGTCGGCGCCCAGTCGTCCGACCAGGGCACCATCCTGCCGGTCGGCGTCGACATCGGCGGCGGCGTCAAGACCGTCGGCACGCCGCGCAGCATGACCCAGGGCACGCTGTCGCAGACCGGCAACGACCTCGACATGGCCATCACGGGCGAAGGTTTCTTCAAGATCCTGATGCCCGACGGCAGCTACCAGTACACCCGCGACGGCACCTTCCAGATGGACAATCAGGGGCGCATCGTCACGGCGCAGGGCAACCCGGTGCAACCGACGATTACGATCCCGAACAACGCCTCGGGCCTCACCATCAACGTGCAGGGCCAGGTCTCGGTGACGCTGCCGGGTTCGTCGACCTCGGCCGTCCAGGGCCAGATCGGCCTGACCCGTTTCATCAACAAAGCGGGCCTCCAGCCGGTCGGCAACAATCAGTTCACCGAGACGCCCTCCTCCGGCCCGCCGCAGGACGGTACCGCGAGCTCCGAGGGTTTCGGCAACATCACCCAGAGCAGCCTCGAGCAGGCCAATGTCGACGTCGTCTCGGAGATGAGCGACCTGATCGCCGCCCAGCGCGCCTACGAGATGAACGCCAAGGTGATCAGCGCCGCCGACCAGATGATGCAGTCGACCACGGCGTTGTTCCGCTGAGGTGATGACGATGATCCGCTCCACCCTCGCCACGATCTCCGCTCTCCTCGTGCTGGCGCTGCCCGCACGGGCCGCCGACGACTTCATCGCGACGCCGACGCTGCGCGCGAGCATCACCGTGACCTCGGACGTGGTGCGGGTCGGCGATCTCATCGACAATGCCGGCTCGGCCGCGCTGATCCCGGTCTACCGCTCGCCCGATCTCGGCACCACCGGTGCGCTGCCGGTCGCCCACGTGCTGGCGGTGTTGCGCGCAAAGCAGGTGATCGGCGTGATGACCGGCGACATCAAGGAGGTCCAGGTCACCCGTCTCGCCCGCACGCTCGTGAACAAGGACCTCGAGACCGCGGTCGCCTCGGCGCTCGAGCGCCGCTTTGGACTTGGCGATGCCGCCAACATCACCGTCACGTTCGACCGCGGCATTGCCGAGATGCGGTTGGATGCCTCCAACACCGGCGTGCTGCAGCCGGTGGCAACCCGCTACGACGCCCGCAGCGGCCGTTTCGACATCGCCTTCGAGATCAACAACGACAACAATCCGGCACCGACCAAGCTGCGTTTCACTGGCACCGCGATCGAAACGGTGGAAGTGGCCGTGCTGACGCGCGACATCGACCGCGTCGATCTCCTGAAGGCGTCCGATGTCGCCATGGAGCGGCGGCCGAAGGCCGAGGTCACCGGTGAGGCCGCCTCGCGCGATCGCACGCTCGGCATGCAGCTCCGCCGGCCGATGCGGGCGGGGACGCCGATCCGCGTCGCCGACATCGTCAAGCCCGACTTCGTGCAGCGCGACCAGAACGTCACCGTCATCTACCAGGTTCCCGGAATCTATCTCACCACGCGCGGCAAGGCGATCGAGAGCGGCGCCGAGGGCGATACCATCAGCGTGCTCAACCTGCAGACCAAGCGCACGCTGAGCGGCGTCGTCACCGGCCGCGGCCAGGTGACGGTCCAGGGCGCCAGCCAGGCCGCGCCGATGCTGGCCGCGGTCGAACAGACCTCCTCGCTCAAGCGCGACGAGGCGCCCGCCCCCGTCGATACCGCAGCCCTCGTCCGGAACCTGGTCCAAGCCCCGGCATCCCCGGCCCAGATCGCACAAGCCCAGATCCCGCAAGTTCGCGTCTCGCAAGCTCCAGCCAAGTCAGAGTAAGTCATGTCCACGTTCAGTTCGGCTTTTCGTCCCCGTCGCATCGCGATCTCTGCCCTGCTGCTGGCGACGTGCGCGCTGGCAAGCGGCTGCTCCTCGATCGACCGTCTGTCGCAGATCGGCGAGCAGCCGAAATTGTCGGCGATCGACAATCCGACGACGCAGCCCGGTTACAAGCCGGTGCAGATGCCGATGCCGAAGCCCGAGGTCGCCTCCTACAATCCGAACTCGCTGTGGCGCAGCGGCAGCCGGGCCTTCTTCAAGGACCAGCGTGCCCATCAGGTCGGCGACATCCTGACGGTGGCCGTGAACATCACCGACAAGGCCAATATCGAAAACGACACCCAGCGCAGCCGCACCAACAAGGAAGATTCCGGGATCACCGACTTCATCGGCGCCAAGACATTGGGGACCCAAGCGCAGAAGGTGTTGCCCGGCCGCATCCTCACCGCCGACTCGACTGCGTCCAGCGAGGGCAAAGGAAGCGTGGACCGCAAGGAAGCGTTGCAGACCAACGTCGCGGCGGTCGTCACCCAGGTCCTGCCGAACGGCAACCTCGTGGTCGAGGGCAAGCAGGAGATCCGCGTCAACTACGAAATCCGCGAGCTCATCGTCGCCGGCATCGTCCGTCCCGAAGACATCCAGAGCGACAACACCATCGATTCCACCAAGATCGCGCAGGCCCGCATCGCCTACGGCGGCCGCGGCCAGATCATGGACGTGCAGCAACCGCGCTACGGCCAGCAAGTCATGGACGTGCTGCTGCCCTTCTAGCTTCTCCCGAGCTCCCACATCGTGTTCGCGAACCTAGGCGCGGACGACGATGTACGACGCGGCCCTCGCTAGCTCCCCTGGCGAGGGCCGCATGTATTTTGGCGATGGCTGCATACAGCGCTCAGCGACGCGCGATTGTAGCGACGCCGCTATCCCCTCTCCGCCCCCTCGACTGTCATCACCCGCGAAGGCGGGCGATCCAGTATTTCGAGACGTCAGCGATGAACCGAGAAGCCGCGGCGTACTGGATTCCCCGCCTTCGCGGGGAATGACGACGCGGTGCCCGCAGAGCCTACGTAAACTCCGCCTCCACCACGCCCAGCCCGTCCAGCTCCATCCGCACCTTGTCGCCGGCCTTCAGCCACAGCGTCTTGACCAGACTCCCCGTCAGGACGAGCTGTCCCGCGTGAAGACCCTTGCCCTCGGCGGCGAGATGGTTGGCGAGCCAGGCCAGTGCGTTGTGGGGATGGCCGAGCACGTCGGCGCCGGTGCCGTGGCTGACCTCTTCGCCGTTGACGATAGCGCGGCCTTTGACGGCCTTCAGGTCCGGCACCGACGAGCGCGGCACGATCTCGCCCAACACGCAGCCGGCGGCGAAGAAATCGTCGGCGATCAACGTCGGCGCGCCCATCGTTTCCCACTTCACATAGCGGTCGTCGACGATCTCGATCGCGGGATGATAGGCCTCGACGGCTTCGCCGACCCATTCGGCCGTGAACGGCGCCTCGCCGGCGGCGAGATTGCGCTTCAGCCGCACCGCGATCTCGCATTCGACGCCGACGCGGACATAGTCGGCAGCCGCGAGCTGCACGCCGCTGTCGTGCACGCCTTTCTGGAACACGCCGCCGCCGCATGGGTGTGGAATCCCGATGTAATCCTGCATCACCTGGCTGGTGCAGCCGATCTTGTAACCGACCAGCGGGCCGGCATGCGGCAGCAGCAGATCGTGCAGCGCCCGCTGGACCTGATAGCCCTCGGCTTCATCGGCCGGAGGAACTTCGAGCGCCGCTAGCGGCGCATGGTTGCGGCGCGCCAGCGCGATCGCCTTTGCGGCTGCGAGAATTCTGTCCATCGGCGCCGGCTCCTACACACCACAATCGAGGGCGGCACTTCAGCATCCCCGCCGGGGCGTGACAAGCGCAGGGCGCCGCGCGGCAGCACGTCATGCCAGCCCAGGCTGGATGAGATGCGGACGCTGATCGTCCACATCATGGCAAGCCTCACGGGCGGCGCCGGCGTTTAAGGAAATATTGAGCTGGTCCGGGCTTTATGGGGATGCACGCCTTGTAGCGTCGCAACAGGCCTGATTGCAGCAATGTATGAAGCTGCTGGATCAGCGCCTCAGCATTCGAGTCGATGTCCTTGATGCGACTCGCAAAACCTCTCGCACCTGAAGTGAAGGCTGTTTCTCACCGAACTCACGTGAGTTCGGAGGAGTTGAGTCTAGCCCATTGATCGCGATTCACTTTTCGCGATTGCGCCCGCGCGCCGAAACGCGCGGTTGCAAGCGACAGGCAAAATGCTGATCACGGCGCGAAAAGGCGCACCTTGCGTTCAAAAAACAAAGAGCCGCATCGCTGCGGCTCGGACTCTATTCGTCGCGATAGACCTTCTCGCGTTTCTCGTGGCGCTCCTGCGCCTCCACCGAAAGCGTCGCGATGGGACGGGCCTCGAGCCGCTTTAACGAGATCGGCTCGCCGGTGTCCTCGCAATAGCCGTAGGTGTTGTCCTCGATACGCTGGAGCGCGGCGTCGATCTTGGCGATCAACTTGCGCTGGCGGTCGCGGGCACGGAGTTCGATGGCGCGGTCGGTTTCGGACGATGCCCGATCGGCGAGATCGGGGTGGTTCACATTCTCCTCCTGCAGGGCTTGCAGGGTGAGCTTGGACTCTTTGAGGATCTCATCCTTCCAGGCGAGGAGCTTCAGGCGGAAGTACTCCTTCTGCCTCTCGTTCATGAAAGGCTCTTTTTCGGTCGGTCGGTAGTTTTTCAACTTTTCCAAGGGCGGCCTATCTGTCTAAGCAACGACTCGTACACGGAACGGGGTCCGCTGAGCGGGGCGTTATATAGCGGCCTCCTGTGACAGACAATGTTTCCCTGATCGCCCGACCGGCGCCCCCAAGCCCTTGCACAGGAAGGTTTATCCTGGAGGGCCCGGGAGCGGCCGACGGCCTAGTAGCCGACCGTGAAACGCTGCCTCTCATGGGCCGGCCGCTCGATCTCGTCGGCGAGCGCGATGGCGTAATCCGCGAAGCTGATCCAGCTCTTCCCGTTCGCATCTGCGAGAAGCTGATCCGTCCCAAGCCGGAATTTGCCGGTGCGCTCTCCCTCGATGAACAGGGCCGACGGCGAGATGAAGGTCCAGTTCAGCTCCTTTTCCTGCCGCAGCAGGTCGAGAAAGGCTGAACCCGCCTCCGCCTCAGCCTTGTACTGAGCCGGAAAACCGGGAGTTGTCACCAGCTTGACGCCCGGAGCGACCTCCAGACTGCCGGCCCCGCCGACGACGAGGTAACGGCCGACCTTGGAGTCCTTGGCCGCGCCGATCAGCTTGAGCGCGTCGCTGGCCAGGAAGTGCACGGAACTCACGGCGACGTCGTGCCCGGCCCACAGCTTGGCAAGCGCTGGCTGGTCAAGCACATCCCCCTTGGTCGGCTTGACGTTCGGCAGGACCGAGATCTTCTCCGGGTTGCGGGCGATCGCCGTAACCGCGTGGCCGCGGCGGGACAGTTCCTTGGTGATCTCCGACCCGGCCCGGCCCGAGGCGCCGGCAACTGCGATTTTCATGGAAGGCTCCTTTGCTTCTGTAGTAACCAACGGTGACTAGATATCGCAAAGAGCGCTGGTGTTAAGAGAGCACTTTGTGCTTACCTGATTACGCAGGAGTAACCGGCGGCGGCCGGCAATGAGCGAATGGATCGTGAGGACCCGACGATGAAGCCAGACGTCTATGCAGCGAACTGCCCCACGCGACAGATCCTCGACCGCGTCGGTGACAAATGGGCGGTGCTGATCCTGCTGCTGCTGCGCGAGGATCCGATGCGCTTCAATCAATTGCGCCGCACGATCGAAGGCATTTCGCAGAAGATGCTGAGCCAGGTTCTCAAGTCGCTCGAGCGCGACGGATTGATCAAGCGTCACGCCATCGCAACCGTGCCGGTGACCGTGGAATATTCGATCACGCAGCTCGGCGTGACGCTCGCCGCCGCCGTCGATCCGCTGCGCGATTGGGCCGAACAGAATCTAAAGGACGTGCTCGCCGCCCAGCGCCGCTATGACGCGCAGTTGAAGGATGAAGCGGCGTAAAGACGCTACGCCTGCCCGGACTTGGCGAGCTCGACCTCGACGCGCAGCTCGATCTCGGACAGCACCGAATCCAGGCCGGAATCGCCGGAGGACGATTTAAGGTTCGTCGCAGCGTCACGCAGCCGCATCACGGTCGAGGCATCAAGCTTGCCGGAGAGGAGCCCCATCTTGAGATCGTCGAGCACGTCGAGCGCGGTCTTTCCGCGCACGACCGAGCGCTTGCGACGTTCGACCGGATCCTCCTCGATGCCTTGCAGCGCCAGCAGCCCGTCGATGTTGGCGGCCGCCTTCGGTGCGGCGGCGCCTCGCGTCTCCGGCGCCGACGAGGTGTCGGGTAGCACGAAGGTGCTGGAGCTCGTCCGCCTGGCCTGGCTGGCCGGCGTTCCAAGCGTGGTGCCGTTCGGTCCGTAGATGCGCATCGGAAGCAATCCGGGTGATCGATGCGCCACATTCGCCGTTTTATGGTTAACGGCCCGTAAACAGCCCGGCAAAATCTGCCGACAGGCGGCAGTTTCGCTCCTCAGGGACAACGCAGGCTGAGGTCGCTCGAAACAGATTTATTCAACCTATTCAGCGACCTACCCCCGCTGCCCCGACTTGGCACAGTGCTCGCAAGGACAGCGTCGGACCAGCTCGTCATGGGAGTGTCGTGATGGTCCTTTGATTTGAGGAGCCTCGGGGAGCAGAGGATGCCAAGCGTTCGTTGGGTGAGACTTGTGGGGGTGGCCTGCGCCGCGCTGTCAGCGCTGGCGCTCTCGGTCAATTCTGCAAGCGCGACATCGCGCATCAAGGATCTCGCCAACATCGAAGGCGTGCGGCAGAACCAGCTCATCGGCTACGGGCTCGTCGTCGGCCTCAACGGCACCGGCGATACCCTCAACAACATCCCCTTCACCAAGCAGTCGCTGCAAGCGATGCTCGAGCGCATGGGCGTCAACATCCGCGGCGCCACCATCCGCACCGGCAACGTCGCCGCCGTGATGGTGACAGGCAATCTGCCGGCCTTCGCCACCCAGGGCACGCGCATGGACGTCACTGTCTCCGCGCTCGGCGACGCCAAGAATCTCCAGGGCGGCACCCTGCTCGTCACCCCACTCCTCGGCGCCGACGGCAACGTCTATTCGGTCGCACAGGGCTCGCTCGCGATCTCCGGCTTCCAGGCCGAGGGCGAGGCGGCGAAAATCGTGCGTGGCGTGCCGACCGTCGGACGCATTGTCAACGGTGCCATCATCGAGCGCGAGATCGAATTTGCGCTCAATCGTCTGCCGAACGTCCGGCTTGCGCTGCGCAATGCCGACTTCACCACGGCCAAGCGGATCGCCGCTGCGATCAACGACTATCTCGGCGTCAAGACCGCCGAGCCGATCGACCCATCGACCGTGCAGCTTGCGATCCCGCCGGAGTTCAAGGGTAACGTCGTCGCCTTTCTCACCGAGATCGAGCAGCTCCAGGTCGATCCGGATCTCGCCGCCAAGATCATCATCGACGAACGCAGCGGCATCATCGTGATGGGTCGCGACGTCCGCGTCGCCACGGTTGCGGTCGCACAGGGCAACCTCACCGTCACCATCTCCGAGAGCCCGCAGGTCAGCCAGCCCAACCCGCTGTCACGGGGGCGGACCGTGGTCGCACCACGCAGCAGCGTCAGCGTCACCGAGGACGGCAAGAAGTTCGCCGTCGTCAAGGACGGCGTCTCGCTTCAGCAGCTCGTCGACGGCCTTAACGGTCTCGGCATCGGCCCGCGCGATCTCATCAGCATCCTGCAGGCGATCAAGGCCGCCGGTGCGATCGAAGCCGACATCGAGGTGATGTGATGCAGACCGGCATGGTCAACACCGCACGGCTCGCCAGCTCCGCCTTCTCGGTAGAGAGCCGCAAGGGCCGGCCGGACTTCGATCTCGCCGCGGCATTACAAAAGGTCTCGCCGAAGCAGCAGGCCAAAGCGCAGAAGATCGCCACCGACTTCGAGGCGATGTTCCTCAACAGCATGTTCTCGCAGATGACCTCGGGCCTGAAGGGCGAAGGCCCGTTCGGCGACACCCCTGGCACCGGCGTGTGGCGCTCGATGCTGACCGAGCAATATTCCAAGAACTTCGCCAACGCCGGCGGCGTCGGCATCGCCACCGACGTCTATCGCACCCTGATCATGCAGCAGGCAAAAACGATCCGCACGGCATAAGGTCAAACGAGATGAACCACTTCAACACCTCGCGTCAGCCGGTGCAAGCGCAGCGCCCGAACACCGCTCCCGGCAGCGCCGAGGCGCGCAAGATCGCCGAGCAGTTGATGGATGCGATGAGTGCCCTGCTCGGTCTGATCGAGCGCGAGACCGAGCTCGTGCGCGCCGGCCAAGTCCGCGAGGCGATGACCCTCGAGAGCAAGAAGCAGGAGCTGTCGCGAAACTATGTCGGCGCCGTCACCCAGTTGAAGGCGAACCAGGCCCAGCTCGCCAAATCCGCGCCCGAGCTGCTCTCGACGCTTCATCGGCACCACGATGCATTCCGCGCGATGCTCCAGGTCAACCTCACCGTGCTCGCAACCGCTCACGCCGTCTCGGAGAGCGTCGTGCGCGGCGTCAACGCCGAGATCCAGAAGCGCAACGTGCCGAATACCTATACGGCCGCGGGACGACGCGCCACGCCGGGCCCGCGCCACATCACGCCGCTCGCGGTCAGCCGCTCGCTCTGAGCGCGCGCAACAACAAGCGACAATTTTACGAAAAAGCGCGCGGCAACATCGTCGCGCGGTTAGGCACGTTTCCTTACCGGATGTTCAATCCCGGTGTTCCATGGTTGCGTATTGAGAGGGGTTGGGATTTGACTCACGTGAGGCAACCAGGAGGCTGCCATGAGTACAGATTTCAGCATCAGGCCGGTGGGGATACCGGTTGCCGTGCAGATCGTAACGACGTCGAATACGGCGGCGAACGAGGCCGTGCAAACCGACCTGCCCGTGAGGCAGACAGTGGCCGCTGGCGAGGCGAGCGCGCCTGCACGCAATGATTTGCGAAGCAACGAGAACGTCTCACGCCAAGTCGTGTTCGACCAGGCGGCGGCGTCCTTCGTCTTCCAGGTCGTCAACGACAGGACGGACGCGGTGGTCAACCAGTTCCCCGACGAAGCAATGCTGCGCCGGCGGGCCTATTTCCATGCGCAGGATTTGAAATCCGAGCCCTCGCGTCCGGCCAGCACGGACCGCAGCGCCTGACAATCAGGCCTCGAGCGTCGCAACGGCAACATCGAGATCGCTCGAACCGGTCGCGGGACCGGTGACGACGTTCCTGATCTGCGTCTTGCCGGTATCCGTCAGCATGAATTTGGAGTTGAAGGAACGAGCCGCGCTCGATCACGGACGGCCGGACAGACCAGCGGCGATATTGCGGTTGATCTCGATCAGCGGACGGAAGTGATCGAACTGCGGGCTCATCTGCAGCGCGGCGGTCTGGCTCAGCACGAACACGCTGATGTTGGCGATCCTCTGCCGGACGTCGATCGGCTGCGGATTGTTCTCGCGCATGGCCTCGCTCAGGAAAATCGTCCAGAGCTTGCGATTGAACATCAGGGCCTGCGTGGTCTGCTCGCTGAACGGCTCGGCGCTGTTGATCGCATCCTGAAGCTTGTTCGCGGCCTTTAGCAGGGTCTGCGCTTCGATGTCGCGAGGAGATGCGGTGGTCGTTGCAACACGCGCGTAGGCCGAGGCAGCGGAATTCGACATCAATCACACCCTGGAGGTTACCTAGCCCGTTGAACGCGCTTAAGGATTTCTTTCCCGACCCTAGGCAGCACCGCTTAAGATTTGCTTACGTGAGTGCTTGGAAGGGCTCCGGATAAATACGGGCCCGGAGTCCTTCGTCGTGAAGCTAGATGCGCGGATGCATGCTGTAAACACGCTTCCATGATGCGCATCAATCTCGGCTAATCCTGCCTTACCGATCTCAATCAAAACGGCGGAGCATGAGCCCCGCCGCGATATTCCGATTCAGTATCTTGCGCTGCGAGATTAGCGGAGCAGCTGCAGCACACTCTGTTGCGACTGGTTGGCCAGCGACAGCGCGGACACCGCGATCGACTGGCGGGTCGACAGCGCCTGGCTGTTCGCCGCTTCCTCGTTGGTGTCGGCGAGCGTCAGGTTGGATGAGCCGGTCTGCAGCACGTTGATCAGGTTCTTCGAGAAGTCCTGGCGCACCTGCACGATCGAGAGGTTGGAGCCGAGCGCGGAACCTTCCGAGCGCAGCGTGCTCGAGGCCGCGTTCAGGCTCGTCAGCACCTTGTTGGTTGCGCCGTTGTCGATGAAGTCCGTGCCGGGGACGAGATTGCTGAGGCCGAGCCCCGCTGCGTTGAACACCACGCCATTGATGCCGAGCGTCGAGCTGCCGGTCTCGTTGAAGACCAGCTTCAGCGTGTCGCCGTTCAGCAGGTTGACGCCGTTGAAGGAGGAGTCCTGCGAGGTCGTGTCGATCTGCGCCAGGATGTTGTTGAACTGGCTGACCAGACCGGAGCGCGCCGTCTGTGCGACGGGATCCTGGATCGGGGGCTGTGCGGTGGTGAAGGCGAGCACGCCGGTGAGCGTACCGCCGACCGCGCCGCCCGCGGCCGTCGAACCGAGTGTCGAAGAGGCGTATTCGTTGACGGTGGTGACGGTCAGCACGCCGTTGGCGTCGATCGTCGCCGTCAGATGGTTGGCCTGAAGCTGCACGTTGAGCTGGTCGAGCGTCTTGACCGTGCCGTTGGTGCCGTCACCGAAGGTGACGTTCACCGGCGTGCCGCCGTTGAACGAGCTGAAGGTGAGCGTCTTGCCGCTGACGCCGCCAACGCCGGAGGTGCGCGCCGCGCTGAAGGCGGTCGCCGTTCCGGTGTTGCCGCTGAGACCGAATGCGGCGAGCGCATTGCCGGTGCCGGTGATCGAGAGGTCGGCGTTGATGCCGGTCGAGAGCGCCAGCTGGCCGCTGGTATTCACCGACGACGGGATCTGGCCTGCGGTGGTCGAGAGCGTCGCGGCACCCAGGAAGATGCTGGCGGTCTTCACGCCGGTGGCAAGGTCGATCGAATTGAGCAGGTCAGTCAGCGTCGCGCTCTGCAGATAGACGGTCGAGTTGCCGTTGCCGTCGGTGACGATGTTGCCGCTAACGCCGCCGGAGGTCACGCTCGTGGCCGATTGCGGCGTCTCGGCGTTCTTGAAGGTAATGGTGTGGCCGTCGATGTTCAGCGTCGAGCCATCCTTGACGAGACTGCCGAGCGAACCCGCAGTCGTCTGGCGGTTGGCGCTCACGCTGGCATTGCCTGCGCCGGTCGCCGAGGTCAGTCCGAGCGCCTTCAGGAAGTCGGCCTTGCCAGTCACGCTCAAATCGGAACCGGTCGAGCTCTTCAGCGTAACCGCGCCCGCGGCAATGGACGACGGCGTCTGGGCCGTACCGACTGTCGCGCCGCTCGTCGCGATCGTGGCGGCGCCTGCGCTGATCGTCGCTGTCTTGACCCCGCTGGCAAGGTCCACCGCGCTGAGGAGGTCATTGACCGTAGCCGTGGGAGCGCCAGTCGTTCCCATGTAGATGATCGAATTGCCAGTGCCGTCCGTGGCGATATGGCCGCTCGGGTCGAGGCCCCAGCCGGTCGGCTGCGCCGAAGGTGCAGCACCGGTGCGGAACGTGACCGTCTTACCGTTCACGGTGATCGAGTCGCCGTCTGCCGGCGACGATCCGAACGTGGTCGCGGCGGTCGCCCCGATCAGCGTGTTGGTGCCGGCGAGGTTCGTGGCGTTGTCGGCTGCCTTGGCAACCGCGCCGGTCAGTGTGCCGGCGGTCGATCCGAGCGACGCACCGAGCGAGGCGCCTGACGTTACCGGCGTCACGCCGCCAGGTGCGCCGGTATAAAGCACGTTGCTGTTGGCGGTCGCGCTGGCATAGGAGGTCGTGCCGCGGAGATCGGCGGGCGTCGCACCGGGAATCGTGGTGGAGACGTTCGATTTGGTTGAGTAGCCGACCGTGGTCTGCAGCGCCTGGTTGGCGATTGACTTCGCAGAGTCGATCAGCTTCTGCAGCGAGGTGATGCCGGTGTTGGCGGCCTGGAGCACCTGGACACCGTTGTTGATGCCATCGAGCAGGTTGCTGATGTCGCTCGCCCGGTTATCCAGTCCCTGCGCCGTGAAGAAGTTGGTGGGATTGTCGAGCGCGGTGTTGACCTTCTTGCCGGTCGACAGCCGCTCCTGCGTCGTGGCCAGCAAGTCGGCCGTCGACTGCAGCGACAACAGGTTCTGGCGAACGGACGCCGAGAGAACGATGTTGGACATTGGCAGGTCTTCCTCTTGAACCGGATACGAATCGGCCACGCGGGTCTGGAAGCGGGCTTTTGTCCAGTCTTAGAGCCTGTCCTTTAAAGTATGGTTAACGCCGGTTTAAGGGATACGGTTAATGCGGGGTTAGCGCCCCCTCCCCCGGTTTCACACGGCTTCACGCCAAAAAGAAAGCGGCGGGGCCGAAGCCCCGCCGCTCTATCTTGTTATTTCAGCCACTTATTAGCGGAGCAGCTGGAGCACGCTCTGCTGCGAGGTGTTGGCCAGCGACAGCGCGGAGACCGCGATCGACTGGCGGGTCGACAGCGCCTGGCTGTTGGCCGCCTCGACGTTGGTGTCGGCCAGCGTCAGGTTCGACGAGCCGGTCTGCAGCACGTTGATCAGGTTCTTGTTGAAGTCCTGACGGATCTGCACGACCGAGAGGTTCGAACCGAGCGCCGAGGCTTCCGAACGCAGCGTGCTCGAGGCCGAGTTCAGATTGGTGAGCACCCTGTTGGTCGCGGCGTTGTCGATGAAGTCGAGACCGACGGTCAGCGACGCCAGGCCGAGGCCCTTGGAGTTGTAGGTCACGCCGGTGATGTTGAGGCTCGACTTGCCGGTTTCGTCGAACACCAGCTTGAGCTGGTCGCCGTTGAGCAGGTTGACACCGTTGAACGAGGAGTCGACCGAGGTGGTGTCGATCTGGTTCAGGATGTTGTTGTACTGCGAGACCAGGTTAGCGCGGGTCGACTGGGCCACGACGTCCTGCACCGGAGTGGAGGCCGTCGTGAAGGTCAGCGCGGTCGTCAACGTTCCGCCGATCGCACCGCCAGCTGCCGTCGAGCCAATCGTCGAAGACGCGTAGTCGTTGGACGCGGTGATGGTAAGCTGACCGTTGGCGTCGATGGTCGCAGCCAGGTTATTGGCTTGGAGCTGCGAGTTGAGCTGATCGAGTGTCTTGACCGTGCCGTTGGTGCCGTCGCCGAAGGTGACGTTGACCGCCGTGCCGCCGTTGAAGGCAGTGAAGGTCAGGGTTTTGCCAGCGAGGCCGCCGATTCCGGAGGTGCGGGCCGCGGTGAACGCCGAGGCCGTTCCGGTGTTGCCGGCCAGACCAAACACCGACAGGGCATTGCCGGTACCGGTGATCGAGAGGTCGGCATTGACGCCAGTCGAGATCTTGAGCTGGCCGGAGGTGTTGATCGACGAAGCCGTCTGGCCGGCGGCCGTCGCGAGCGTGCCGCTACCGCTGCCGTTGAGCGTGAAGGTCTGCACGCCCGTGGCGAAGTCGATGGCCTTCAGCACGTCGGCAATCGTACCGCTCTGCAGATAGACGGTCGAGTTGCCATTGCCGTCGGTGACAACGTTGCCGGACACGCCCTGGGTGGCGGCCAGCGAAGCAGCGGACGGTGTCGGCGCGTCCTTGAAGGTGATGACATGGCCATCGACGTTCAGCGTCGAACCCGACGAGACGAGCGAGGACACCGTCGTCGAGCTCGTGGTGCGGGAAGCCGTGGTCGTGACGCTGCCGGCACCGGTGGCGGAGGTCAGGCCAAGAGCCTTCAGGATGTCGGCCTTTCCGGTCAGGGTCAGGTCGGAACCAGTCGTGCTCTTCAACACGAGCGCGCCGCTGCCGTTGACCGACGAGGGAGTCTGGCCCGCATTGCCGGTGAGGGTACCGGCAACGTTGCTCTGCACGCCGCTCGCCAAATCGACCGCCGTCAGCACGTCGCCGATCGAGGCCTTCGTCGTGGAGCCGAGATAGATCGACACGTTGCCGCTGGCATCTGTGTAGACGTTGCCGGTCGTGACGCCGGCAGAGGCGGCAACCTGAGTGAGACCGGTAGGCACCGTTGTAGGCTGATCGCCCGCAACGAATGTGACGGTCTTGCCATTGACGGTGAGCGTGTCACCTGCCGCAACGCCAGCGTTGGCATCGCCCGCGGCCGCGCCATTCAAAAGCTTGGCAGCAGTCGTCGCAGCGTTGATGACCGTTCCGGTATCGGTCCCTGGAATGCCGCCCAGCGTGGCGCCGGACGTCGCGGCGGTCACACCACCCGCAGCACCGCTGTACAGCACGTTGCTGTTCGCGACTGCGCTGGCGAAGCTCGTGGTGCCGCGCAGATCAGATGACGTCGCACCGGCGATCGTGGTCGAGACGCTCGACTTGGAGGAATAGCCGACGGTGGTCTGCAGCGCCTGGTTGGCGATCGACTTGGCGCTGTCGATCAGCTTCTGCAGCGAGGTCAGGCCGGTGTTGGCAGCCTGCAGCACCTGCACGCCGTTCGCGATACCGTCGAGCAGATTGTTGATGTCGCTGGCGCGGTTGTCGAGCGACTGCGCGGTGAAGAAGTTGGTGGGATTGTCCAGGGCCGAGTTGACGCTCTTGCCGGTCGACAGACGGTTCTGTGTGGTGGCGAGGAGGTCGGCGGTGGACTGGAGAGACAGCAGGTTCTGGCGAACCGACGCAGAGAGAACAATACCGGACATAACTCTTACCCTTCTGGTTTACGCGTCTTCGTTCGATCGCTTCGGATCGAGTGACGCGCACAGCCTGCGCGGACATGGCTAACAAAGGGTGAAACGGGTGTGGTCTGCATAAGCGCAGGCTCACCATAAACCGAATGGAGGCGTTGGCGCGCCCTGAAATCCGACTGAATCTACTGGCGATTTTTCGTGCTTACGCTCCATTAACCATAACCGCGGGTTACTTTTCCGAACTTCATCAGGGCCCCTAGAACGCTCGCAAAAAAGAAAGCGGCGGAGCCGAAGCCCCGCCGCCCTGTTCTGCTTGCGATGTTGTCCGCTTATTAGCGGAGCAGCTGCAGCACGCTCTGCTGCGACTGGTTGGCCAGCGACAGCGCGGAGACCGCGATCGACTGGCGGGTCGACAGCGCCTGGCTGTTGGCCGCTTCGACGTTGGTGTCGGCCAAGGTCAGGTTGGACGAGCCGGTCTGCAGCACGTTGATCAGGTTCTTGTTGAAGTCCTGACGCACCTGCACGATGGTCAGGTTCGAACCGAGCGCCGAGGCCTCCGAGCGCAGCGTGCTGGACGCCGAGTTCAAATTGGTCAGCACCTTGTTGGTCGCGGAGTTGTCGATGAAGTCGACGCCGCTGGTCAACGCCGCGAGGCCGAGACCCTTGGAGTTGTAGGTCACGCCGGTGATGTTGAGGCTCGACTTGCCGGTCTCGTCGAACACCAGCTTGAGCTGGTCGCCGTTGAGCAGGTTGACGCCGTTGAACGAGGAGTCCTGCGAGGTCGAGTCGATCTGGTTCAGGATGTTGTTGTACTGGTTGACCAGGTTCGAACGGGCGGTCTGGGCAACCGCGTCTGCCGTAGGCGCGGAAGCGGTCGAGAACGTCAACGCAGTGGTCAGCGTTCCGCCGATTGCACCACCGGCAGCCGACGACCCAAGCGTCGAGGACGCATAGTCGTTGGTCGCCGTGATCGTGAGCAGGCCGTTGGCGTCGATCGTCGCAGACAGGTTGTTGGCCTGGAGCTGCGTGTTGAGCTGATCGAGCGTCTTGACCGTGCCGTTGGTGCCGTCGCCGAAGGTGACATTGACCGCCGTGCCGCCGTTGAACGAGCTGAAGGTCAGGGTCTTGCCGTTGATGCCGCCGGTGCCGGAAGTACGGGCCGCCGTGAACGCCGAGGACGTGCCGGTGTTGCCGGCGAGGCCCAGGGACTGCAGTGCATTGCCGGTGCCGGTGATCGACAGGTCGGCGTTGACGCCGGTCGAGATCTTGAGCTGGCCGGAGGCGTTGATCGACGAGTTGGTCTGGCCCGTTGCCGTTGCAAGCGCACCACCGCCACTGCCGTTCAGCGTGAAGGTCTGCACGCCCGTGGCAAAGTCGACAGCCTTCAGCACGTCGGCAATCGTCGCACTCTGCAGATAGACCGTCGAGTTGCCGCTGCCGTCGGTGACGACGTTGCCGGACACGCCCTGCGTCGAGGGAAGCGAAGCCGCAGCCGGCGTCGGCGCATCCTTGAACGTGATGACATGGCCATCGACGTTCAGGGTCGAACCCGACGAAACGAATGACGACAAGGTCGCCGAGCTCGTAGTGCGGGTCGCCGTGGCCGTGACGTTGCCTGCGCCGGTCGCCGAGGTCAGGCCAAGGGCCTTCAGAATGTCGGCCTTGCCGGTCACGCTCAGATCAGAACCTGTCGTGCTCTTCAAGAGAAGCGCACCGCTGCCGTTCACGGATGATGCGGTCTGGCCTGCGTTGAGCGTCAAAGTGCCGGCAACGTTGCTCTGCACCCCGCTCGCCAGATCGACGGCCGTCAACACGTCGCCGATCGAGGCCTTCGTGGTGGAGCCGAGATAGACCGACACATTGCCGCTGGCATCCGTGTAGACGTTGCCGGTCGTGACGCCGGCAGAGGCGGCAACCTGAGTGAGACCCGTCGGCACCGTGGCCGGCTGGTCGCCGGCAACAAACGTGACGGTCTTGCCGTTGACGGTGAGCGTGTCACCTGCCGCAACGCCAGCGTTGGCATCGCCAGCAGCCGCACCGTTCAGAAGCTTGGCACCAGTCGTCGCCGCATTGATGACGGTGCCAGTATCGGTGCCGACAACGCCGCCCAGCGTGATGCCCGAACCAGCAGCGTGCGTACCGCCAGCTGTACCGTCGTACAATACGCTGCTCAGCGCGCTCGCGCTCGTGAAGCTGGTGGTACCACGCAGGTCCGAAGCCGTCGCGCCCGAGATCGTGGTCGAGACGTTGGACTTGGAGGAATAACCGACGGTGGTCTGCAGCGCTTGGTTGGCGATCGACTTCGCGCTGTCGATCAGCTTCTGCAGCGAGGTGATGCCGGTGTTGGCGGCCTGCAGCACCTGCACGCCGTTGGCAATGCCATCGAGCAGGTTGTTGATGTCGCTGGCGCGGTTGTCGAGCGACTGTGCGGTGAAGAAGTTGGTCGGATTGTCCAGGGCCGAGTTGACGCTCTTGCCGGTCGACAGACGGTTCTGCGTGGTGGCGAGGAGATCAGCGGTGGACTGGAGGGAGAGCAGGTTCTGACGAACCGATGAGGAGAGGACGATACCGGACATGACTCTGTTACCTTTCTGGTAAACGACGCTACTGTTACGCGTCTGCTTGGATCGAGATTGACCCAGCGACCGGCGGACCGTGGGGCGGAGTCCTCTAACGAAACATGAAATGAAATCGGCACTTTTGCTGAGTCGGCGCGCGATTCGGCCGATAAGCAGGCCCGTGACGCCGCTCCGCCTGTTAATTTCCGCGTTGATATGATTGATCTTTTCCGCCGCAATGGCCGGGATTTACAACTCGTTAACTAGTCTTGATGGAGTATTGCGCCCTGACCCGCCGCAACACACGCTCGGTTACGAAAGCGTTGATGGAGAACAGGCATGGCCCTCAAGGTCGAGCTCAGACCGCACGAACGCATCATCGTCGGCAACTGCGTGATAACCAACACCGACCAGCGCGCCCGCCTTCTGATCGACGGCGACAACGTGCCGATCCTGCGCGAGCGCGACATCCTCACGCCGGAGACCGCCGAAACGCCCGCCAAGCTCGTCTATCTGGCGGTCCAGCTCATGTACATCTCGCCGGATCCGCAGACCCAGCACGGTACCTACTTCAACCTGGTGCGCGACATCGTCACCGCGGTGCCAAGCTCCTGGCCGATCATCGAAGGCATCAACAATAACATCCTCAACGGCGACCTCTACCGGGCACTCAAGGACGCCCGCAAGCTGATCGCCTATGAAGCGAAGCTGCGTGGCCAGTTCGAGGCCACCCATCCCAAGACGGAAGCAATCCAGGCCGAGGTCAGCACCGCCGCCTGATCCACGCGTTCGCGCAGCCACGCCGGCGCGAACGACCAGGACGCCGAACGACAACGGCCCCGGATCGTCTCCGGGGCCGTTGTCGTTTCAGACATGCATCGAGCTACTGTGCCGCGAGCGGCGGCGCCTCGACCTCGATCACAGCGTCGCGGCTGCGCCGACCGCCGAACTCCAGCACGGCCGCGACCAGTGCATCGATGTCAGTCTCGTCGGTGCGGTGATTGACGATCGCGGCGCGGATCGCGAACTTGCCGTCCAGCGTCGTGCTCGACGGCGCTGCGATGCCGGACTCCTGGATGTCGGCGACGATCTCGCGATTGACCTCTTCTGCGGCGCGGTAACGGAAGCAGACGATATTGAGATTGACCGGTGCGAGCAGTTCCAGCCGCGGCTCGGCGAGAACACGCGTCTCCAGATATTTCGCCAGCGCGCAGCTGCGCGCGATGACCGCGCCCAGCCTGTCGGTACCGAACGTCTTGAGCGTGAACCAGGACTTCAGCGCGCGGAAGCCGCGTGACAGATCGGGGCCGAGATCGCACGGCCAGACCGCGCCGGCCGCAAGCCCCCTCGCCTCGCGGCTCAGATAAGCCGCCGGCTGGGCAAAGGCCCGCCGGTGCTGCTCCCCGTCACGCACCAGCAGGAAGCCCGCGTCGTAGGGCACCTGGCCCCATTTGTGGAAGTCGAGCGCAATGGAATCGGCAAGCTCGATGCCGCCGAGCAGCGGTGCGAGCTCGGGCGAAAGAATTGCGAGCGCACCGAACGCCCCGTCGACGTGAAACCAAAGTCCCTCCTCGCGGCACAGCGCGGCGACGGCCTTGAGGTCGTCGATCGCGCCGACATCGACCGAGCCGGCGGAGGCGACGACGAGGAACGGTTTGAAGCCGACCTCGCGATCGGTAGCGATCTGCGCACGGAGCGCGGCAACGTCGATGCGATGATCCGCGTCGACCCCGATCTTGCGAAGGGCGTCGCTCCCAAATCCCGCGATATCCATCGCCCGCGATATGCAGCCATGCGCGGCCCGCGAAGTATAAGCCGTAAGCAGCGCGCCATCGTTGCCGATGCCGTACTGCCGCGCCAGCGCGCCGAGCGCAGCGGTGCGCGCGACCAGCACCGCCATCAGATTGGCCATCGACGTGCCCGTGACGAAGATGCCGCTCGCGCTCTCGGGAAACGCGAACAGGCGGCGCATCCAGTCGACGATCTGGCGCTCGACCTCGATCGGCATGTGGTCGCGCCCGCCGAGATTGGCGTTGAGGCCCGCGGCGAGCATCTCGGCGATCATGCCGACGGCCGTGCCGCCGCCATGCACCCAGCCCATGAAACCCGGATGAACATTGCCGGTCGCATAAGGCGCGACATGCTCGGCGAATTCGCGGTAGACATCGGCGAGATCGCTGGCATCGCGCGGCACGTCCGTCCTGAATGCCGCACGGACCTCGTCGGGGATCGCCTGCCACACCGGGCGCGCGCGAATATTGGCGAGGCCGTCGATCGTCTCGTCCAGCATGCGATGGGCGAGCGCGCGGAAATCGCTCCAGTCCTGCGGATCGAGCGAGGTGTGCGTGACGGAGCTTTGCGTGTTGCGGATGAGCTCGTTCATGCCGCACTCTCTTCTCTGGCCTGTGCATGCCGCGACAGCATCGCCGTGAATGCCGCAAAGATCTTGCGCATCTGCGGCGACTTGTACGGAAACACGGCCGGCGGATCCATGTTGTGCACGACGGCGGTATTGTCGGCTTCGAAGACCAGCAGCTCGCGGTTCTGGTTCTCGGCGCAATCGACGATGAAGTAATCGAGGCCGACGCGCCTGCTCATTTCGTCGAGCGCGATTTTGTGGCGCGCCGCGAAGGCATGGTCGAAGTTGAGCATGAAGACGGCTTCCTCGGCCCGCTTCTCCTCGCTGAACGCCATGAAGGCGTTGAGATACCAGATGTCCCAGCGATCGGCGATTGCCATGTGGCACGCATAGGCTTTGCCGTCGACCACCGCGAGACGATATTTGCGGTAGAGCCCGTCCGGACTCGCATAGTCGACGAAACGTGCGACGAAGAAGTCCTGCTCTTGTCGCTCGGCGAGATAGGCCGCGAGCGCTCCAGCATCGTCGAGTTTCGCGAGACCGACGCCGGCATGCGTACCGCGCGGCCGCACGATCATTGGAAAGCGCAGTTCGCCCGTGATCTCCTCGCAAACGATCCTGCCTCGCGAAAGCTCCGACAATTGCGCACGCGTCGTGGGGGCGGTCACGGGAATGTCGAGGCCGGGCACGCCCGTCAGCAGACGATACAGCTTGTCGCGATCGAGATTGCCAATGAGATCGGGACGATTGAGCAGCGGCTTCGGCCAGTGCGGCGCGGCCTTCTCGATCAGCGCGAGCGCCTCCCGGCACTCCTCGGAATCGGATGCGATCACGATGGCGACGTCGTGCTCGGGCAGAGTCTCCGGCAGGCCGACGCCCTTGACAACGTAGAGCGTCAACAGCTCGATGTCGGAATCTTCAAGCAGGAAGTCGATCGGCGTGTTGCCGCCCATGTCGATATCGGCGGCGAGCGCGAGCACGCGCAGGCGGGATTTTGGAGCCGCGCAAGGCGTACGAAACAATTGGTGGAAGGAGAGCACCTCGGTCTGGATCACCAGCCCAGCCTCCTTCTCGCCGAGAAGCTGGGCAATCAGCGAGAGATCGAGGCCTTCGCCGGCCTCCGCCGTTCCCTCCTCGATCCGCGCCAGCAGCCGCTCGCGCAACGGATGCAGGTCACCCCCCTCGAAGGCGCGGCGCGTCAACTGCGCAAAGCCGATGCGGTCGGCATAGGTCGGCGCGGTCACGCCGCTCGGCGCGGAAACTGGATGTTGCATCTCACACCTCGAACGCGGACTTTGTCGGCACGGCCGCAACCGCGCCACGGTCAAGCAGCAGCTCGATCTTCACCAGCACATGGGCGATGCGATCAAGAACGTGCTGCACATTGCGTTGCGCCTGCATTGTATCCGGCGACCATGCCTCGGTCACCAATCGTGCGCCGACGCAGAGGCGCAACACGGCCTGCGGCGCACCGTCCTGCCGCTCCAGTCGGACCGGCTGGCCGACGAGACAGCGCTGGGCGGCCACTTGCCGGTCCGCCGCGCTGCCGCTGATCTCCTCGGCCATGTCGCACGCCAGCGCCCGATGCACGGCGCTGGTCTCGGCGAGCGAGACCGGCTTGCCGCCGCGCAGCAGCGTGAACGGAAAGATCGTGGCTTGCACGAATTCCCCGTCGTCTGCTCTGGACTTGTCGATCGCGGTTGGAATGGCACGAAGCGACGGCGACAACGCGATCATGCTGTCGATGCCGGCTGCGAGCTCGGCCAGCATCCTGGCGCGGAAGGCCCCGGGTACGGCGTAGTAGCTGCCGATCTCGGCCAGCGCGGCCTCCCAGCGCAGCCATTGACCGAAATTCGGCCGGCGCTCAAAGCGCGAGCGCAGCATCGTCCACGCCACCGGCCAGTCGCAGCGACCGGCATAGTCGAAGATGCCAGGCGCGATCCGGCTCATCCGGCCGATCGACCGCGACAGGCCTTTCGGCAACAGCAGCGCACCGCTGAAGGCCGGTCCGCCGAAAAATTTCGAGCCGGTGATCAGCACCATGTAACCACGGTCGAGATAGGCGCGCAGCCGCCGGCGACCGAGCCGCGCCTGACAGGCATCGACGACAATTTGAACCTTGCGCGGCCAGCGCCGCGCGATCTCGTCGAGACACGCCTCGCTTGGGGCACGCCAACCGAGTTTTGACGAATCCATGATCTGCAACAAAACGCGCCGGCCTTGCGCGAGGCTGGTCTCGACCGCATGCAGCACCGCGGCATCGGCATCGGTGCGCATCGCAATGCCGGCCGCCATGTCGATCAGCGGCACCGCAATGCTGTCGCCGGCGAGCCCCGTCACCGCGCCGTCCTTGCGCACGGCCATGCCGCCTGCCGTCATCGTGCTGAAATGGTGGCCGCGTGCAGTATGCGGCGTCCCGCTTCCGGTCTGGTCGGCGCCGACCACGATCGTCACCGGCGCCGCGCCGAGCACCGCGCGCGCTACGAACAGGGCGTGAAGCTGGGAGTCCGTGCCGGACGGCGAGAACACGACGTCGATCCGCGACGAGAGCGCAAGGTGGCCGCGCAGCTCCTCGCGCATGTCCTCGCAGCGGGCGTCGAAGGCGATTTCGACCTCGTCGAACAGGCACTTGTGCATCAGCTCTTCGCGCGCCAGCGCGGCGCGGTCGTAGGCCATCTGCGAGATCGTCGACGCGGTCGCGGAGGCGAAATTCCAGAGCTCCGGCTCCGGCGAAGCCGCGCAGCCATAGGCGTTGACACGGTCGTTCGGATCGAGCGCCAGCCGCGGATCTCCGCCGGAGGCAAGCAGCGTATCCAGTGGTGTGAAGAGATCGCGCAGGCGATAGCGCGAGCCGCCGTCGGACGCGCGCTCGCTGGCTGACAAACGGGATGCGCCGGCGCTCATCCCGAAAGGCTCACGCCGCATCGGCCGCCGCCGCCGGCGCCGGTGCGAATTGCGAGGTGATGTCGCCGTGGAACACCGACGGTCCGACGTGATCGAGCGAGCTCTCGATGTCGGCCCAGATCTCGCCGCCGATGTCGGTCCAGCGCTTGCAGAAGGCGAAGTCCTCGGACAGATAGGTGCCGGTCGCCGGATCGATCATGCATTCGAACAGGGCAAACCGGTTCTGGCTCGCCGCCAGCGTATCGTGCGAATGCTCGCGGAAGAATTGCAGGGCGGCGTAGTCCGGATGGCGGCACATCGCCTCCAGCACGGAGCGCCGGATCATCAGGAAGCCGGTGCCGGCGTAGCGCACGCGGGTGAAGCCGTCCACCACCACGATGCGGTCGGGGTCCTCGATCTCGAGCACGTAGTCGAGCGATGCGGCCGGCACGTCGGCGCGGCCGGACTGGATCGCCCGCGCGGCCTTGTCCCAGTTGATCCGCTTGATTGGATAGCAGCCGGCGACGACGTCCGCGCCGCACTCGATCAGCCGGAACACCTGCTCCGGCTTGAAGCCGATGTCGGCATCGATGAAGAGGAAGTGCGTCGCTTCGGGATCGTCCAGGAACATCGCGGCCAGATTGGCCCGCGCGCGCGTGATCAGCGCATCGCCGTCGCGCAGCAGCACCTTGAGCTCGAGATTGGCCATGCCGTGCACGGCGCGCTGAAGCGCGAAGATCGAGCTCGCATAGATGCTCGTCACCTGCCCACCGAAACATGGCGTGGCCACCACCAGTTTCATCTTCTCCGACATCGTCAGCTCCGCCCCGCTGCAATCCTCACCAAGAGGTAAAGAGGCATGGTTAACGGCGCCTTAACGCCTGCTTACAGGAACTTGACGAGCGAGAGCTGCGCGAGGTTCGAGGTCACCTGGTAGGACGCCTGGAGCGCATTCTGGAGCGACAGGATCTCGCTCGCGACCTGGTCCGGCGAGGCTGATTCCGCCTGGTCGATGATGGTCTGGAGCTGCGCCTTGGCCTGGGTCTGACGCGTGCCTGCGTCCTTCATGGTGTTCTGGGCCATCGCGATGTCGGTCTGGATGTCCTCGATGCGCTGCTCGCCTGGCTGCTTCGTCAGGGCCTGTGTCACCCGCAGACTCAGCGCGGCGACCTGCCCGCCCGAATACTGCCCGGTCGGTGAGGTCGAGAACGTCCCGAACACGGCGACCGCCTGCAGCTCCTTGCGGATCGCGTCCTCGTTCGCCTGCGCGCCATACTGCACCGTGACGGAATCGTCGACCCGGGCCATCGCGGTGGAGCGCGGCGAGCCGGGGCCGTCATTGCCCAGGTACCATTGCACGGTGGTGGCCGAGCCGTTCACCAGCGTCGTCGCCGAGCCGAGGGGCGACGAGCCGACGCGCAGCGGAGCCTTTGCCGCCGTGACCGGGGAGGTCGTGAAGCCGAGCGCCGCGAACGCCGTGCTGTTCGAGCTCGTGATATTGAGGCTCCCGGGATCGTCCGTGTTGATCGTGATCACGCCGCCATGGATCGTCGACGGCTTCGTGGTGCCGGTGATCTGATCGATTTTGCCAAGCAGAGTTGTGATGTTGTCGGTGATGTTGATCTGGTTTGGGCCGCTGGCGCCCGAGGCGACAAAAGTCAGCGTCTGACCGTTCACCGTGATCGTATCGGGATTAACGGCAGGCGGACCCGCCGACCCCGCCTGGAACGCCGCCGAGAGGACTTCCGGGCCGCCCGTAGTCGCAATGCCGCTCAGCACAGTTGAACCGGTGATCTGAGGCGTCGACGCCACGCTGCCGCGCGTCACGCTGCTGAGACCGAGCGCCGTGGCCGCCGCGCCGCCGGTGACCGCCACGTCCGTGCCGGTGCCGGTCGCGATCTGGATATTGCCGCCGGCGCTCAGAGTTACGTTGGCGGCGGGGATGCCGGCGGCCGTCGCGATCGCATTCAAGATATCAGACACCTTCGCGGCGCTGCCCGAAGCCAGTCCGATAGTGGTATTGCCGCTGGCCGTTGTGGTGACGGTAGTGACGGTAGGGTCGAAGGTGATCGTGTGGGCGCCGCTCGCGCCGGTGATGGTCAGTGTGGTACCGGTCGGAGCGTTGGCGAGCGCGTTGAGAATGGTCCCGTTGAGATGGGGTGTCGCCGACGAATCGAGCGACGTGGTCGTAGACGCAATCGCCAATGCGCTGTCCTGCAACGCGACCGAGCCCGTCCCGGTCGTGGAGGTATAGGAGCGCAGATTGCCGGTGGCCGCCACATTCGCGGTGGCGGATCCCGCCGTATTGAAGAAATTGTCACCGGCCGTGATAGCGGACGCCGCCACCAGCGAGGTGCCGGCGAGCTTCTTGATCGCGGTATTCAGCGCAGTGTTGAGGTTCGTCGCCGTGATGTTCGGGTCCGGAGGAACGACCGGAACGACATTGGGATTACCGGGGTCGATCGCAAAGCTGCCGACAGGTGTCGGCGTCGCGGTGGACGCCGTCAGGTCGATCTGCTCGGTCGAGCCATCGGGCAGCGTGAACTGCACGCTGAGCTTGTCGCCATTTTTCGGATTGACGCCGTTGAGGTCGACCGAGAACGACACCGGCGAGCCGCTCGGGCCGGTGACCGTCGCGCCGGTCAGCGTCGAGGAGACCGCGGCGATCTTCAGGCCGAATGGCGATGCCGCGAAGTCCTCGGACACCTTCACTGAGCTCGGCGTCGGCTGTGGCGTCGTCAGCACCAGCCGGCCCATGCCGTTGGCGCCGAGGTCGGCGGCCTGACGCTCCGCCATGACGGTCTTGAAGCCCGCCTGCGTCGTGGTGCCGTTGATGATGTCGCCGGCGTTCGCGACCGACGGCGTGTTGAAGGCGGTTCCGGAGAACAGATAGCGGTTGCCAGACTGCGTGTTGAGAACGCCGACCATCGAGCCGAATTGCGCAGCCGCAGTGTTCTGCGCAACCGTCTGGCCGTTGACGTTGAGATCCTGCGCGGTGTTGGCCGAGCCCGTCTGCACCGTGTTGCGGATCGTGGTCAGCGACTGCAACGCGGTATTGGCGAGGTTGATGCTGACGTTGACGTTGGTCATCGTGTCGGTATAGGCGGCAATGTTGGAGAGCTGCGCGCGCCCGGCGATCGCAAAGCCCTCGTTGGTGCCCATCCCGGAATAGTTCTGCGACAGCTTGCCGGTCGAGAGCTGCGTCGACAGGTCGGTGAGCTGCTGGTTGATGTTGCGGATCTGCGAGCCGAGAACCGACGAGGAGTAGTTGATGCTGCTGATCGACATGTTTCAGAGCCCTGTTACTTGTTACACTTGAGCCTGGAGCAAGGTATTCATCATGCTCTGCACCACCGACATGACATGGGCGTTGGCGGCATAGGCATTCTGGAGCTGGATCAGGTTCGACATCTCCGAGTCCAGGTTGACGCTGGCGGTCGAGTTGAACTTGGCCTGCAGAGTCGAGACCACGACGCTCTGGCCCTGCTGGAGCTGGGTCGCCTGGGTCGCGGCATTGCCCTGAACGCTCAGGAACTGCTGGAGGTAGTTCGAGACGCTGCCGGTGAAGGGCTGGCTGGCCGAGCCCAGACCGGATTGCGGCGAATAGGAGAACACCGCCGAGGTGAGCTGCGAATAGAGATAGTCCGAGCGCGTGGTGTCGCCGGTGGGAGTCACCGGCGAGGTGTTGTAGACCGACAGCCTGGTCGGGTCGGTGGTGAGCTGCGTGTTCACGGCGATGCGTCCGGCAAGGCCGGTCATCTGCGAACCCGATGCCGTGATCGCGCCGGTGTAGAGCGCCTGCCCGCCATCGGTGAACAGCGGCAGTTGCGGATTGCCCGAGGTCAGCGACGAGATCGTCTTGGTGATCGAGGCCGAATTGACCTTGGCGAGGCCGCTGTTGTCGTCGGTCACCCGCAATATGGTGGCCGTCGCCGGCGACGGGGCGGCGGCGAACGACAGATGCGAGGCGGAAAGCGCGGTGTTGAGGGCCGAGGCGATCGCGCCCATGCCGCCGGAGAAGTTCACCCCGATCTGCATCGGATTGGCGTTGGTGGGGTTCTGGAGCGGCAGCGCCGCCGGATCGGTCACGTTGACCAGCGTGACCTGCCGCTTGGTATTGGTGGTCGTGTCGGTGTAGGTGAAGTTGACGCTGTTGCCCGGCGCCGCCCCGGCAAGGTCGAGATCGAAGCCGGCCGGCGGGCCGGTGACCGTGCTGCCGGCCGTGGTCTTGTCCGATAACGCGCTCGACATCGTCGCGGCGAACTGGTCGATCTGGTTCTGCGCCTGCACCAGCGTCTGGTCGCGCAGCTTCAGATCGGCCGCGATCTGGCCCGAAGACACCACGTTGTTGGCGATGACGTCGACCGAGGATCCGTTCGGGAGCTTGATGTTGAACGCACCGACGCCGGATTTGGCCGGATCGATGTTGTAGAGCGAAGTCGCCGACAGCGCGCCGGCGGACGCAAAGGTGAATTGCGAGGCCAGCCCGGCGCCGACCAGCTGGATGCCGGTGGTGGTGTAGATGTTGGCCTGATTGGACCCGTCGGTGGTGACGTGGACGTCGACATATTTCGACAGGTTATTGATGGCCTGGTCGCGCTGGTCCATCAGCGTCGCGGCCGAGGGGTCGTGTTCCGACAGGCCCTGGAGTTTGGAGTTGATGTCGGCGACTTGCTGCATCGCCGCGTTGGCAGCTAGCGCCGAGGTGCTGAGATCCTGCTCGACGTTGGAGCGCAGCGACTGGATGCCCTTGGTGGTGAGGTTGAGCTGCTGCGCCAGCGTCTGCGCCGCGCCGAGCGCAACCGTTTGCGCCGAGGGCGAGCCCGCGTTGGTCGACAGCGCCTGCAGCGCGGTGGTGAAACTGTTCAGCGCGGTTTCGAGCGTACCGCTGTTGCCGGGCGTGCCATAGACATTCTGAAGCTGCTTCAGGATGTTCGCCATCTGGTCGGCGTAGCCGCTGCCGCCGGTCTCGGTGCGCAGCTGTTTCTGCACATAGGTGTCGAGTTCGCGGCTGACGCCGGTCGTCGTGACCGTCGAGCCGAAGTCGCCGGTGGTGACCTCGATCTGGTTCGGCGTCTGGACGACGTAACCCGGCGTCTGCGAGTTGGCGACGTTCGACGAAACGATCGAGAGCGCAGCCTGATTGGCACGCAGACCGCTCATCGCACTGGCGAGGGCTGAACTCAAACCCATGTTGACTTGCCGCCTCTGGTTACGTCACGCCCCAATCAGCGCAACACGTTCAAAAGATCCTGAACCATCGTATTCGCCGTCGTGATCACCTTGGTGTTGGCCGAATAGGCCTGTTGGGTCACGATCAGCTTGGTGAATTCGTCGGCGATGTCGGTGTTCGAGCCTTCCAGCGACGAGCCGCTGATCGAACCGGAAGCACCGTCGATGGCAGGGCCCGACTGTTCAGTCGCGGCGTAGGCGCCGCCGTCCTGCGCCTTCAGGTAGTTGGTGCCGTTGAAGTGCGACAACGAGACCTGTGCGAGGTCGAGGTTCTGACCGTTGGAGAAGGTCCCGACCACGAGGCCGTTGTTGTTGACGGCGACCGATCGAAGCTGACCGGCGGCGTAGCCGTTCTGGGTGATGGTGTTGATGGTGACCGCGCCGCTGGTGCTGGCATATTGGGTCAGTCCGCCCGAGGAGATGTTGAAGGAGACCGAGCCCAGCGACTGGCCGCTGACGCTGACATTGTTGATGGTGATGCCCGAGCCGCTCGGCGAAGTGAGCGAGCCGTCGGCGGCAAAGGTGAAGGCCTGGCCGGTATTGACCCAACCGACGGTCGTGCCCGTCGCATTCGGGTCAGTCTGGTAAAACATGTTCCAGGTATCGGCATGGCCCGCGCCGAGCGAGGCGCTGTCGGTCTTGGCCCAGCGCAATTGCAGGTTCACCGGCGTGCCGGCCGCGTTGTAAGCGGTCACCGCGCCACCGCTGATCGATTCCTTGGTGAAGGTGGCGATGTCGTTGCCGATCACGCCGCCGGTGCCGGCAACGCCACCACCGTCACGATTCTTGATGATGGTCGAGGTGAAGCCGAGCGCGGCGAAGGCGGCGCTGTTGGAGCTCGCCACCGAAAGGTTGGAAGCTGTGCCGGTGTTCAGCGTGATCACGCCCCCACTGCTGACTGACGACCCCGTTGCACCGGAGAGAGTGTCGATCTTACCGAGCAGCATCGTGATGTTGTCGGTGACGTTGATTTGGTTCGGGCCTGACGCGCCGGAGGCCATGAAGGTCAGCGACTGACCATTGACGGTGATGACGTCGCCGGCGGAGAAGCCCGATGTGAGCACCTCGGCGCCGCCGGCCGCCGCCGCGCCGCTCAGCACCGTGGCGCCCGAGATCGCGGGCGATGACAGCACGTTGCCGCCGCGCGTCACGCTGCTGATGCCAAGCGCCGTGGCCACCTGGCCGCTACCAACCGGTACGTCGGTGGTGGTGCCGCTGGAGATCACGATGTTGCCGCTGGGGCTGAGCGATGCGGTGACGCCGGGGCCGCCGGCCAACTGGATAGCGGAGATGATGCTGGCCACCGTTGTGTTAGTACCCGAGCCGAGACCAATCGCCGTGCCGCCAAGACCGTCGGGAGTGCTGGTCAAGCTATTATCGAAAACAATATTGTGACCGTTGACGACCAGCGTCTGGCCGCTCAGCTGAGCGAGAATGCTGGAGGCGAGATGCGTACCCAGGGAGTTGTCGAGCGAGGTGGTGCTCGATGCCACCGCCGCGGAGTTATTCTGGAGCGCCGTTGTGCCGGTCGCAGTGGTCGACGAGTATGGCGAGCGGACATTGCCGGTCGCGGCAGCGCCGGACGTTGTGGCGTTTGCATAAGGCGGAGGCGGCGTGCCGACCGGCAGCGGGTTGGCCGCGAAGTCCGACGGGTTCAGTCCGCCGGCCGCCAGCAGCGTCTTGGTTGCCGCCGTCGTGCTCGCCACGGTGTTCGGCTGGGTCGGCAGGTTGGCCGCGTACTGGATCGATGTGGTCGCCTGCGCCGGGATGAAGTTGTTCTGGAATTTCAGGACCGTCGCAACGTTGCCTTGCGGGTTGCCGGTCTTCGGGTCGACCGTGACGCCCATCAGGTAATAGCCGGCGCCGTTGACCAGATTGCCGTTGGCATTGAGCTGGAAGTCGCCGCGCCGTGTGTAATAGGTGACCCCGCTGAACACCGGCGCATTGTCGACGACGCCCGTGGCCTTCTGGATCGAGAAGAAGCCATCACCGGTGATCGCCATGTTGGTGGCGACGCTGGAGCCCGAGATTGTGCCCTGCGTGGTGATGGTGGCCTTGGCGTTGGCGGTCACGCCGCCCGCGACCTGCTTGCTCGGGACCGAGGAGTCGGGAATGAGATCGACGAAGCTGGTGCCGATGCCCTTGTAAGCGGTGGTGGAAGAATTCGCGATGTTGCCGGAAATGTTCTGCAGCGCGTAGGACTGCGCCTGCAGGCCACCCACCGAGGTGTTCATTGCATCGAAGATACCCATAACTTTGTCTCCAGATCCGATCTCGGCGGCCGGTCGACCACGGCCGCAGTCGGAGGAGACTGTCGCAAGGGCTATGCCAATGCGGGTTTTCTCATCAAATCAATGGCTTAACGAAAAAGCCCCGGTCTGATGACCGGGGCACAATTGCCGGGACCGGCAACAATTGCCGGGACGAAACCTAGGTTGCGGACGCCGCCGCGGGATGGAAGACCAGCCCGAAACCGTCGATGCAGTAGCGCAATCCGGTCGGCTTGGGACCGTCGTCGAAGACGTGGCCGAGGTGGCCGCCGCAGCGCCGGCAATGCACCTCGGTGCGGAGCATGCCGTAGGTCCGGTCCTCGGTCTTGCCGACATTGCCCTCGATCGGCTGGTAGAAGCTCGGCCAGCCCGTGCCGCTCTCGAATTTGGTGTCGGAGGCGAACAGCGGCAGGTCGCAGCCGGCGCAGGCGAAGACGCCCTTGCGGTGCTCCTTGAGCAGCGGGCTGGAGCCCGGCCGCTCGGTACCCTCCTTGCGAAGGATCTCATATTGCTGCGGCGTGAGCTGGGCACGCCATTCGGCGTCGGTCTTCTCGATCTCGAATTTTTGCGCGGCTTTCTCTCCAGCCTCCGCGGGCGATGCTCTGAGCCAGCGGAAGGCCGCAAGGCCGAACAGGCCGGCGACGGTCGTCAACAGGATGCGGCGGTCAAACATCTCATTCTCCATGCGGGAGCGTCTACGCCCTGAGATACGGGCTCTAACCGTCGACGTTACACTTCCGGGCGGAGTTTTTCTCACCTCATCGCGAGGCGCTGTCCTCCTGCGGGACTGGTTCCACGGCTTCCGCCACAGGCTTCGGCAGTGGGGCCGGCCGGGGCCGAACCCCGGGCGGCGGACGGCGCGGACCGGTCCCGGCGGCCCGGTTGGCTTCGGCCAACCGCGCCTCGCGTTCCCGGTCCTTGACCCTGGCACGCTCGCGATAGCGGGCAAGCGAGCCTGCGGCGGCGGAACTCGCCCTGCCCCAGATTCCGACCAGTTGCCCGGCAACCCGCCCCGTCGTTCCCCCCGCCCAGACCAGCTCGAACGGCGAGAACAGCTTCCAGCGCTCGTCGCCCCCCAGGATGCTGCGGGCGATCATCTGCCCGGCCATGGCCGAGGTGTTCATGCCTTGGCGGCCGAAGCCGCTTGCGACCCAGAGGCCTTTGCGCAACTGGCCGATCTGCGGCATGCCATGCACGGTCTGCCCGGTGACGCCGCCGAACATCTCGGTGATCTCGACATTGCCGAATTGAGGAAAGATCGACCGGATCCGCCGCCTGACGCTGCCTGCAAAGCGCTGCGGCCGTGCGGCCCAAGTGGTCTCCGGACTTTCCCACATCAGCCGGTCGCCATCGACGATCCGGAAATGGTCGACGCCGTCGGAATCCATCACCGATCCCTTGAAGCCAATGATCTCGTGCACGCGCTCGCCGAGCGGCGCGGTGATGCCGGCATAGCGCCAGACCGGCAGCAGCGTCTCCGACAGGCGCCGCAACGGCGCGCCGAGATGGATGTTGCCGGCGAGCACGATATGGGTGGCGCGCAGCCGCGCCGAGGGCGTGACGATGCGCTTGCGGATGCCGGAATGATCGATGCTGACGACCGGCGTGTCCTCGAAGATGCGGGCGCCTGCGCGCCGCGCCAGCGCCGAGAGGCCGTGCACATATTTGCGCCCGTCGACCTGGAACGCCTTCGGATAATACACGCCGTGGAAGTAGCGATCGGTCTTGAGTGCCGCGCGGACGCGATCGACCTGCCAGCCCTCGGCCTCGGTGTCGAAATCCTCGTTCAGCATCTGCAACCGGCTGATCAGCCGGTCGCCGGCATCGACGTTGGAGACCTCGAGCACGCCGTCGGTCGAGCCGATCCCGGGCATGTTCTCTTCGGTGGCGTTGGCCCGGACGAACTCGGCGCCCTCTTTCGACAGTGTCCACAATTCCCGCGCATCCTCGAAGCCGATGCGCTCGATCAGCTCGGCGAGCGGCAGCGCGAAGCCCGGCATCACGGTGCCGAGTTGATTGCCGGAAGCGTTCCAGCCGATGTGGCGGCCCTCGAGCACCGCGACGCTGGCCCCCAGCCGGGCCGCCTCGAGCGCAATGGAGAGCCCTGCAAGCCCCGCCCCGATCACGCAGATATCGGCGTCGAGATCAAACGACAGTCGCGCGCGTTCACGAAAGCCGGCTTCTTCCTGGGACACGCTTGTGAAAGTCTCGCTCATGCCGTTTCTTAGAGCATGATCCGGAAAAGTGTGCAGCGGTTTTCCGAAAAGATCATGCTCAAAACAAAATTTAAAGCGCGATGGGGATTGTCCTAATCTCATCACGCTTTAGAGGACTGTGCAGGCCCTTGTCACCTTGCCCCCAACCGGCACCTGTAGATTATTCTGGAACGCGTAACGATTCGAGAGTGCCATGCGCCGTTTGATGCTGCTGCGTCACGCCAAGACCGAGACTGACGCGCCGAGCGGCCGTGACCAGGACCGCCGGCTCGACGACCGCGGCCACAAGGATGCCGCCGAGATCGGCGACTGGATGGCCTCCCATCCCCCCTTTCCCGAGGCCGTACTGGTATCGCATGCCGTCCGGGCTCGGCAGACCTGGGACATTGCCTGGGAGACCATGAAGGACCGCGTCGCAGCGCCGCAGGTCGAGGTCCTGCCGGAACTCTACGTCGCCGATCCCGCCCAGATCCTGGAATCCATTCGCACTGCAACCATTCCGGCTGATCCGACGCAATTGCTGCTGGTCGGCCACAATCCGGGCATGCACGAGATCGCCCTGATGCTGACGGGCGGCGGGGATCCGGCCGCCGCCAAGGCGCTCGCCGACAACCTGCCCACGTCGGGGCTTGCGATCTTCGATTTTGACGTCAAGGATTGGGGTGACGTGGCTTACCGCCGCGGTAGGCTGGTGCTGTTCGTCAGTCCAAGGCTGCTTCGAAGCTAAAGCTACTTCGAAGTTAAGGTTGCTTCGAAGCTAAGGCTGCTTCGATCGGGTTGATCGCGCGACGTGCCGGCAAGACGTCCTGACTGGAAGATTTGGAGGCGCAGATGTTCAAGTCCATCCTCGTGCCCATCGACCTCGCCGACACCGATCTGGCCAAGCCGGCGATCGCGACCGCCGCAACGCTGTCGCAGACCTGGAGCGGCGTCGTGCGCCTGCTCAACGTGCTGCCGATGACGCCGGTGATGCTGGCCGAATACGTGCCGGCCGATTTCGACGAGCAGCAGCGCCAGACCTCGGAAGAAGCCCTCGCCATCGTGGCACGCGAGTCCGGCATCGAGCCTTCCCGCATCTCCAGCGTGGTGCGCCAGGGCGGCATCTATCACGAGATCCTGGAGGAAGCCGTTCACATGAAGGCCGAGCTGATCGTGATGACCTCGCACCGGCCGGCGATGCGCACCTACTTTCTCGGCTCCAATGCCGGGCACGTCGTGCGCTACGCAAAATGCTCCGTGCTGGTGGTCAGGCACTGAGCTCGGAGCAATGTCGTGAAGCAATGGTGGCGGAGATGGACGTACGAGATCCCGCTCGCGATCGGCGATGCTTTGTGGGAGGTGCTGGTCGTGCAACTGGCCGCACTGCTGGACAGGCTGACGGTGCGGAAGGTGATCGCCTTCATCCCCGTCGTGATCCTCGTACTGGCTTACTACCACAGGGTCCCAATCCCGCCGGAATTGATGCTGGTCGGCGACTTCCTCGCCTATATCGACATCTTCTCGGTGCTGATCCTGCTCGGCGCGCTTAGCCGCGTCACGACGATGCTGTTCGTCCTTAAACAGGCCGCCGCACGTATCGCCAAGTTCGCGGGCAACGTCGCTGCACATTTGCCGCGTCGGGATGTCCGGCATCGGCGCCAACGCGGCGCAGCGACACGACCTCACCGCAAGCCCGAGCGCTCTGAAGACGATCGAGCTCTCGGCGGTGTTTGGGACCAGGCCGCTTTCGCCTGAGCCATATACAAGCTCGTAGCCCGGATGAGCGAAGCGATACCCGCGACGACTCGTATCACGATTCCCGGATATCGCTTCGCTCATCCGGGCTACGAGCCCTTGCATTGCCCGTCGGGCAAAACACCCAAGCTGTCGGTCAACGCCCGCCGCTGAAAATATTCCACTTTACCGAAATTCGGAAACGACGTATGTGTCGCCGCAACCCGGCCCAAGGAAGAGGGGCGTATCGCGATCGTCACGAACGCGGGCCGGACAGCGGCGGACGCTGGGCCACACCGGCGCGAATGGTTTCGCAGGGCGGGCAACCGTGAGCGAAGGCGTCGCGCACACGACCGGTGCTGACAGCGTACGGCAAAACCGTGTCGTCCTGACGCCCGGGGTCTGTGCGTCAAGTCTTGTGGTGATGTGGCGGCCCGACCGGGTTCGCGCATCAGCCATCCATGAGGCGACGGGGGCAATAGTGCATCGCTCCCCGGGGAGAGCACGGCATAAGCCGTAAAACCGCTGCGCAGGGAAGGCCGGACGTTTGGGCTTCACCTGTATGCCGCTGTGCAGATTTTTTACTGCAACTTCGCACAGTGGACCGCGGGTGCCAGCCGGCGCCCGGTCTTCCCTGCGCCCTCTTTCATTCGAGGGTGAGGCGATCAAGCAAAGCTCGGGCGAACAAGCCGCGAGAGGGCGAAGGTGTGTCTGCAATGAAAGCGCGAGCTAAAGGAGCGACAGTGCTACCCACAAACGCCGTCATTGCGAGCGCAGCGAAGCAATCCAGGGTCTTTCCGCGGTGGGATTCTGGATTGCTTCGCTGTGCTCGCAATGACGATGTCGAAGCAGGTATGCCAGAAGCTCCAGTCTCGTCGGCTCTGCGCAGCAGCGTCAGAACGCTGCTGCGCGTCCGGGACAAGAGCGAAGCGCTTACAAATACCGCGTCAGCTCTGCTTTGGCCTGACCGTAGACCGCGTCCTCGATCTGGCTGCGCGTGATGCCGATGTCGCGCAAGGCGCGGTCATCGAGGTCGTTCAGCGTCTTGACGGCGGAGCGTTGCTCCAGACTGTCGAACAGCGCATAGGCGCCGTTGGCCAGCTTGCGGAAAAATCCGTTTGACGAGGATGAGCGTAAACTCCGCCCGGCGTTCTGCGAGATCGTGGTCATTGTCCTTCTCCGGCCTGTTGTCCACGCGGCGAAGCGGATGCCGTTGGCGCAAGCGCCTGAACGCATGCACCTCATTTGCCGTCGGATTGCTCTCGCTCTCCTCGGCTCAATCGTGAAGCTTGATGGAACTTAAATGCTCCAGTACACTACTCGGAGCAAGTGAAACATTGCTCTCGGTGCAATAATGTCCAAGTTCGAGTACGTGAAGCTTGCCGATGCCATTGCCTCGGATATCTCTAACGGTACGTTAAGGCCCGGCGACCGGCTGCCGCCGCAGCGCAATTTTGCCTATGACCGCGGCATCGCGGTCTCGACCGCGAGCCGGGTTTATACGGAGTTGCTCCGCCGCGGCCTCGTCGTCGGCGAGGTCGGCCGTGGCACCTTCATCTCCGGCGACATCAGGCGCGAGGTCGAGGCGCTGAGCGAGCCGCGCGACGCGCGGATCGATTTCGAGGTCAATTACCCGCTGCTGCCGCAGCAATGGGCAATGATCGCCAAAAGCCTTGCGGGCCTCGAGCGTGTCGACGCGCTCGAATCCGCATTGCGCGTCTCCACCAGCACCGGCACCAAGAGCGCGCGCAATGCAGCCGCCGCCTATCTCGCGCGCAAGGATTTTGCGCCGCAGGCCGAACAGATCGTCTTCACCGCCAACGGCAAGCAGTCGCTCGCGGCCGCCCTCGCAGCCCTCGTTCCCACCGGCGGTCGCTGCGGCGTCGAGGCGCTGACCTATCCTTACGTCAAGAGCATCGCCGCGCGGCTCGGCGTGACGCTGGTCCCGATACCGATCGACGAATTTGGCGCGCGCCCCGACGCCATCCAGAAGGCGCATCGCGAGGCGCATCTGTCGGCATTGTATCTCCAGCCCATCATCCAGAACCCGCTCGGCGTCACCATGAACGCCACGCGGCGCGCCGACATCATGCGCGTCGCCGAGAAGCTCGATCTCACCATCATCGAGGACGCCGTCTACGGCTTCCTGGCCGATGACACGCCGCTGGCCGCGCTCGGCCCCGACCGCTGCATCGTGATCGACAGCCTGTCCAAGAAGGTCGCCCCTGGCCTCGCGCTCGGCATCCTGGTCGCGCCGCCGCGATTGCGCGAGAACGTGATGAGCGCGGTCCGCACCGGCGGCTGGATCGCGTCCGGTCATGCGCTGGCATCCGGACAGCGACTGATGGCAGACGGCACCGTCGCCGAGCTGACGCGGTTGAAACGCATCGACGCCGCGCGCCGCCAGCAGACCGCGGCAAGGCTGCTCGCCGGCTACCAGCTCGCCGCGGATCCGCGCTCCTATCATCTCTGGCTCACGCTGCCGGCGCACTGGCGCTCGCAGAGCTTCGTCGCCGCGGCAGCCCGGCGCGGCATCGCGCTGACACCGTCCTCGACCTTCGCGATCGCCCATGGCCACGCACCGAACGCAGTGCGGCTCGCGCTCGCCCCGCCTTCGTTCGAGCAGCTCGATTCCGGCCTGCGCACGATCGCATCGCTGCTCGGCACCAAGGAAGAGGATTTCGACTCGACGGAGTAATGCGGCGCTTGCCCCAAGCTCAGGCCTCCGGCCATTCCGCGATGAAGCCCCTCGCCTTGTAAGGCTCGATCTTGTCCCATTCGTGCAGCATGCGGCGGCGAAATTCGGGATCGGTGTGCCAGAGCGCGCGCGGCGTCGCAAAGCTGTCGACTGTGAGCAGCATTTTCTCGACCTCCGGCCAGTGCCGGTGCAGCGTCATCGGATAACGCCGCGCGGTCCAGGTGTTGCCGAGGCAGATCACGCTGCGGACATTGTGCAGCCCGAGCGCCGCGTCAATGATCGGCAGCGAGAGGATCACGTTCTCGCCGGTGTTTTGGGCACGATGTTCCTCGAGAATTCGGTCAGCCGGAATGCCCGCCGCGACCATCGCCGCCTTGATGATCGTGCACTCGGATTGCTCCGAGCCCGCCGTCACGCCGCCGCTGACAATCGACCAGCGGAACAAACCCTCGTGCCACAGCCGGGCTGCTGTGTCGGCCCGCAGCGTGACGTCCTCGCGGGTGCCGAACATGAACAACAGGTCGGCCGGCCGAAGTCGCGTATCGATCAGGTGCGCGCAGTTGATCCTGGCGATCTCATCCGCCGAAGGCCTCCGCGTGCTGCGATCCAGGGTTGACATGGCAGCACGATGCGACACTGCCGCAACGGCGCGAAGTCACGTTTGATTGCGGCCCGTTGCACCTAGGGCAGCAAGGCGCTCGGCACGCGATCGAAGCTGTAGCTCCGCGGCTGGTTACGCCGCACGAAGCCGCCGATCTGCCACGCGAACAGCGCGGCAAAACCGATGATGAACAGCGCGCCGGCGAATTCGCCGATCGCAAGCGCCCGGATCAGGAGCCCCGTCATCGCCACTGCAAGCACCGCAAGAAAAGCCAGCATTGTCGCGTAGGTCCTGCGGCCAAGGCCCGCGGTCAACTCGGCGTGGCTGCCGGCCTGCGCCATGCGCGCATGCAACGCGACGATGAAATTGCGAAAGCCATTGTCCTGCGGCGCCATCAGGGCCGCGGTCTGCCAGCTCGTCGAGAGGATTGCGATACGGCCGCCACCGATGTGGCTGACATCGGCGCGAAAGCGGTGCTGCTGCATCGAGACGGGGCGGAACGACAGCCGGATTGCACTGATCTCGTCATAACGCCACAGCGAGGTGCGGCCGGCGATGTGCCAGGACAGCCCCTCCTCGGTCAGTTCGAAGCGATGCGCCGAGCCGATCAGCGACGCCTTGTAGGCATAGCTCGCACCCGCAGCCGGCTCAACTCCCGAATCCCGCATCTTCACAATCGATCCTATCCGGGCAATCCAGTCTGCGACCCGCTTGCGTGAGCGCCCTGCCCCATCCTACAAGCGAGACATGGCTGAGACGATTTTTTTTCCGCGCCGCCTGATTCTCGGCGCCGCCGTGATCTCCGGCGTGCTGCTCGCGCTCGCCGTGCACATGCTGGGCGCGCGCTACGGGCTCGATCTCGGCGGCCTCTGGCACTCGGACTCGCACGAGTTCATACCGGCGGGCGCGGCGATCGCCTGGTGGCTGATCGCCTCCGTCGGCTTCTCCGGCGGCTATTTCACGGCGACGTTGATGCAGAGCGCCGTCTCGGGCCAGATCCCGCAACGGATGCGGCAATTCCTCATCGCGGTCGGCGTGCTGCTGCTTGCGGGGGCTGGCCAGGTGGCCTCGGCGCCGAGCCCGGTCCCGACGGTCTCAGGCGTGCTGGCCGGGATTGCCGCGCTGGGCCTCGGTGCCGTGATGGCGTTCTGCGGCGCGCATTTCGCACTGCGCCGCGGCTAATTCCTCCGCACAATTCATCCGCGCGACGGCGCGCCGATCCCGATCACGGCGGCGGCGAGCACGAGGACGGCGGCCGATACCACCAGCGATGCGTGCAGGCCGGTCATGAACGTGCCTTCCGAGGCCACCAGCGAACCGAACAGCGCAACGCCGAGCACGCTGCCTGTCTGCCGCGTCGCGTTCAGGACGCCCGCCGCGATGCCGGAGCGTGCCTTCTCGACGCTGCCCAGCAAGGTCGAGGTCAGCGGCGGCACCAGCAGCCCAAGCCCGCTGCTGATCGCGATCATCTGCGCAAAGATCGCCCAATAGCTTGTGCCGGCCTCGATCCACAGCAGGCCGAGACAGCCGAGCGCCGAGACGCAGGCGCCGACGACGATGGTCGGGCACGACCCGATGCGCTCGGCGAGACGCGGCGCCAGCAGATTGACCGGCAGCACCACCGCCATCATCGGCACGAAGGCGAGACCGGTCCACCACGCCGACAGGCCGTTGATCCTCTGGAAGTAAAGGCTGAGCACGAAGATCAGCCCGTAAATCGCGACGTTCACGAGCAGGCCGACGAGCGCGGTCAGGCTGAACAGCCGGTGATCGAACAGGGACAGGGGCAGCATCGGCTGCCTCGCGCGGCTCTCGCGCCAGACGAACAGCACCGCCAGGAAAGCGGCTGAAGCGAACGCCGCGAGCACAGCCGGATGCTGCCAGCCAAGCGCGCCCCCCTCGATGATCGCGCCGGCGAGCGCCCCCAGCGCACCAATTGCCGCGAGCTGGCCGGGCAGATCGATCTCGCGTGAGGGCGCGCGCGTGGTCTCGGTCGCATAGCGCCAACTCAGCCAAAGGCCGATGAGGCCGATCGGAAGGTTGACGAGAAAGATCGCGCGCCAGCCGACCAGCGTGATCAGCGCGCCGCCGACGAAGGGGCCCGCGGTGAGCGCGAGGCTCGCACCGGCGGCCCAGATCGCGACGGCGCGGCCGCGCTCGCGGTCGTCCGGATAGGCATGATTGAGCAGGGCAAGGGAATTCGGCACCAGGATCGCCGCCGCCAGGCCCTGGACCAGGCGCGCCCCAATCAGCACGGTTGCATTGGGCGACAACGCACAGGCGAGCGATGCGGCGGTGAAGATTGCGAAACCCGCCATGAAGACGCGCTTGGCGCCGATGCGGTCGCCGAGCGCGCCCGCCGTCAGGATGAAGGCGGCAAACGCAATGGTGTAGGCGCTGACAACCCATTGCAGCTCGGCGACGCCGCCGCCGAGCGTCCTGCCCATCGCGTCGAGCGCGGTGTTGACGATGGTGACGTCAAGCTGCACCACGCCATAACCAAGGCTCATCGCGGCAAGGGTGAGGGACGTCGCAAGGCGGGAGCCGGAATGCGGCGCGCCGGCTTCGAAGGCTTCGTATCTGGCGGTGCTTACTCGCATGCTGCCATCTCGGTTGCAGCCCCATGCGAACGATACGCTTCCAGCCCCTCGTCATGTTACGACAAGGATCGAATGATGGATGCGGGACGGATGCCTCATGTTCGAGCGTCGCGCGGATGACCGCGCGACGCTCTCTCCTGGCTATGCCTTGCCCTCAGCTGGCCGCGCGCAGATTCACCTTGCTCTCGGCGATCGTGGTCAGCTTCTTGTCGGTCGCCTTCTCTTCTTCCAACGTCTTGGCGAGCACGCTGGCGCAGTCGTTGCGGCCGAGTTGCTTGGCCCAGGCGATCAGGCTGCCGTAGCGGACGATCTCGTAGTGTTCCGCCGCCTGTGCCGCGTTGATCAGCGCGGCGTCGAGCACCGCCTTGTCGGCGACTTCGCCGGCGGTCTCGTCGGCTTCCTCGATGATGCCGTCGATCGCGGGGCAATCGACCGCCTTCACCTGCGCACCGTGCATCTTGAACACTTCCTCGAGGCGCTTGACGTGCTCTCTGGTTTCTTCGAGGTGCGTCAAAAAGCCCTGCTTCAGCTGCGGATCGGTCGCCTTATCCGCCATTTTAGGCAGAGCCTTGGTGAGCTGCTGCTCGGCGTAATAGATGTCCTGGAGCTGATGCACGAACAGGTCGTTCATGGTCTTGATGTCTTTTGTGAACAATCCCATCGGTCCGATCCTCTCGGGTTGTGGGAACACGGAGGCACCGGCTCGCAGGAGAAGCCGGTTATTCCGCCATGTTCGATTGCTGATGGGGCACTAACCAGCGCACGGCATCGTCGTTCCAAAAAAGCCCGCATCCCTTGCGCTGGAACAATGCCGGCCATGCAGGGTCTGAGACTATGTCACGGACGGACGCGACCGGTGCCACGACTCATATGCTTAACGCGCGTCCGATGTGAACCGCGTATGACAAAGTAGCTGGTCCAAGGCAGAACCTATCCTTGTCAAGGGCTGCACAAGTCACTGTTTTTGCCTTAAATGAGCTACATCATGCCTAGCGATCCAAGCCCACATCGGGCACTGATCGCATCCGACCGGCCAATGTCTGGCCTGGTCGGTCTTGCCCCCCGCCGGGAGGATGAATGCACGGACTGCTGACCGCGCTCAAGCGCGGCTTCAAGAGATGGATCGGCTGGCGGCGACTCGGCGTTGCGGCGAGCGTCTTCATCATCGCGTTCGCGATCACCACGCTGGTACGGACGCTCAAGGGCATCGACACCGGGGTCATCCTGACCGCGTTGACCGAGATCCCCCGCGGCAATATCGGGCTGGCGGCGATCTGCGTATGCTTCGCGTTCTGTACGCTGACCTTCTACGACTTTTTTGCACTGCGAACGATCGGCAAGAGGCACGTGCCTTATCGCATCGCAGCGCTCTCCAGCTTCACGTCCTATTCGATCGGCCACAATATCGGCGCCACCGTCTTCACCGGCGGCGCGATCCGCTTCCGGATCTATTCGGATTACGGGCTGAATGCGATCGACGTCGCAAAAATCTGCTTCCTGTCGGGCCTGACCTTCTGGCTCGGTAACATCTTCGTGCTCTCGATCGGCATGGCCATCCATCCGGATGCCGCCTCCTACATGGATCAGCTGCCGTCGTCGATCAACCGGCTGATTGCGATCGGCGGCCTCGCCTCGATCGGCGCCTATCTGGTCTGGCTGTGCATGGGCGAGAAGCGCCGCGAGCTCGGCCAGAAAGGCTGGAAGGTGGTGCTGCCCTCAGCGCCGCTGACGTTGGTGCAGATCCTGATCGGCGTCGTCGATCTCGGATTCTGCGCGCTGGCGATGTACCTTCTGGTGCCGGCCACTCCGCAGATCGACTTCCTGTCGCTCTCCGTGGTGTTCATTTTGGCGACTTTGCTCGGCTTCGCCAGCCATGCTCCCGGCTCGCTCGGCGTGTTCGACGCCGCCATGCTGGTGGCGCTGCCCGAATTCGGCCGCGAGCAGCTTCTGGCCACGCTCCTCGTCTTCCGCATCCTCTATTTCGTGATCCCGTTCGGTCTTGCCATCTCCATCATGGGCGCACGCGAGCTCTGGATGAATGTGGTGGAGCCCTGGCAGGAGCGCCGACGGCTGGCGGAGGCCTGCGCGCAGGCCAACCTGCCCAAGCAGGTGGCAGCGATGGAGCGCGAGCGGTCGCTGCGGCAGGCCAGCAAACGCTGAGCGTGATCCGGAAAAGTGCGAAGTGGTTTTCCGAAAAGATCATGCTCCCACGATAGTCCGCTAGACGCCGGCCGGCAAAACCGTCAGACCAATGTTGCAGGCGGAGAGCAGCTCTCTTATTTCCGCCTCAACTTTGCCGTTGAAGACGCGGGCCATGATCCCTTTCTTCCATCGCCGTTTCCTCGCCGGTGCCCTGCTGCTCGCCGGGCTCCTCACCGCCTTCCCGCCGGAGCGGGCGGCCGCGCAGGACGCGGGCGCCATGCAGATCAGCTGGGAGGTGCGCAACCGCTTCCGGCTGTTCCGCGAGGAGCGCGACTTCCTGCTCCATGTCGAGAACGCGCGTAACCGCAGCATCCTCGCCGCCGAGCAATCGCTGGAGCTCCAGAGCGAGGGCCGCGGCTGGGCCCGCAACATGGTCAACCGGCTCTGCATCGACCTCCAGGGCCGGGTCAACCAGCCCTGCACCCGCGACAACACCAAGGAAAACTACCTCACCCCCATCGACCATCCCGTCACCGTGCGCCTCGCCGGCGCGGTGCCGGTCGGCGCCACCTGCGCCTGGTCGTTCGACGACGGCGACGGGCCGCAACAATCCACCTTCGACTGCGCCGAGCCGATCAATCTGCGGGTCCGCTACGGCAAGCAGACGGTCGCGAGCGTCGATGTCTCCTCCGGTTCCGATCCGACCCAGCGGGTCCAGACCGAGATCCAGGTCCGCGACATCTTCGTCGCTGGCCTCGGAGACAGCATCGCCTCGGGCGAAGGCAATCCGGACCGGCCGCTGGCGCTGTCGGACGAAGGTTTTTGCTTCCGCTCCTATCTCGGCACCGCCGGCGCGCAGTATTACCGGCCGAGCCGGGCCGGCTTCAAGGGCGGCCGCGCCTGCGAAGCGCCGGATACGCTTGCCAACTGGCAGCGCTACAGCGCCCTCTGGTTCAACTCGCCTTGCCACCGATCGCTCTACAGCTACCAGGCCCGCACCGCGCTGGCGCTTGCGGTACGCTACACCCACGTCGCGGTGACCTTTCTGCCGCTCGCCTGCACTGGCGCCAGCATCAGCGACGGGCTGCTCGGCTCGCAGCGTGCCCGTGAATGCCCGCCCGGCAAGACCGGCGTCTGCAACATCAGCGTGAACGCGCAGGTCGCCGAGCTGCGCGAGGCGCTGACCGCCGCCAGGAAACGCCAGCCCGAGCGCACGCTCGACCTCGTGCTGCTCTCGGTCGGCGCCAACGACGTCTATTTCTCCGGCCTCGTTGCCGACGTGATCGTCGAGACCGCAACCGAGCGCGCGATATTCCGCCGCTCCGGCGTGATGGCGAGCGTCGATGATTCCCGCGATGCGCTGGCGCGCGAACTGCCGCAGAATTTCGTCAAGCTGCGCGAGGCGCTGAAGCCGCTGGTCGGCGGCGACCTCTCGCATGTGGTCTACGTCTCCTATGCCAACCCGGCGCTCGCCGATGGCGGCGTGCCCTGCCGCGGCGGCCGCGCCGGCTTCGACATTCATCCGTCCTTCAACGCCGACCCGCAGCGCCTTGCCCGCGTCTCGACCTTCGTCGACACCGAATTCCTGCCGCAACTCAAGGGGCTCGCCACCTGCACCCGTGGCGCGCTGTGCCGCGATCCCGAGGCCGACCGCATGACCTTCGTGGATTCGCATCAGGCGGCGTTCGCCGATCACGGCTTCTGCGCGCATTCGGGCAACGATCCCGAATTCGACCGCACCTGCTTTGCCGAGAACGGCCAGAGCTTCAATCCTGATATCGTGAGTGCGGCGAGCCAGCCGATGCTGTGCGGCCGCGGCGCCTCCGAATTCCGCGCCTATTTGCCGCGCGCGCGGTGGATCCGCGACGCCAACGACAGCTATTTCGCCGCGATGACCTATCCGCAAGGCTTGCCGGCGGCGAGCCAGCCGACCGACATCCACGACGCAACCTGGGGCGTGCTCTCCGCCGTCTATGGCGGCGCCGTGCATCCGAGCGCCGAAGGCCACGCCGCGATGGCGGACGCGGCGCTGCCGGCGGCAAGCGCCGTGCTGGGTCTGGATGCGGCACCGCCGGGCGTGACACGCGGGCTGCTCGCGCCGCTGCTGCCGGCCGCGCGGCAGTAGACGCGCGCAGCCTCTAACCGCACACTTTCATCGCCCGCGCAGGCGGGCGATCCAGTACTCCGTGACAGACGTGATTGAATCGAGACGTCGCGGCGTACTGGATTCCCCGCCTTCGCGGGGAATGACAACGGCGTGCGTGGTGCGATCGGGTTCGCCATCACCTCGATCGTTCCTCCCACCTGCCGTTCCATCAATCCAAAAGCAGCATCGATCGATACTGCCTTGAACTTGGACACTTTGCCGCGCGCGCCTCTAGGAGTCGCAGTGGGGAAACGTTTCGAGTTCTAAGGAGGCGCGCAATGAGCGCAGTGATGTCCGCAGCGGATGTGAGAAGGTCTCGCGTCAGGCTGTTCATCGTGACCATGTTGTTCCTGGTCACGACCGTCAATTATGCCGACCGCGCCACGTTGTCGATCGCGGGCCCCGCGCTCTCCAAGGAGCTGCACCTCGATCCCGTCGCGATGGGCTACATCTTCTCGGCGTTCGGATGGTCCTATGTGATCGCGCAGGTGCCGGGCGGTTGGCTGCTCGACCGCTACGGCTCCCGGCTTGTCTATGCCTTCAGCATCATCGTCTGGTCGCTGTTCACGACGATGCAGGGCTGGGTCGGCTTCTTCAGCGCCGGCACCGCGATCACCGTGCTGTTCGGCCTACGCTTCCTCGTCGGTATCGCCGAAGCGCCGTCTTTCCCCGCCAACGCCCGCATCGTTGCGGCCTGGTTTCCGGGCAATGAGCGCGGCACCGCGTCTGCGTTCTTCAATTCCGGGCAGTATTTCGCCACCGTGATCTTCGCACCCTTGATGGGCTGGATCGCGCACGACTACGGCTGGCGCTACGTATTCTTCGTGATGGGCGCGCTCGGAATCGTCATGGGCCTGGTCTGGATCAAGACCGTCTACGGGCCGAAAGAGCACCCCGGCATCAACGAGGCCGAATTCGATTACATCAAGGCCGGTGGCGCGCTGGTCGACCTCGACGCTCCCAAGGAAGAGCGCGCGCCCGAGCCCGGCTCCGGATGGGACCATATCCGCCAGCTGCTTTCCAACCGCATGATGCTCGGCGTCTATCTCGGCCAGTACTGCATCAACACGCTGACTTATTTCTTCCTGACCTGGTTCCCGGTCTACCTCGTCAAGGAGCGCGGCCTGTCGATCCTGCAAGCCGGCTTCGTCGCGACGCTGCCGGCGCTGTGCGGCTTCATCGGCGGCGTGCTCGGCGGCGTCATCTCCGACGCGATCCTGCGCAAGACCGGCTCGTTGACGATGGCGCGCAAGATCCCGATCGTCGGCGGCATGCTGCTGTCGATGTCGATCATCGCCTGCAACTATGTCGACGGCCAGGCGCTGGTGGTCGGCTTCATGGCGCTCGCCTTCTTCGGCAAGGGCATCGGCGCGCTCGGCTGGGCTGTCGTCTCCGACACCTCGCCGAAGGAAGCCGGCGGCGTCTCGGGCGGCCTGTTCAACACCTTCGGCAATCTCTCCTCGATCAGCACTCCGATCGTGATCGGCTACATCCTGGCCGCGACCGGCTCCTTCAACGGTGCGCTGATATTCGTCGGCGCCAATGCGCTGGTGGCCGCATTCGCCTATCTCGTGGTCGTCGGCAAGATCGAGCGCGTGGTGCTCAAACGTTCCTCCTGAGGGCTCCCCATGGGGGCTTGACCAGGCAACTTAACGGCGGCTTCACGGCCGCCGTCTTTGTTTTGGGAGTAATCGATGCTAGAAGCGCCGGGGAAACGCCTTATCCATCTAAGGCATGTATCGATGTTCGACCTCAACCAGCTCCGCTGTTTCGTCACGGTGGCGGAGGAATTGCATTTCGGCCGCGCCGCCGCGCGGCTGAACATGACCCAGCCGCCGCTGTCCCGGCAGATCCAGGTGCTCGAGCACATCATCGATGCGCCGCTGCTGGAGCGTACCAGCCGCTCGGTGCGCCTGACGCCTGCCGGGCGCAGCTTCCTGCCGGAAGCGCGGCGCATCCTGAAGCTTGCTGAAAGCGCCTCGCAGGTCGCCCGCCGTATCGCGCTCGGCAAGTCCGGCTCGCTGAAGATCGGCTTCACCGCAGCCGCAGCCTACGGCTTCCTCCCGGAGCTCGTCGCCGCCTGCCGCGCCAAGCTGCCCGAGGTGGACTTCTCGCTGAAGGAGATGGTGTCGGGCGACCAGTTCGAGGCGTTGACCTCGGGCCAGATCGATGCCGGCCTGCTCAGGCCGCCGATCGCGCGCCCCGAAATCGCCAGCCGCCGCGTCGTCGCCGAGCCCCTGCTCGCCGCGATCCCGAAAAAGCATCCGCTGGCGAATGCCGAGAGCGTCACGATCAAGGATTTCGACAACCAGCCCTTCGTGATGTATTCGCCCTATGAGAGCCGCTACTTTCACGACGTGCTGGTGGCGCTGTTCACCCGCGCCGACATCCTGCCGCGCTATGTGCAGCACCTGAGCCAGATCCACTCCATCCTCGCCATGGTACGCGCCGGCCTCGGCCTCGCCATCGTGCCGGCGGCGGCCGCGAGCCTGAAGATCGCGGACGTCCGCCTGCGGCCGCTGAAGCTGCGCACCCGCGTCCCGGTCGAGTTGTTCATGGTCTGGCGCCGCGACGACGAGAATCCGCTGCTCTCGGCACTCGTCAAAATCGCGAGCGAATTGTCCTCGGCGGAGGCGATGGAAGATTGATGCTGATTTCGCATTGGTCGATATAGGCTTTGGCTTGGACCCGCATCGAACGGTCTCCTAAACCACGGTCGCATGGACGCGCAGCCTTTGCGTCCTCCACAACACGAGACCAGGGAGCAGCGCCCATGAGCAAGATGACCCCGCAGGAAATGGCCCAGAAGATCGGATCCGGCCTCCTGTCCTTCCCCGTCACGCCGTTCAAGGCGGATTACTCCTTCGACGAGGCGACCTACCGCGCCAACATGGACTGGCTGTGCGGCTATGACGTCGCAGGCCTGTTTGCCGCAGGCGGCACCGGCGAGTTCTTCTCGCTGACGGCGGCCGAGGTTCCGCAGGTCGTCAAGATCGCCGTGGACGAGACCAAGGGCCGCGTGCCCGTCCTCGCCGGCACCGGCTACGGCACCGCCACCGCGCGCGAGATCGCGATCGGCGCGGAGAAGGCCGGCGCCGACGGCCTGTTGCTGCTGCCGCCCTATCTCACCCATGCCGAGCAGGACGGGCTTGCTGCCCACGTGGAAGCGATCTGCGCCTCCGTGAAGATCGGCGTCATCGTCTACAACCGCGACAACGCCATCCTCCAGCCCGATACGCTCGCCCGCCTCGCCGAACGCTGCCCGAACCTCGTCGGCTACAAGGACGGCATCGGCGACATCGAGCTGATGACCCGCGTCTACACCAAGCTCGGCGACCGCCTGACCTATATCGGCGGCCTGCCGACCGCTGAGACCTTCGCACTGCCCTACCTCGACATGGGCGTGACCACCTACTCCTCGGCGGTATTCAACTTCGTTCCGGAATTCGCCACCAATTTCTACGCCGCCGTGCGCAAGCGCGACCACGCGACGATCCACGCCGGCCTGAAGGACTTCATCCTGCCCCTCATCGCGATCCGCAACCGCAAGAAGGGCTATGCGGTCTCGATCATCAAGGCCGGCATGAAAGTGATCGGCCGCGATTCCGGCCCGGTCCGCCCGCCGCTGACCGACCTCACCGAGCAGGAGATCGCGGAAGTCACGGCGCTGGTGAAGAATCTGCCCGCCATCCGATCGTCACAACAGGCTGCAGAATAACAACAACACAGGGAGGAGCCTGCGATGGTCAAGACCGAGATCACTGGCGCACCGGTCGTCACCGCGATGCAGGTGATCCCGGTCGCAGGCCGTGACAGCATGCTCCTCAATTTGAGCGGCGCGCATGCGCCGTTCTTCACCCGCAACATCGTCATCCTCACCGACAATGCCGGTCACACCGGCGTCGGCGAGGTGCCTGGCGGGCAGAAGATCTGGCAGACACTGCAGGACGCCCGTGATCTCGTGATCGGCAAGACCGTCGGCGCGATGAACAACATCCTCGCCGATATCAGGACCGCCTTCGCCGATCGCGATGCCGGCGGCCGCGGCAAGCAGACTTTTGATCTCCGCGTCATGATCCACGCCGTCACGGCCGTGGAGTCCGCGCTGCTCGATTTGCTCGGCCAGCATCTCAACCTGCCGGTCGCAGCCCTGCTCGGCGAGGGCCAGCAGCGCACCAGCGTCGAGACGCTGGGCTATCTCTTCTTCGTCGGCGACCGCCGCAAATCCAAGCTCGACTATGTCGGCGGCGAGACCGGCAAGGCGGAATGGTTCAACCTCCGCCATCAGGAGGCGATGACGCCGGAGACCGTGGTGCGGCTCGCGGAAGCCACCCACGACCATTACGGCTTCGCCGATTTCAAGCTCAAGGGCGGCGTGCTGCGCGGCGAGCAGGAGATCGAGGCCGTCACCGCGATCGCCAGGCGCTTTCCGAATGCGCGCGTGACTCTGGATCCGAACGGCGCATGGTCGCTCGACGAGGCCATCAGCCTCTGCAAGGACATGCACGGCATCCTCGCCTATGCCGAGGACCCCTGCGGCGCCGAAGGCGGCTTCTCCGGCCGTGAGATCATGGCCGAGTTCCGCCGCGCAACGGGCCTGCCGACCGCGACCAACATGATCGCGACCGATTGGCGGCAATTGTCCCATGCGCTGCGCCTCGGCGCGGTGGACATTCCGCTGGCCGATCCCCATTTCTGGACCATGCAAGGCTCGGTGCGCGTGGCCCAGACCTGCCGCGACAACGGCCTGACCTGGGGTTCGCACTCCAACAACCATTTCGACATCTCGCTCGCCATGTTCACCCATGTCGGCGCCGCCGCCCCCGGCAAGGTCACCGCGATCGACACACACTGGATCTGGCAGGACGGTCAGGCCTTGACCAAGGAGCCGCTCCAGATCAAGGCCGGCAAGATCGCCGTGCCCGAACGGCCCGGCCTGGGTATCGAAATCGACAGGGCCGCCATCGACGCCGCGCATGACCTCTACAAGCAGCATGGACTCGGCGCCCGCGATGACGCTATTGCCATGCAGGACCTGATCCCCGGCTGGACCTTCGACGACAAGCGTCCTTGCCTGGTTCGTTAAAAACTCTGGAGGAAGCTATGACTGCGATCCTGAAGAACTTCATCGGCGGCGAATGGGTCGATGGCTCCGCTGTCACCAAGAACATCAACCCCTCCGACACCAACGACGTCGTCGGCGAATACGCCAAGGCCGACAAGGCGCAGACCGAGAAGGCGATCGCAGCCGCCAAGGCCGCCTTCCCCGCTTGGGCGCAGTCGACACCCCAGGCGCGTTATGACGCGCTGAACAAGATCTCTCTCGAAATCATCGCCCGTAAGGAAGATCTCGGCCGCCTGCTCGCCCGCGAGGAAGGCAAGACGCTGCCGGAAGGAATTGGCGAGGTCGCGCGCGCCGGCCAGATCTTCGCATTCTTCGCCGGCGAGGCGCTGCGCATGATCGGCGAGAAGGGCGCTTCCGTCCGTCCCGGCATCGACGTCGAGCTCACCCGTGAGCCGATGGGCGTCGTCGGCATGATCACGCCCTGGAATTTCCCGATCGCGATCCCCGCCTGGAAGATCGCCCCCGCGCTCTGCTATGGCAACACGGTGGTGTTCAAGCCTGCCGAACTGGTGCCGGGCTCGGCGCATGCGCTGTCCGAGATCATCACCCGCTCCGGCATCCCGGCCGGCGTGTTCAACCTCGTTGTCGGCTCGGGCTCCGTGGTCGGCCAGACCCTGATCGAGCATCCCGACGTCGCCGCGATCACCTTCACCGGCTCGGTGCAGACGGGGCGCAAGATCGCGCAGGCTTGCGTGACCTCGAGCAACATGAAGAAATTCCAGCTCGAGATGGGCGGCAAGAACCCGCTGGTCGTGCTCGACGACGCCGATCTCAAGACCGCCGTCGAAGTCGCCGTCAACGGCGCCTATTTCTCCACCGGCCAGCGCTGCACAGCGTCCTCGCGCCTGATCGTCACCGAAGGTATTCACGACCGTTTCGTTGCGGCGGTGACCGAGCGCCTGAAAGGCCTCACGGTGGACGACGCGCTCAAGGCCGGCGTGCATATCGGCCCGGTGGTCGACCAGAGCCAGCTCGACCAGGACCTGCGCTACATCAAGATCGGCCAGGACGAGGGTGCCAAGCTCGCCTGGGGCGGCGAGTTGCTCAAGCGCGAAACGCCCGGCCACTACCTCCAGCCGGCGCTGTTCACCGAGGCCAACAACAACATGCGCATTTCGCGCGAGGAGGTCTTTGGCCCGGTCGCCGCCGTCATTCGCGCCAAGAACTACGAGGAGGCGCTCGCGATCTCCAACGACACCGAGTTCGGCCTCGCCTCCGGCATCTGCACCAGCAGCCTTAAATACGCCTCGCACTACAAGCGCAACAGCGAGTCCGGCATGGTGATGGTCAATCTGCCGACGGCCGGCGTCGACTATCACGTGCCGTTCGGTGGCCGGAAGGGTTCGAGCTACGGCGCCCGCGAACAGGGCTCCTATGCCCGCGAGTTCTACACGACGGTGAAGACCGCCTATACCTATCCCGGCTAACCACGGGCAAGATATCGTAGGGTGGGCAAAGCGAGGCGCGCCCACCGCTTACGTTCGGCACGAAGCATGGTGGGCACGGCGCTTTGCGCCTTTGCCCACCCTACGACTTGAGTTTCCGAGGTAAAGCAGATGGACCAGTCAGTCGCAGCGAAAGAGCAGCCTCGCTACATCAAGCTCAACGAGCGCGACAACGTCGCGATCGTTGTCAATGATTTCGGGCTTCCCGCCGGCTCCCGCTTCGCCAGCGGGCTGACGCTGCGCGCCTTCGTGCCGCAGGGACACAAGACGGCGCTGGTCGACATCCCGCAGGACGCCCCGATCATCCGCTATGGCGAGGTGATCGGCCATGCGCTCGCGCCGATACTGGCCGGCGAATGGGTGGACGAAGCGCGCATCCGCATGCCGGAGGCCCCTGCCCTCGACAAGCTGGAAATCTCGACCGCCGTTCCCGCGCCGCTGCCGCCGCTCGAAGGTTTCACGTTCGAAGGCTTTCGCAATTCCGACGGCTCGGTCGGCACCAAGAACATCCTCGGCATCTCCTCCTCGGTGCAATGCGTCAAGGGCACGATGGAATATGCGGTGAAGCGCATCCGCGCCGAGCTGCTGCCGAAATATCCGAATGTCGACGACGTCGTGCCGCTGACGCATGCCTATGGCTGTGGCGTCGCCATCAACGCGCCTGATGCCGTGATTCCGATCCGCACGCTGCAAAACATCGCACAGAACCCGAATTTCGGCGGCGAGATACTGGTCATCAGCCTCGGCTGCGAGAAGCTTGCGCCCGAGCGTCTGGTGCCGGAAGGCGTCAGCAATGCCATCGTGCGCATGCAGGATGAAGCCTTCGACGGCTTTGGCGCCATCGTCGAGGCAATCATGACCCAGGCAGAGGCCCGCCTCAAGATCCTCAACAAGCGCACCCGCGAGACCTGCCCGGCCGCCGATCTCGTCATCGGCCTGCAATGCGGGGGCAGCGACGCGTTCTCCGGCGTCACCGCGAACCCTGCGGTCGGCTTCGCCGCCGACCTGCTGGTGCGCGCCGGCGCCACCGTGATGTTCTCGGAAGTCACCGAAGTGCGCGACGCGATCCAGTTGCTCACGCGGCGCGCCATCAACGAGGCCGTCGGCCGCGCGCTGGTCCGCGAGATGGCCTGGTACGATTCCTATCTGGCCCGTGGCGGCGCGGACCGCAGCGCCAACACCACGCCCGGCAACAAGAAGGGCGGCCTCGCCAACATCGTCGAGAAGTCGCTCGGCTCGATCGTCAAGTCCGGATCAAGCGCGATCACCGGCGTCCTCTCGCCCGGCGAGAAGGCAACGCAGAAGGGCATGCTGTTTGCGGCAACGCCGGCGTCCGACTTCATCTGCGGCACGCTCCAGCTCGCCTCCGGCATGACCTTGCAGGTGTTCACCACGGGCCGCGGCACGCCTTACGGCCTTGCGGCTGCGCCCGTGATCAAGGTTTCGACCCGCAGCGAGCTGGCGCGACGCTGGAAGGACCTGATCGATTTCGATGCGGGAGGCATCGCCACCGGCGAGAAGACCATCGAGGAAACCGGCTGGGACCTGTTCCGCCTGATCCTCGACGTCGCCAGCGGCCGCACGAAACCCTGGTCGGATCGCTGGGGCATCCACAACGATTTGACGCTGTTCAATCCGGCGCCAGTGACCTGAGCGCCGCGCGCGGACGCTGCCTCGCCGCGTGGATGCATTGGTGCCGTTTCGGCACGTAGGGCACCGACACGTCACCGCGCGACCACTTCCGCGAAACCGCCCGGAAACATTGGCGCGGAAAACTTCCTTCGCGCTTCGTCGCTCGACATCACGCAATCAAATAGATCAGCGACCGCGATCTAATGTTCGCACACAGGCGAACCTGTTGCGGCATCACCGCGACCTAACCTCCGATTGGCACTTCTCACGGAGATTTTCCAATGCGCGTTCTTTCGATGGTTGCCGTTGCCGCAGCGATGATTGCCAACTCGTCAGGCGCGTTCGCCGGCGAGCTTCCCTCTTACGAAGTGACGTCGTTTCCGATCTCGGCGACGCAAGTCCAGGTGCTCGGCGGCCCAGGCATCGAGGAGCAGTCGACTGCGCCCGCGATGATCGTCGCCGGCATGCCCGCCTCGCCCGCGCAGATGTCGGTGCTGTCGCCACGCGTGAAGCGGCTTGCGAGCGTCAGCGCGAACAACGAGGCGCGCTAAGCCTTGACGCCATTCCGGGTTCGACGCTGCGCGTCGCCCGGGATGACGTTTCACTCTACGTCATGCTGCCCGGCATGAAGCAGCGCACCCGCGGATGGCCGTCGATATAGTGCTTCCACACCATGGTGCGGCCGATCTTGTTCGGCTCGGTAATGACGGCGCCGTCGGGCACGACCACCCATTCGCCCTCGAGATGCACGCGATAACGGCCCTTGTCGGATTCCCAGTCGACGTCGGCGACCATATAGCCGTCGGCATCCGAGCAGCATTGGCCGTATTCGCTGTGCAGGCTCTCGAACCAGGGTTTTAATGGCGAGTTGGCGTAGCGCCCGTCGTCGCGCGCCATCATCGGGGCGGTCAGCAGCACCGTCAGGACCAGCAGCATGGCGGCACACGATATTGCACGTCTCATGTCGTCTCCGCGGATCGAGATCATCGCCGCGGGGCGATAACTGCCGTCCGCCTTCCGCGACTCGGCGAAGGCGTCAAGGACGGCGACTCATCCCCCAACAGCTTTGCGGATAGCTATGCAAATCCGGCGCCACCGCGCATTCCGGGGAACTACTGGCGCAAGTCCGGCATGCATTGGTCTTTCGACGGGTATGACCGCTGCTCGCGGGCCAAGATCTCCGCTGTCATAGCTGGCCGCATGCGCGATTGCGCACGGGGGGACACCGCGCAAGAACGCGGGCAGGCTGCGGCGTACTGGATCCCCGCCTTCGCGAGCAATGACGGCGGTGTGTGGAGCTACCGAAGTTCAGGCGGCACAGCGCGCGACGTAGACCTACTGCTTCGGCACCGGCGCCATCATTGCGCCGCCCTTCTTCGCCGGTGCCACAGGCACCGGCTTGGTCGCGGCGGTCGCTTGCGCCGGAAGATATTTCGCGACGATGGCGGGATCGACCTGCGCGATGTTGGCGTCGGGAAGACGCGTCCAGGTCTCGTCCTTGCCGAACAGGGAGATGCCGAGGAAACCGCGCATCGTCAGGGTCTGTCCGTCCGGGCTGACCGTCATCTTGGCCTTCCAGATGTTGCCGTCGCGAGGATTGACCACGTTGCCGCCGTCATACTTCAAGCCGTCGCGCTTCATGTCACGGATGAAGGAGAGCCCGAGCACCGGCGCGTTCTTGCGATCGTCCGTGCATTTGGCGCAGATCTCGTTCGGGTCGTCGCCGGGCCGCGGGAAGGTTTTTGCGATGACGCCTTCGAACACACCGTTGTGGTCGATGAAGAGAAACCATCCCACCGTCTTGCCGTCTTCGACCTTCTGCCAGAGGCCTGCGGCGGTCGGCTGCTGCACTTGCGCCACAACCGGGCTCACCGCACCGAGCGTCATCGCGAGCGCGAGAAGCGAGAACAGCCGAAAGCTGGAAAAGAGAGTCCGCATTATCATCACCTTGCTGAGCCAATCGCCTTGCTAAGCCGCCAACTGCAATGGCCGCAGACTACGGCGATTTCGCGAACTGTTCCAGCACCAGAAACATGGGGCATCGCCCGCCGCCATCAGTTGACGCCGAGCTTCTTTTGCAGGCTGGAGGACGACGTCGTGTACTGGAACACGAGCCGCTTCTCTGGATAGACGTAACGATGGGCTTTTTGCGACATCAGCGCACCCTCGTGGAAGCCGCACAGGATCAGCTTGATCTTGCCGGGATAGGTGTTGATGTCGCCGATCGCGAAGATGCCTGGCACGTTGGTCTCGAACGCGGATGTCTCGACCGGCACCAGATTGTTCTCCAGCGCGATGCCCCAGTTCGCGACCGGACCGAGCTTCATGGTCAGCCCGAAGAACGGCAGCATGGTGTCGCAAGTAATTTCGTTCACGCTGTTGTCGTTGCCCTTCACGGTGGCGCCGCTCAGCTTGCCCTCATTGCCTGACAGCGCAGTGACCTGGCCGAGCCGCAGATCCATCTTGCCGGCCGCGACCAGCGCGCGCATCTGCTCGACGCTGTGGGGCGCGGCGCGAAAATCGTCGCGACGGTGCAGAAGCGTGATGCGCTTGGCGATCGGATGCAGATTGAGCGTCCAATCGAGCGCGGAATCGCCGCCGCCCACGATCAGCACGTTCTTGTCGCGGAACGTCTCCATCTTGCGCACGGCGTAGTGCACCGAGCTTCCTTCATAGGCTTCGATCCCCGGCACCGGTGGACGCTTGGGCTGGAACGAGCCGCCGCCGGCAGCGATCACCAGCACCTTGCATTCGAACACCTTGCCGGCGTCCGTGGTGCAGCGGAACAGCGGATCGCCGATTTTCTCGACGGTCTCGATCATCTCGCCGAGATGGAAGGTCGGATGGAACGGCTTGATCTGCTCCATCAGCGCGTCGGTGAGGCCCTGCCCAGAAACCTGCGGAATGCCGGGAATGTCGTAGATCGGCTTTTCCGGATAGAGTTCTGCGCACTGGCCGCCGACCTTGTCGAGGATGTCGACGAAATGCGTCTTCATGTCGAGAAGGCCCAGCTCGAAGGCGGCGAACAGACCGCAGGGGCCGGCACCAATAATCAGCACATCGGTTTTGATCGCGTCGCTCATGTCGTCTCTTTATCGGTCGTTCGTGGGACGGCGCCCTTTGGGCCGAGGTGACCCTGCCTGTCTAGCCAACGGGGATGGATCAGGGAAGGCATAAAAGCGGGAGCGCCCCGCAGCGGGGCCCACTTGCCGGGTCAGGATAACTGGGCTGTAACGAGGAACGATATGACGGAGATCAATCGGTGAACGCACCAAGCCGCCTCGATACGACGCCGCGCCTGGAGGACTATCCTTTTCGCCTCAGCGACAACGTCCGCTTCGGCGATCTCGACCCTAACCAGCACGTCAACAACGCGGTTTACGCCACCTATTTCGAGACCGGCCGCGTCACGCTGATGAAGCTCCCGGAATACGGCCTGACGCCGCCGGGGCTTGCCTGGATCATGGTGCGGCTCGACATCCATTTTCGCGCGGAGCTGCACTGGCCGAATACGATCGAGCTCGGTCTCGGCGTGGTGAAACTGGGGCGAACGTCGGTGACGTTCGAGCAGGTGGTGTTTTCGGAAGGGAAGTGCATTGCATCGGCGACATCGGTCGCCGTGATGATCGACGAAACGTCGCGCCGGCCAACGCCGCTGACTGCGGAAGTGCTCGAGAAGCTCAGCCCCTGGCATAAGCGCGGCATCCAGGTCGCGCAGCCCAGCACATGATAGCTAAGAGAGTTAGGCCTGCCGTTCCGGCGTCGCCACCACGAGGCCGTCGAGATCGTCGGAGACCTTGATTTGGCAGGACAGGCGCGAGTTCGGGCGCACGTCGAAGCCGAAGTCGAGCATGTCCTCTTCCATCGGCGTCGGGCTGCCGACCTTCTCGCGCCACGCTTCGTCGACATAGACATGGCAGGTGGCGCAGGCGCAGGCGCCGCCGCATTCGGCCTCGATGCCGGGAATGCTGTTGCGGATGGCGGCTTCCATCACAGTCGCGCCGTTCTCGACGTCCACCGTACGGGTTTCGCCCTTGTGATCGACAAAGTGGATTTTGGCCATGTGTGCTCGTGCTGCCGCGATCTAGGGAATGAAGGAGGGTCCGGGCTGTCCTATAACGGGTCGGTCAGCCCGGCGCCATAGCGTTTTGATGAAGTCGCGAATACCGCTTCGCGGGAAGAAGACCCGTCAAAACAAAAGACTACAGCACGGTTCGGGCCCTGTTGGCCTAAGGATTCAGGATCGCCTCGATGGCGGCGCGAGCCTCGGTCACCGCCTCTTTCAGCGCGGCGAAGGCGTGAGGCCGGCCCTGGCCGGTCTGGATCGCAGTCTCCAGGCTGGCTGCGGCATCCGCCACTGCAAAGGCGCCGATCCCGCGCGCCGAGCCCTTGAGCTTGTGGGCGAGTGCGCCGGCTTCGGCCGGCAGCGCTGCCATCGTCGCGATCAGGCGCACCGTCTGCTCGGCAAACATCGCCAGCACTTCCTGCTCCAGCTCGGAATCGCCGAGCGTCATGCGTGAGAGATGATCGAGGTCGAGCGGGCTGTCGATGGGTGCAAGCGGGGGCGAGGGCATCCAGTCCATCCGTTGCAGTTCAGGCGTCATGGCGCAGGCCCCGGCATCGCGCGATGTCCGCCGGTCCGGCGGTCAAGTTCCCTCCACCCAAGCATGGAAATGGTTAACGAAATGTTCTGGCCGTTTTGCGCAAATCTGCCTGCTTATTGACGAAAAGTTGCCGCAATCCGGCGAGTCCGGTGGAGAATTGCATTTATTGCTAAGGCGTTACGGCACGATCCTGTTAACGATGATTAAGATTGTCTTAATCGCGGGCATTTCATTCGCGACGCTCTGCCAATAGGATGTTGGAGAAATTGGCGGACAAGCCGTCCGGGTGGGGATGGCTCGGAGATCCGCGCAAGCGGCATGATCCGGACTGTGGGCTTGCGTAGCGCGCAGAGCTCGCGGGGGGACGCGTACAAGTAACGAGGGCTCGGACTGAACATGGCAAACACTCCGAAAAAGGTCAAAGACCCCACAGAAGATGCGCTTTCTGCAATCCAGGAAGCCCTGAACATCAGCGACACGGCCGCGGACACCAGCCGCAACGCCTCGATGCGCAGCGAAACGTCGCCCCCGGTCGCGCCACCAGCTCCCCCGATGTTCGACGAACCGAGCTTCGACGCGCGCCCTGCCGCGAACGAACGCGCGGTGTTCGACCAGATCGAGGAGCCGCGCTCCTCGCGCCGCGCCGCCAATGACGACCGTGCGACCATCGGCCAGCTCTTGCAGACGTTGCAGACGGGACGCCCGACCCGCAACATCTACACGGGCGCGACAATCTTCACCGTCATCTGGCTGGCCGCCTGCGCCGCACTGACGGTCGGCTTCCTGCCATCGATCCAGGCCGCGATGGGCCAGAGCGGCGGCGTCTTGGCCATTGCCGGCCTCGTCACGATGTTCTTCGCGCCGATCATGCTGTTCTTCTTCCTGGCGAGCCTCGTCTGGCGCGGCCAGCAAATGAGCTCGGTCGCGCAGGCTATGGCCCAGGTTGCGATCCGCTTCTCCGAGCCGGAAGGCTCGGCTTCGGATTCCATGGTGACCGTCGGCCAGGCCATCCGCCGCGAGGTTGCGGCGATGGGCGACGGCATCGAGCGCGCCATCGCGCGCGCCGGCGAGCTCGAGACGCTGGTCGCCAACGAGGTCGCGGCGCTCGAACGCGCCTATTCCGACAACGAAGTGCGCATCCGCGCCCTGCTCCAGGACATCGCGCATCAGCGCGACAATCTGGTCGGCCAGGCCGAGCAGGTCCGCAGCGCCATCTCCGGCGTGCAGATCGATTTGCGCCATGACATCGCGCTGATCTCGGACGCGATCGCCTCGCGCGTCGACGAGGTCGCCAAGTCCATCACCGGCGCACTCGAAGAGCGCGGCGCCCACATCACCGGTGCGCTGAGCAACGCCGGCGACAACATGATCCTCGCGCTCGGCGAGCGCGGCGGCGACCTGCTCGACCGCCTCGAGGAGGCCAGCAACGAGACCACCCGCGCCGTGCTCGACGCCAGCGAGCGGCTGACCACCAGCCTCAATTTCAAGACCGGCCACGTTCACGACGAGTTCGTCGACCTGGCCGACCGCGTCCACGAGATGCTGAACGAGCGCATCGACCGCATCACCGGCGAGTTCGAGCAGCGCTCCGCCGCGATCGTCGACGGCATCTCCGAGCGCACCGAGCAGGTCCACGACAGCCTGAAGAATTCGTCGGACTCGCTGCTGCTCGAGCTCGAGCTGCGCTCCAACGACCTCTCCGCCAAGATCGACGACGCCGGCAACCGCCTCGCCGGCCAAATCATGACCTCCGGCGACAAGGCGAGCGAAGCACTCGACGCCACCGTCAACACGCTGGTCGCCAAGGTCGTCAGCCAGACCGAGACCGCGCACGACTCGCTGTCGCTCCAGATGAGCGCCTTCGACGAGCTGGTGAAGAACCAGGGCACCGAGCTGGTCGAGAAGTTCGCCCGCGACTCCGGCACGCTGGGCGCGCTGATCACCCGCCACATCTCCGAGTTCGACCGCACCGTGAAGACCTTCGGCGGCGAGATCGTCGATCGGATGGGCCAGCGCACGCAGGACATCCATGAGTCGCTGAAGAGCTATGTCGACAATTTCGACACCCGCTTCACCGCCAATGGCGGCGCGATCACGGCTGTGCTCGACCAGCGCCTGGTGCAGTTCGAGACCACGATCGGCGAACGTGTCAGCAACCTCGATGCCTCGCTGAACGGCAAGATCTCGAGCCTCGACTCCACGATCGACGGTCACATCAAGACCTTCGACGAACAGCTCGTCGGCCGCGTCGCCGCGCTCGAACAGTCGTTCGATACCCGTGCGAAGTCGGTCACCGAGACCATCGACGGACGGCTCAACACCCTCGCCTCGTCGCTGACCGACGGCGCCGCGCAGGCGATCCAGTCGATCGACTCCCGCCTCACCCATCTCACGACGTCGCTGACCGACGGCGCGTCTCAGGCTGTCGAGACCATCGACAACCGCCTCAACCACCTCGCGACCTCGCTGACCGATGGCGCGTCGCAGACCATCCAGACGATCGACACGCGCCTCACGCATCTGACGACCACCCTCACCGGCGGCGCGTCGCAGGCGCTCGAATCCATCGACACCCGCCTCACCTACCTGACCAGCGCGGTGACGAACGGCGCCTCCCAGGCCGTGCAGTCGATCGATTCCCGCCTCACCCTGCTGACCTCGACACTCACGGACGGCACCGCGCAGGCGATCGAGGCGGTCGATCGCCGCATCACCGGCGTTGCCGAGATCATCGATGGCCGCAGCATGCACCTGACCGACACGGTCACGGCGCGCTTCCAGGACATCCAGCAGGCCATCGAGACCAAGGTCGGCGCGGTCGCCAGCGACATCGACGTGCGCGTGGCGCAGTTCGAGGACCTGCTCGGCTCGCGCGTCGAGGCCGTCGCCGGCCGCATCGAGAGCAGCGGACGCCAGGCCAGCGAGGACATGATGTCCCGCGCCGAGATGATATCGACCGCGATCCGCTCGCATGTCGAGGACGCCGAGCGCTCGCTCACCAACCTCGTGGTCAACACCAGCGAGACCATCCAGACCGGTGCGCGCACCGCGCAGCAGTCGCTGATGACGGTCTCCTCCGACGTCAACGCCCAGCTCAAGATGACCTCCGCCGAGGTCGAGCGTGCGCTGACCGCCGTCGGCACCGGTGCCGCGAACTCGATCCTGACCAGCGCCCGCGAAGCCCAGTCGACCCTGGTCGCCGCGTCGGGCGATGCCTCCAACCAGATCAAGGGGCTCGCGGCCGACGTCGAACGCACGCTGTCGTCGGCAGGCTCGGCGACCGCCGCCTCGATCCTGGCCGGTGCCCGCGAGGTGCAGACCACGCTCGTGACGGCGTCCTCGGATGCGGCCAACCACGTCAAGACTCTCACCGCCGACGTCGAACGCACGCTGTCGTCGGCAGGCTCGGCGACCGCCGCCTCGATCCTGGCCGGTGCCCGCGAGGTACAGACCACGCTCGTCACGGCGTCCTCGGACGCCGCCAACCACGTCAAGACCCTCACCGCCGACGTGCAGCGCTCGCTGTCGATGGCCGGCACCACAACGGCGGAATCGATCACCGCCGGCGCCCGCGATGCGCAGAGCGCGCTGATCGCGGCCTCGAGCGAGACCGCCAACCAGATCAAGGCGCTGTCCTCGGACGTGCAGCGCTCGCTCTCGATGGCGGGAACCGCGACGGCAGAGACCATCATGAGCGGCGCCCGCGAAGCCCAGAGCACGCTCGTCAGCGCGTCCTCGGATGCGGCGAGCCAGGTCAAGTCTCTCGCCGCCGAAGTGCATCGCTCGCTCTCGCAGGTCGGCCAGTCGACCGCCGAGACGATCACGACCAGCGCCCGCGATGCCCAGAGCACCCTGCTGGCGGTCTCCGCCGAACAGACCGGCCAGGTTCGTTCGCTGGCGGCCGAGATGCAGCGCGCGCTGGCGACCGCCGGCGGGGCCACCATCGAGGCGCTCACCAGCGGCGTACGCGAGGCCCAGGGCACGCTGATCTCCGCCTCGACGGACGCTGCGAGCCAGATCAAGTCGCTGACCATAGACATCGAGCGCACGCTGACCTCGGTCGGCGCCGACACCGCCTCGACCATCCTCAACAGCGCGCGTGAGGCGCAGACCTCGCTGACCTCGACCTCGGCGGATGCCGCAAGCCAGATCCGCACGATCTCGAGCGAGATCGAGCGTACGCTGAGCACGGCCACCGCGAACGCGACCAACGACATCCAGACCAGCGCGCTCAACGCCCAGAACGCGTTGATCAACGCCTCCAACGAGGCGAGCTCGCGGGTCAAGTCGAGTTCGGCCGACGTCGAGCGCTCGGTGCTCGCCGCCAGCAGCAGCTTCGGCCAGGCCATGACCGGCAAGACCGACGAGATCGTCACCTACGTGCAGCAGCAGTCCGACCGTCTCGCCAACATGATCGACGCCAAGCGCGGCTCGCTCGTGGACGCGATCGGCTCCAAGACCAGCCAGCTCACGCTCGACATCGACCGCGTCACATCCGACGCGCTGAAGTCGATCGAGACGCGCGGACATGCGTTCTCGCAGACCATGATGGGCAACGGCTCCGAGGTGGCGCGAACCATCAACTCGGCGAGCGAGATGGCGACGGGTGCCGTCAACAAGTCGCTCAAGGACCTCGAGCAGGCCTCCCGCGCGGCAATCGACCAGTCGCGCCAGGTCTCGATCGCGGCCGTCACCGAGATGCAGGAGACCAGCAAGATCCTGCGCACCGACACGGTCGCCCTGTTCGAGCGCCTGCGCGAAGGCAACATCCTGCTCCAGGAGGTGCTGACCGGTGCGCACGATAACCTCAACTCGCTCGAGCGGGCGCTGGTGACGCGCGTCGCCGACTTCGTCTCGGCGATGAACGACGTCACCTCGCGCAACGGCGCTGCGACGCAGAACCTGGAAGACCAGCTCAACGTCTTCAACAGCAAGACCACCCGGGCGCTCCAGGATCTCGGCGAGCTGTCGACCCAGTTCGACGCGCACGGCAAGGCACTCGTCGAGGCCGCGCAGGTGGTGGAACAGAGCAACAAGAACACCACCGCCTCGCTCGCCGAACGCAAGGAGGCGCTGGAATCGCTCGTCACCACGATCGACCTGCGCACGGCCGATCTCGACCAGCGCCTGTCGCGCTTCACCGGCCTGCTCGACGAATCGCTGGCGGCCGCCGAAGAGCGTGCCCGCGACATCGCCCGCGTCGTCGCGGAGACCGCCGGCGCCGGTTCCGCCGCGATCACCCGCCAGTTCGAAGCGGTGCGGTCGGCCTCCGAAGAGGAGCACCGGCAGACCGTCGAGGCCATGCACGACATCTACCGCCAGACCACCGACGAGGCGGACGCGATGTTCAAGCAGTCGACCGAGAAGTTCACCAATCTCGTCTCCAGCATGAAGCAGATGGCGTTCGAGATGCACAACGAGCTCGAAGCCACCCGCAACGAGCTGCGCCGCGGCGTGCTCGAGATGCCGCAGGAGGCCGCCGAGAGCACTGCGCAGATGCGCAAGGTGATCGTCGACCAGATCGAGGCGCTCGCCGAGCTCAACCGCATCGTGGCCCAGCACGGCCGCGGCCTCGACGTCTCCACGACGGTCCGCGCCAGCGTGCAACGCCAGGAAGAGCCGATGCTGGCGGCCGTCGGCGCGCGCAGCACCGAGACGCGCATGCGCGAGAGCGCCAGCGCCTCGACGCTGCCGCCGCCGGACCTCGGCATGCCCGCCTCCTCGCGCCGCACCGAAGCTCCCCCGGTGGCGCCGGCCGGCAATGACCAGGGCCGTGACGGCTGGTTGTCCGACCTGCTGAGCCGCACGGACGCCAACCAGGGCGCGCCCACCGGACGTGAGCCCCAGCGCGGCCGCCAGGCTGCACCGGCTCCGCAGCCGCAGGCTCCGCAAGGTGGCGGCAATCCGCTGGAATCCTTGTCGCTCGACATCGGCCGGCTGATGGACCGCAACCTCGCGTCCGAGATGTGGGACCGCTATCAGCGCGGCGAGAACAAGGCCTTCACCAAGCGGCTCTACACGCCCGCCGGCCAGAAGGCCTTTGATGAGGTCGCCCGCAAGTATCGATCCGACCGCAACTTCAAGGCTACTGTCGACCGCTATGTCGCCGAGTTCGAACGCCTGCTCGACGAAGTCGCCCGCGACGGCCGCGGCCCGCAGGAGCTGCGCAACCACCTGACCTCGGAGACGGGCCTGGTGTACACGCTGCTCGCTCACGCAGCGGGCCGGCTGGGATAAGCGGTCAGTCGCCAAGACGCATGACAAATGAAAACGGAGGCCTCACGGCCTCGGTTTTGTTTTGGGGAGGTTGTTGCGCCTCCACAAACTCGTCATTGCGAGGAGCTCTTGCGACGACGCAATCCAGACTGCTTATGCGGAGACGGTCTGGATTGCTTCGCTTCGCTCGCAATGACGAGGTGAGAGACGAGTGCAACGTCGCTACTGCCGCCTGCGCTCGGGCACGGCGGGTTTCGGCGGCTCTGGCGGCGGTGGCGGCGCGGCTGGCGGCGCGTTGTTGCTGGCGCCGAACAGGACGCGGGTCGGGTTGCGATCGAAATTGTTGACGGCGCGGCTGATGTCGCTGAGCGTGCGGCGGCCGTCCGCCATCAATGCGCCGGAGCGCTTGTCGAAATCGTCGGCCAGTTCGCGGATCGACTTCACCGCCAGAAACAGCTCGCCGCCGTCCTTGCCGCCGGCGAGCGTGTTGAGGCCGAGCATGAGGCTATCGGCCTTGAGCATCACGCCGTCGACCTTGGCCATCACGCCGTCGATCTTCTCGGCGTTGCGGGCGAGCGAGTTGGTGAAGGTCTCGAGATTCTTCAGCGAGTTCTTCACCGACTCCTGATTGTCGGCGACGATCTTGTTGATGTTCTGGAGCGTGCCGCGGATCGCCTCGGTGACGTCCTGGAGCTTGTTGGGATCGGCCGTCAGCGTCGGAATGCCGTCCTCGTCCAGCGGCGGCGCAGGCGCTGCCTCCTCCCCTCCCTTGAGCGAGATCGCGGCGACGCCGGTCAGGCCCTGGAATTCGAGGCCGACCAGGGTGTCCTTGCGGATCGGGGCGTTGTTCTCGACCATGGCAAGTGCGACAACCCGCCGCGGGTTGTCGAGCTTCACCGAGACCACCTCGCCCACCCGGATACCGTTGAAATTGACGCTGCCGCCGTTGCGCAGGCCCGCGGCCGGGCCCTCGAACACGACGCGCAGGGGGCTGCGCTGCTTGGTCGTGTGCAGCGACTGAAACCACAGCACGAAGCCGATCGCGGCGGCGATCACCGCCAGCGTGAACGACCCGATCAGCACGTAATTTGCGCGCGTTTCCATCAGCTACTCCGGCATCTCAGCCCATCACCGCGCGAGCGCGCTTGCCATGGAAATATTGCCTCAGCCAGGGATGCTGCGAGGCCTGCATGTCGGCGATCGACCCTGCCGCAATGATCTTACCGTTGCCTAAAACGGCGATGCGGTCACATGCTGTGTAAAGGCTATCGAGGTCGTGGGTTACCATGAAAACGGTCAGCCCCAAAGTACGCTGCAAGGTCCTGACCAGCTCGTCGAAGTCGCCGGCGCCGATCGGGTCCAGGCCCGAGGTCGGCTCGTCCAGGAAGACGAGATCCGGGTCGAGCGACAGCGCGCGCGCCAGCGCCACGCGCTTGATCATGCCGCCCGACAGTTCCGAGGGAAAGCGATCGGCGACTTCAGGCTTGAGACCCACCATGGTGAGCTTGGCGATGGTGATCTCGTCCATCAGCCGCTGCGACACCCGCAGATATTCGCGCATCGGAAACTGGATGTTCTGCCGCACCGTGAGCGAGGAGAACAGCGCGCCCTGCTGGAACAGCACGCCCCAGCGCCGCTCCACGGCGCGCCGCTGCGAGGTATTGGAGGCATCCAGGTCGACGCCGAACACCTCGATGCTCCCTGCGAGCTTCGGCACGAGGCCGATGATCGTGCGTGTCAGCACGGACTTGCCCGCGCCGGAAGGGCCAACGAAGCCCAAAATCTCGCCGCGCTTGACGTCGAGGTCGAGCCCGTCGAGCACGCGCGTCGCGCCGAACTGCACGGTGATGTCGCGGACGCGGATGATGGGGTTCTGGATCTCGCCTGCCATCCTCACATCCCGATCGAGGCGAAGAAGATGGCGAACACGCCGTCCATGACGATGACGAAGAAGATGCCCTTCACCACCGACGCGGTCGTGTGCTGGCCGAGCGATTCCGCACTGCCCTGCACGGCGAGGCCCTCGACGCAGGCAACGATGCCGATCACCGCAGCCATCACCGGCGCCTTGACGATGCCGACGATGAAATGGTCGATCGAGATGGCGTCGCGCAGGCGCAGCAGGAAGGCTTCGGGATCGACGCCGCCGTAGAGCCAGGCGACAAGACCACCGCCATAGAGTGCGGCCATCGCGCCGAGGAAGGCCAGGATCGGCAGCGCCAGCACCAGCGCCAGCATGCGCGGCAGCACCAGCACCTCGATCGGATCGAAGCCCATGGTGCGCAGCGCGTCGATCTCCTCGCGCATCTTCATCGAGCCGAGCTCGGCCGTATAGGCGCTGCCCGAGCGGCCGGCGACCATGATCGCGACCAGCAGCACGCCGATTTCGCGCAACACCAGCACGCCGAGCATGTCGACGACGAAGATGTCGGCGCCGAACCTGCGGAAATGGAAGATGCCCTGCTGGGCAATGATGCAGCCGATCAGGAAGGTGATCAGCACCACGATCGGCACCGCGCGCCAGCAGACCTGCTCGAGATGATGCACGGTCGAGGTCAGGCGGAACGAGCGCGGATGAATCAGGGTACGCGCGCCCGCTGCGAGCACCGCGCCGAGCATGTCGATCAGGCCTGCCACGGTGCCGGCAACGCCGGCCACGGTCTGGCCGATCTGCTCCAGCATGCCGGTGATGGTGATCGTGCTGGTGTCGATGACGGGCGTTGCCCTGACCCGCCGCACCTCGTCCACGAGGCTCGAATAATTGGCGGAGAGGCCGGCGATCTGCGCCTCGACGGCGCCCTGCGTCAGGCTGCGGCGCAGCCGCTCGATCAGCCAGGCACCAAAGGTGTCGAGCTTGGAGACCTCGGACACGTCGATGAAGATGCTTTGTGGGCCGCCGGCGAGCTTCTCGGCGTCAGCCACCATCCGCTCCAGGACCGGCGCGAAGCTCGCGGTCCAGGTTCCAGTGGCGCAGAGTGCCAGCGCATTGCCCTTCGCAATCCGTTCCAGCTTCGGATCGCCGTTCAAGATGTCCGCTCCCGTGCCGGGGCGCGAGAAACGGTTGAAATCAGATGGTTGCGCACGCGCCCTTACCCGGAGAAGGTATCCCCAACTGGTTAACCTTAGTTGCTAGAGGTAACCAGCAGGTTCAGATTTCGCCAGAGTTCAAAATGACTTCCAGCAAAGTTCCTGCCCTCGCCGCGCGAATCGAGCGCTTTCCCATCGCAGGCAGTTTCACCATCAGCCGGGGCGCCAAGACCGAGGCCGTCACCGTTGTGGCCGAGGTCCGCCGGAAGGGCCTGACCGGCCGCGGCGAATGCGTGCCCTATCCCCGCTATGGCGAGACGCCGGAGGCGACCCTTGCCGCCATCCAGGCCATGCAGGACGCCGTGGCCCGCGGTCTCACCCGTCAGGCCCTGCAAGCCGCCATGCCGCCCGGGGCGGCCCGCAATGCCCTGGATTGTGCCCTGATCGATCTGGAAGCCAAGGCGGCCGGATTGCGGGCCTGGAGCCTGCTCGACCGCCCGGCGCCGGGCGAGCGCACCACGGCCTACACGATCTCGCTGGACACGCCCGAGGCCATGGCGGCGGCGACCGCCAAGGCGACGCACCGGCCGCTGCTCAAGATCAAGCTCGGCGGCGACGGCGATCCGGAGCGGATCACGGCGGTGCGCGAGGCGGCGCCCGAATCCGAGCTGATCGTGGATGCCAACGAAGCCTGGACCGAAGCCAATCTGGAGCAGAATCTTGCGGCCTGCGAGGCCGTCGGCGTCACCTTGGTCGAGCAGCCGCTGCCCGCGGGCCAAGACGACGCGCTGGCGCGGATCAAGCGGCCGCTGGTGGTTTGCGCCGACGAGAGCGTGCACGACCGCACTTCGCTGGCGTCACTCCGAGAGCGCTACGACGCCGTGAACATCAAGCTCGACAAGACCGGCGGCCTGACCGAGGCGCTGGCCATGGCGGACGCCGCGCAAGCGCTCGGCTTCGAGATCATGATCGGCTGCATGGTCGCGACCTCGCTGTCGATGGCGCCTGCGATGCTGGTGACGCCGCAGGCGCGCTTCGTCGATCTCGACGGCCCGCTGCTGCTGACGCGCGACCGCGATCATGGCCTGCGTTATGATGACAGCCTGGTCTACCCGCCGGACTCGTCGCTCTGGGGATGAGCTTTCAGCCGGTGCCGCGCCGACCAGATCACAAGCGCACCCACACCGGCCATCGCGGCCATGACGTAATACAGGCCGTCGCCGATGCGGGCGTAGATCGCGCCCGACGCGATCGAGGTGGTCGCACCCAGCAGCCCGTTGCACGCGGCGTAATAGCCCTGCCCCCGCGCGATTTGATGCGACGGCACGCGCTGCACCAGCAGACTCATCGTGCCGAGAATGGTCATCCCGAAGGTGAGGCCGTGGCCGAGCTGCACGACCGCGAGCAGCGCGAGCGGCGGGTCGTACGCGGTGACGACCCAGCGCACGACCGCGCTCGCGCCCCCGATCGCCATGAGCGAGGACGGGTGCAGCGAGAAGCGCGGCGACAGCGCGAACACGACGATCTCGGCGATCACCCCTAACGTCCAGAGGCCCGCGATCGTCAGCCCGCCGAGGCCGTGGGCCTGCCAGTTGATGGCCGAGAACGTATAATACGCGACGTGACTGCCCTGGATCAGCGCGGCCGAAACGATGATGGCCCAGAAGCCGGCATCGCGCAGCAGAGCCTTGCTCGCGTGCGCCGTTGTCGTCCGGCGCCTGACATCGTCGAGCGGCTGCAGCAGCGTGCCGGCGGCGACCGCAACCACGGCCCAGGCGACGATGACCCAGATCAGATCGCGCGCCGCGATGTGGTCTACAAGATAGCCGCAGGCAAGCGAGCCGGCCGCGAAGGCTGCCGAACCCCACAGCCGCACCGGCCCGTAATCGAGCCCGTAGCGGGCGACGCCACGCAGCGCATAGGCGTCGGTCAGCGGCATGGTCGGCGTCCACATCATGCAGGTCAGCGCATAGATCAGGAACAGCGCCAGCGGCTGCTGCTGCAAGCCGACCGCCGTGAACCCGATCGCCGTCGCCAGCACGGAGATCATCATGCCGGCGCGAATCGCATGTCGCTTTTCAGCAAAGGCGGTGATCTGCGGCAGCGTGGTGAAGCGTGTGATCGCCGGCAGCGCGTTGATGAGGCCGATCCAGGCCGCGTCGATGCCGATCGCCTTCAGCCAGAGCGGAAAGAACGGCAGATGCGTTCCCGACACCGCGAACACGGCCGAGTAGAACAGCGCGAGGCTCACGGCGAATCGCCGCTTCTGAGATGCTGCGATGGGGATTTGTGATTCGGGTGCCATCAAACCAATTGCGATTCGGTCGATATCGTGATGATCGTTACTGTAACGCGCGGTGATTTGCGCGACGAGATTGACATGGCCAACGAAGCATTCGCCCTCTCGCCTATGTCTGCCCGTGCGGCCGAGCCGAACGAGCAGGATTACGACGCGATCCGCGAAGCCTTCATGGAGACCGCGCGCGGCCGCTGGTTCCTCGGCGAATACGCCAAGCGCAACCGCAATGCCGATACCCGCATGGTGCTCGACGCGGTCGCGAAAATCGAAGAAGCCCTTGCGGCACAGCGCCAACCCGTCGTCGAGGACCGCCTCCCCGAAGCCTTGGTCGCCATCCGGCACGCGATTCGTGAAGCCGAGACGATCGCAATCGCGGCGTTCGATCCTGCTGCGATCGAGGCGAGCCTCGCACCGATCCCGCGCGGCCTGCGCATCATCAAGGAGATCTCCTGGCGCTGGCGCGAGATCGGTGCCGACGGCCGAATCTGCGACCTGATTGATTCGCAGCTCGCCTCGATCGAGGCGGCCTGCGCGCAGGTTTCGACCATCGACCCTCGCTCCGACCTCAAGGCCGCATTCGATCTGCTCAAGGACCGGATCGACCAAACCGACGCTGACGCAACACCGCAGGCCGCGCGCCCCTCGCCGGCTCCGGTGCAGGAGACACCGTCGTCCGCTGCGGAAGCTCCGCTGGCGGAGGCCGCGCCTGCGGCGATGGCCAGCGAAGCACCCGTGGCTTTTACGGAGGCGCCGCAGGACATCGCAGAGGCGATCGAGCCCGAAGCCGCCACGGACGCGGCCGGAATCGTCTCCGAGGCCTTCTCCGTTGCCGAGCAGGCGACGGACGCCGCGCTCGAGCCGGAGACCATCGCCGAGAGCCGGATCGCGCCTGAAGACATCGCTTTTGAAGAGCCGGCCACTGAGGCTTTCGCGGAGGTGACGGACGAATTTTCGCTCGATGCCGCCGCCGAAGCCGAGGACGAAGCCATCCTCGAGGCCATCGCGCTGGAGATGGCCGCGCCCGACCCCGAATTCGACGAGATCATCGAACCGGTCGAGATGGAAGCGACGGTTCCGGAGCCGGTGGTTGCGGAGGCCGCAGCGCCCATCGCAGCCGAGATACCGGAGCCGATCGCACCCGAGCCGTCCGCACCAGAGCCAGTCGCCGCCGCAGCGGTCGTGGAGGAGCCCGTAGAGGAAGCGCCGATCGCGATGGAATCGCTGGCGCGCCTCACCAACGCCATTGCGGAAGCCGCCGCCGAAGTGATGGAGCAGCCGGCGCCCGTCATGGCAGCATCCGCGACATTCGGCGCGGCGCAGGCCACGACGCTCCCGATGACGTCGCCGGTTCCGGAAGCTTCGCTTGGCGCCACCATCCTCGCCAGCGGCATCCTGCAAAAGCCCCGCGCCGCCGCCAACGATCCCATGGCGCCCATCCGCCGCATGACCCAGGCCGAGAAGATCGCGTTCTTCTCGTAAGGGGATGCGGCCTGCTCCGTCTCGTGTCCCGGACAAGCGAAGCGCAGATCCGGGACCCTCGAGCCACAGCTTCGTCGCCACATGGCCCCGGCTCTGCAGCGCACTGTCGAAGCACGCCGCGCTGCGTCCGCGGCACGAGAGCGGAATGAGGAAACACTCTCTCCCCAACGTCATTGCGAGCGCAGCGCGCTCCGCTCGCAATGACGGATGCTTAGCCGATCACCCGCAATTCCACACCGCACCGATCGGCGTCCGCGTCCAGCACGGCCCAAAACTGCCGCCATTGTAGCGGCCGCCGCCGAAGCCGGGCCGGCCGAAATAGCGCCACTCACCATCCCAGCCGTAATATTGGGGGACCGGATCGATGTACCAATGGCGCCGGTCGCTAGGCGACATCCGCCGCATCGCTTCCTTCTGCTTGTAGAGGGGAATGCTGTTGCTCAGCGGCTGGCGATAGCCCGGCAGGAAGCCGTAGCCATGCCAAGCTTGCTTGGGACGCTTTTGGATTGAAGCAGCCGGCGCGACAGCCGGCAGCAGCGATAGGACGATAGCGACAGATAGACATAAAAAGCGTGACATGGATGGACGATAGACGGCCGCCTGCGGAATGACCATTCAATTTCGAGTGCCAAGTAACAAAGCCCTCACGAAACCGAATAGCAGATCGAGCGGCAGGAATCCTATCGATTAAGGTGTAGAAATATGATTGGTGAAGTGATTGTCATTGGCGATCTACAATTGCGTAACGGCGCCTCTGTCGACGAACACGACCGACTCGGCGCGCGCATGTACGACATCGTCAGCCGTCTTCCCGGCTTTGTATCGGTCAAGTCGTTCAAGGCCGACGACGGCGAGGAGCTCACCGTGTTCCGTTTTGCCTCTGAGGAAGCGCTCGAAGCCTGGCGCACCCATCCCGAACATGTCGAGACGATGAAGCGAGGACATGCCGAATTCTACGCCAGCGGCTTCCTGCAGATCTGCAAGGTGATCCGCGAGGTCGGACCATTCGAGCACGCGTGACGCCGTCCCGCATCGTTCGATCGTGCGCTGCTAGCTGATCACACCCTTCCTGATCAGGAAGCATCCGTAACTGCTGCTGTCGCCGACCTGTACGACGCCAAAGCTCGCCGCCGCCGCGCGATAAAAATCCGGCCGCGAGAGTTTTCCGGGCGTGACGGGCCGGCCGGCGGCACGCTCGATCTCCGCGAGCACCGCGCGCTGCACGTCGGGGACGCGGTCGGGATCGTCGACCGGCATCATCACGCGGACCGGATCGGGATCGAAATCGTCGAGCGGATAGACCGACATGATGGCGCGAATCGCGGTCTCCATGCTCATGCCCGGCAACTGGATCAGGCGCTGCGAATGCGTGCTCTGCGCGATGCGCGCCGAGGGGTGATTGGCATCGACGAAAGCAAGATCGTCGCCGTGGCCCATGGAAGCCAGTAGCCAAAGCAGGTCGGGCGTGAGGATCGGATCGATCGATTTCAGCATGTGACGGACTGTCCTCCCATTGGGCGCCCACCTTGGCAGGTTCCAAGCGTGATTCAGATCACGCAGCCTACCATGGTGATGGGGATCACGGACATCAAACTCGAACGCGGCCAAGTTTGCCGGCAACCAATACCGTATCGAGATCAGTGCCAAGGGAGCACGCCATGTTCCGCCTAAAACCTTTCCTGATGACGGCTAGCCTGCTGGGGAGCCTGTTCGGCTTTGCCTGCGGCCCAGTTTCCGCGCAAGTCGCCCCGGTCGAGCCGGCCCCCACCGCGCTGCAAGGCCCGGAACAGCGTGTCGCGCTGGTGATCGGCAATTCGAACTATCAGAACGCGCCGCAGCTCGCCAATCCGGACAACGACGCGGAGTCCATGGCGAAGTTCCTGAACTCCGCCGGGTTCGAAGTGGTCGCCGCGACCGACCTGACCCAGAACGACATGCTCCGCGTCGTTCAGGACTTCTCCGCCAAAGTGTCAGCGCGCGGTCCGAACACGGTGGCGATGGTCTACTATGCCGGTCACGGCGTGCAGCTCGCCGGCGAGAACTACCTCGTTCCTGTCGACGCCAAGGTCTCGAGCCAGACCGAACTCGTCAACAACTCCGTCCGCCTGGTCGACGTGATGTCGACGCTGGAGACGATCCCGAGCCGTATGCGCATCGTCATCCTCGATGCCTGCCGCAATAACCCGTTCCCGAACGTGAACGATGCCGGCCGCGGCCTGGCCATCGTCGATGCCCCGAACGGCTCGATCGTCGGCTACTCGACCGCGCCGGGCGCCGAAGCGCAGGACGGCACCGGCGGCCACAGCCCCTACACGCAGGCCTTCCTGAACGTCGCGCGCGAGCCCAACGTGCCAATCGAGCAGCTGTTCAAGCGCGTGCGCCTCGAAGTGAACCAGACCACCAGCGGCGCGCAGATCCCGTGGGAGAGCTCGTCGCTGACGTCTGACTTCACCTTCTTCGGCGACACCGCCGTTGCCGCCAGCCGCGCACCGGTGAATGCGCCTGTGGTGCAGATGGCCGCCAATCTGCCGAGCCGCTCGACCCGCCAAGCCTATGACTACGTCGTGTCCGAAGCACGGCCGGAGTACTATCAGGAATTCATCACAATGTATCCGCACGATCCGCTGTGCGATCACGTCCGCTGGCTGCTCAACAATCTGCTGCTCACGCAGGCCTGGCACAAGGCGGTGCTCGCGAACTCGCCGCTCGGCTACAAGAACTTCTACGACAACTACGGCAACACGCCCTATGCTCAGGTCGCGCTGAAGCTCCAGATGCAGCCGAAGCAGATCCCCTTGATGCAGGCGACCAAGATCCTGGCGCCGCAGAATATCGCCCCGACCTTCAAGATCGGCAATCTCGGCCAGCCCAAATACATGCCGCTGCAGCAGGGCAATGGCGGTGCGCAAGTGAACGGCAATTTGCCGATCGTGCAGAAGTCGGGCGACAACAACGGCATCGGCAAGCTCGACAATGGCAGCCAGATCGTCAACCTGCCCGCGGGCAACAACCAGCCCAACCAGCAGAACGGCACGCCGTCGCAGACCCCGGGCAAGATCGTGACCCTGCCTGCGCCGACCAACACCACCAACAACAATGGCGGCATCGGCAAGATCGTGACGCTGCCTGCGACCAACAAGACGCAGAACGGCGGCGGCAATACCGGCACTGCCAACGGCACAAGCAACGGCACAACCAGTGGCAATCCCGGCAAGATCGTGAGCATGCCGGTCAATGTCGGCAAGGGCGGCACGACCATCGACACGATGCCCGTCAACGTTCAGACGCAGAACAACCCGATCCGCATCAACAACGGGGCGAAGATCAGCAACAACCCCGTGAACAAGGTGCAGGTGCAGAACAACAACCACCCGCAGTTCAATGAGACCAACCGGATCGTCAACAACGGCAGCAACAACTTCCGGCAGTCGATGAACCAGAGCCAGGGTGGCAACGGCGGCAACAACCACCGCGGCTTCATGCACTGATCGCGGTCGGCCACACACGACAAAGGGCAGAGCGGAGACGCTCTGCCCTTCTTGATGTCAGAAGATTGATTATCAGGCCACCAGCTCGGCAAACAAATCAGCGTCGACATTGCCGCCGGAAAGCACGATGACGACATTCTTGCCGGCAACATCAAGTCGTCCCGCAAGCAGCGCGGCCAGGCCGACCGCTCCGCCCGGTTCGACCACAAGCTTCAGCTCGCGATAGGCAAACGCGACGGCCGCGCCGACTTCCTTGTCCGAGGCGGTGACGCCGCGCGCGAGCAGCTTGCTGTTGATCGCAAACGTCATCTCGCCGGGGATCAGGGCCATCAGCGCATCGCAGATGGTGCGGCCGGCGGGTGCGTGCGGCTCGCGATGGCCCGCGGTCAGCGAAAGGCCGTGATCGTCGAACGCGTCGGGCTCGGCCACCACGATCTCGGCCAGCGGAAAACGCGCCTTCACAGCCGTTGCAACGCCGGCGATCAGGCCGCCGCCGGAGGCCGGGGCGACCACGATGTCCGGGCTGAGGCCGAGCGCCGCCATGTCCTCGGCGATCTCGCGGCCGGCGGTGCCTTGGCCCGCGATCACGAAGGGATCGTCATAGGGCCTGACCAGCGTCGCGCCGCGCTTCTCGGCGATGCCGCGCGAGATCGCCTCGCGGTCGTCACGGTCGCGGTCGTACAGCACGACCTCGGCACCGTAGGATTTGGTACGCTCGCGCTTTGACAACGGCGCATCCGCGGGCATCACGATGGTCGCCTGCATGTCGAGGATCTTTGCCGCCGCCGCCACGCCCTGGGCGTGGTTGCCGGAGGAGAACGCAACCACGCCGCCGGCGCGCTTGTCCTGCGGGATCGAGGCGACCTTGTTGAAGGCACCGCGAAACTTGAACGACCCGGTGCGCTGGAGCATCTCCGGCTTGAGATAGACCTTTGCACCGACACGCTCGTTGAGCACGGGAAAGGACAACAGCGGGGTGCGGACGGCGAAGGGTGCGATCACGCGTGCTGCGGCGTCGATATCGGCAGGGCCGATCGGGAGAAGCTGTTCTGTCATGCCTGAATGTTATCGCGCCGGATGAGGCGCGGGCAAGGCATCTCCGCGCGAGGCTTTGGGCTCTCAGGCGACGAATCGCGCCGGCTCTGCCCCGTTTCGGCCGGGCATTACCGCGCCGACGGCCAAAATGCTGTCGATAAAAGCCCGGGCCGAGGCCTCCCAGGTGTAGTTGGCGGCGAATTCCACGCAGTCCTGCCGGGAGATGTCGAGCGCGGCAAAGCAGGCGCTGCGCAGATCGTGATCGAGCGCGCCAACCGGCGCATCGCCGATCACGTCGCGGGGGCCCTTCACCGGGAAAGCCGCGACCGGCAGGCCGCTCGCCAGCGCTTCGAGCAGGACCAGGCCGAACGTGTCGGTCTTGCTCGGAAATACGAAGACGTCGGCGGCCGCGTAGATGTCCGCCAGCTCCTCGCCGTGCTTTTCGCCGAGGAAGATCGCGTCCGGATAGGCCTCCTCCAGCGCGACACGCGCCGGGCCGTCACCGACGATCACCTTGGTGCCGGGCAGCTCGAGGTCGAGGAACGCCTCGAGATTCTTCTCCACGGCAACGCGGCCGACCGAGAGGAACACCGGCGCCGGCAGGCAGAGATCAATCGCGCGGGGATGGAACAGATGGGGGTCGACGCCGCGCGGCCACAGCACGACATTGTCGAAGCCGCGCTCGGTCAGCTCACTGGCGAGCGCCGGCGTCGCCGCCATCACGGCGCGGCTGGGGCTATGGAATCGGCGCAGCGCCCGCCAGATCAGCGAGCCCGGCACCGGCACGCGGGCGCGGACATATTCGGGAAAGCGGGTGTGGAAGCTGGTCGTGAAGGGCAGCTTGCGCTGCCGGCAATAGCGGCGGACCATCAGGCCGATCGGCCCCTCCGTCGCGATGTGGATGCTGTCCGGGCGCGCCTCTTCGATCAGCTTCGCGATTCTGCCCGGGCGCGGCATGGCCACCCGCACGTCCCGATAGCTCGGCATCGCAAAGGTGCGGAACGATTGTGGCGTCAGGAACGAGAATTCGACGTCGAGACTTTTGGCGGCGTCGGCAAGTTTGGTCAGCGTCCGAACCACACCGTTGACTTGCGGGTGCCAGGCGTCGGTCGCGACCAGGATGCGCATCAGGCTGCCTTTGTCATGCAGCTCTGGCTGCGACCTGCGGGACCTGTGCCGGCTTCTCGGCCTGGTCCGCCCAGGTGATGATCTCGAAATGGCCGTCGTCGTGCTCGACCAGCGCCGTACAGCTCTCGACCCAGTCGCCGCAATTCATGTAGCGGATGCCGCCCTCGTCGCGGATCACCGCGTAATGGATGTGGCCGCAGATCACCCCGTCGGCATCGTGGCGTCGCGCCTCGGCGGCGAGCGCCTGCTCGAACGCGCCAATATAGTTGACGGCGTTCTTGACCTTCTGCTTGGCCCATTGCGACAGCGACCAATACGGCACCTTGAACATGCGCCGGAAGAAGTTGACGAAGCGATTGAGCTGAATCGCGAAATCGTAGGCCTTGTCGCCGAGATGGGCGAGCCAGCGTGCGTTCTGCACCACGAGGTCGAAGATGTCGCCATGGATGACGAGATACCGCTTGCCGTCCGCGCCGGTGTGGACGGTGTTCTCGACCACGTCGATGCCGCCGAAATGCGTGCCGTAATAGTTGCGCAGGAACTCGTCGTGATTGCCGGGGATGTAGATGACCTTGGCGCCCTTGCGCGCCTTGCGCAAAAGCTTCTGGACGAGGTCGTTATGCGATTGCGGCCAATGCCAGCTCGATTTCAGCGCCCAGCCGTCGACGATATCGCCGACGAGATAGATCGTGTCGGCATCATGGAAACGCAGGAAATCGAGCAGAAGATCGGCTTGAGAACCGCGGGCTCCGAGATGAACGTCGGAGATGAACAACGTGCGAAAGCGCCGCTCCGGGCTCTCGTCACTCACATCGTAACTTCCCATGCGCCAGCCTGTAACAATGTCCCGTGACAGGGGGATGACCAATCGAACCTTTGAGGCACCCTCAGATACGAATCGCGCTTGCCTCGCCCACCCTGCGAATATCAGTCGCATGCGACAATCAGGCGACATGGCGTCGCGGCAGCCTCCGCAAGAACCCGGAGCTGCATGGCGGGAGGGACTAGCGGTGGCGCGCTCGCGACCGGCGTTCAGTAAAATTTATGGAAATGATGGATCGGGCCGTGTCCGTGGCCGACGCTGAAGCGGTCGGCGGCGGCGATCGCCGCGCTGATCCAGGTCTTGGCGTTGCGCACGGCGCGCTCGAGATCTTCGCCTCTGGCGAGCCCTGCGGCGACCGCCGAGGACAGCGAGCAGCCGGTGCCATGGGTGTTGCTTGTGGCAACGCGCGGCGCGGCGAGCGCGATCGTGGTGCTGGCATCGACGAGATAATCGATACTCTCGGCGCCCTCGCCGTGGCCGCCCTTGATCAGGACCGCACGACTGCCGAGCGCCAGCAGCCGGCGCCCCTGGCTTTCGATCTCGGCCTCGCTGGCCGCGACCGGCTCGTCGAGCAGAGCCGCGGCCTCGGGCAGATTGGGTGTGATCACCGAGGCCAGCGGCATCAGCTTGATGCGCAGGGCATCGACGGCATCGGACGCGAGCAGGCGATCGCCCGACGTCGCCACCATCACGGGATCGAGCACGATATGCCCGGGCGCCCAGCGCGACAGCGCGGCCGCGATCGCATCGATGCTGGCGGCTTGCGCCACCATGCCGATCTTGACCGCGCCGACCTCGAGATCGGAAAACACCGCGTCGATCTGCGCGGTGACGAATTCGGCGGGCACGGCGTGAATGCCGGTGACGCCGCGGGTGTTCTGCGCCGTCAGCGCCGTGATGGCGGAAGCGCCAAAAACGCCGAGCGCGGCAAAGGTCTTCAGGTCGGCCTGGATGCCGGCGCCTCCGCTCGAATCGGAGCCGGCAATGGTCAGCGCTACGGGTGTCGTCATGGGGCGCTCTTCAGCGTTTTCGAAGCCATGGCCCGTCCTAGCGCGCCTCTCCCAGCCCAGCAAGTTCGCTTGCTAAATCCGGCCGGGTTTGGCCTATTAGCCGTCAGATATGCTTTCGGAGTGACCGCGATGGTTCCCTTTTTCGTCCAGATCAAATGCAAGCTCGGCCAATCCTATGTGGTCGCCAATGCGCTTGCCGAAGCCGAGATCGCCTCCGAGATCTATTCCACGGCCGGGCAATACGACCTGCTGGTGAAGTTTTACGTCGACAACGACACCGATATCGGCCACTTCGTCAACGAGAAGGTGCAGGTGCTGCCCGGCATCCAGGACACCCTCACCATCATCACCTTCAAGGCGTTTGGCGCGAGTTGACCGTCCGAAAAAGGGCAGGCCCGATCAGGTGCCGCCCTCCTTGCGCTTGGGACGCGGCGGACCGTCCACCGGCGGCAGCGATTTGAGATAGTCCGCCATCGCCGCGAGATCGTCGTCCGGCAGTTGCGAGGTGTTCTTGATCACCCGCGTCATCGCGCCGCCGACGCTGTCGCCGTCGGGCAATTCGCCGGTCTTCAGGAAATAGGCAATATCCTTCGCGCTCCACTCGCCAAGGCCCTTCTGGGTGATGTTGGGAACCCATCCCTCGCCTTCCGGATTGGGGCCTCCAGCGAAGCGTTGTGCGGCGGTGATGCCGCCAAGCGCGTTGCGCGGGCTGTGGCATTCCGCGCAATGGCCAAAACTGTCGACGAGATAGGCGCCGCGATTCCACTGCGGTGACTTCGCGCTGTCGGGGACGAAGGGCTTGTCGTCCAGAAATAAGAATTTCCAGATGCCGACGTTGCGCCGGATGTTGAACGGAAAGGGCACGTCGTGGTCGCGCACCTTGCCTGCGACGGCCGGCAGCGTTTTCAGGTACGCAAAGAGATCGAGCACGTCCTCGCGCCTGGCGTGCTGATAAGACGTGTAAGGAAAGGCCGGAAAATAATGCTGTCCGTCGGGCGAGACTCCGTGCATCACCGCGTTGACGAATTCGGCCTCGCTCCATTTGCCGATGCCATCGGTCGGATCGGACGAGATGTTCGGCGCATAGAACGTTCCGAACGGCGACTTGATCGCGACGCCGCCGCCAAGCCTGAGACGATCGGGCTGGTCGGGGACGGCATGGCATGAGGCGCAGCCGCCGGCGTTGAACATCACCTGGCCATTGGCAAGATCAGGGACGCGGGCAGGCGCGGTGCCGGCGGCCGCCCCCACCGGCGCGCTGAGCCACCAATAGACGCCGGCCGCGGCGAGTGCGGCGAGCAGCGCCACGGGGATTGTTCGTCGCAACATGCGGTCCCTTCGTCGTCGCGGCGAAGCTTATGACCGATGTCCTCGCGGCTCCAGCCACGAAGAATTTAGCCCACCGCGGCTTGAAACGGGAATAAACTGCAATGCCGGCTGTTGGAAGTTTGGCAGCCCAAACGGGTTCAGCAGGGAGAAAAATCATGAACAAGATCGTCATCGCCATGTCAGTGCTTGGCGCCGTTGCTTTTGCGGGTTCGGCCAGCGCGGAAAAGCTGAAAGCAACGCTCGACGCCAAATCCGAGGTCCCCGCAACGACCAGCAGCGGCACCGGAACGGCCGATCTGGATTACGACGCCGCCAGCAAGAAGCTGTCCTGGAAGGTCACCTATTCCGGCCTGTCCGGCCCCGCCACCGCCGCCCATTTCCATGGACCTGCCGAGCCCGGCAAGAACGCCGGCGTTGCGATCCCGATCCCAGGCGCTGCCACCAGCCCGGCCGAGGGCTCGGCGACACTGACCGACGCGCAGGCCGCCGATCTGCTCGGCGGCAAGCTCTACGTCAACATCCACACCGCGGCCAATCCGGGCGGCGAGATCCGCGGTCAGGTGACGAAGTAAGCTTCGCACAGACCAACAAAAAGGGCGGCTGCCATCGCAGCCACCCTTTTCGATTCCGCGTAGCGCTGGCGCAGGCGTCACACCTCAGGTTCGGCTGCGTTCAGCGCCTGCGCGAGGTCGGCGATCAAATCCGACGGGTGTTCGATGCCGATCGACAGCCGGATCGTGGAATCGAGCACGCCGATCTTCCGGCGGATGTCGGCGGGAACGCCGGAATGAGTCATGGTGGCAGGCAGGCTCGCAAGCGACTCCGTTCCACCAAGGCTCACCGCCAGCTTGAGGATCTGCAGCGCGTTGAGGAACTTCATCGCCGCGGCCTTGCCGCCGACGATGTCGAACGAGAACGTGGACCCTGCCCCCGAGCATTGCCGCGCAAATACAAGTCCATCCGGCGACGCCGCGTCGTGATGACCGAGATAGTGCACCTTGGCCACTTTGGGATGATCGCGCAGATAGTCCGCCACGAGGCGCGCATTCGCATCCGCCTTTTCCATGCGCAGGCTCAGCGTCTCGAGCGAGCGGTTGATCATCCAGCAGGAATGCGGATCGAGCTGGGTGCCGATGGCGCCCCGCAGCGCCTTGATCCCTTTCACCACCGCCTTCGCGCCGAGCGCGGCGCCCGCGATCAGATCTGAATGACCGCCGACATATTTCGTGAGCGAGTACAGGGAAATATCGGCGCCGTGCTCGATCGGTCGCTGAAACACCGGTCCGAGCAGCGTATTGTCGCAGGCGATGATCGGAACGTGTCCTTGGGTCTTTCCGATGCTCTCAGCGACACGCCGCATCATCGCGATGTCGACCAGCCCGTTGGTCGGGTTGGCCGGGGTCTCGATCAGGATCATCGAAACCCGGCCCTTGCGCATGGCCTCCTCCGCGGCCTGGCTGACCACGGCTTCATCGACGCCATCGGCGAAGCCGACGGCGCCGATCGACAGACGCGCAAGCGTATTCGTCAGCAGCGTTTCCGTGCCGCCGTAGAGCGGCTGGGAGTGCAGAATGACGTCGCCGGGGCGGACGAACGCCAGGATCGTGGTCGCGATGGCCGCCATGCCGGATGAGAACAGCGCACAGCTCTCGGTGCGCTCATAGATCGCGAGCCTGTCCTCGACGATTTCGCTGTTGGGGTGATTGAAGCGTGAATAGACCAGGCCCGCGCCCATCCCTTCCGGCGGCTCGCGCCGGCCGGAGACGAAATCGAAAAAGTCCTGTCCGTCCTCGGCCGTCTTGAACACGAAGGTCGAGGTCAGGAACACCGGCGGCTTGACGGCGCCTTCCGACAATTGCGGATCGTAGCCATAGGTCAGCATCAGCGTTTCCGGATGCAGCATATGGTTGCCGATGTGCGTCTTCGACGGGAACGGTTTTACCATGGCTTGTCTCGCTGTTGCTGAATGAGGCACTCGCCGTGGGTTGGAACTCCTGATGTCGTGACGCAGTCAGGAGCGAGATGCGTCAGCGTCAAAGCTCACGCCAATGCCGCGGCGGCTGGAGCAAAGATAGCTGCTCCGGCAGCGATCCGTCAGGCCTTGCGGATAGAATTTCCCGAAAAGGCGGCTGCTTTCGCAACCGCCCTTTCTCGACTCAACAGTAGCGCGGATGGAGCGAAGCGCAATCCGACCGCTACTTCAACTTGACCCGATAAGTCTCATGGCAGTCGTTGCAGCGCTCGTTGATAGCCGTGTAGGCGGCCTTCAGGCTCGCCACATCGCTGATCTTGCCCTTGACGTCGGCGATCGCCTTCTGCACCGGCGGAATCTTGGAGTCGAAATCGGCCTTGTTCTGCCAGACTTTTGCTGAAGCACCGTAGGTGGCGTTCACCACGTCCTGCTTGGGATTGACCTCGAAGGTCTTTGCGATCTTGGCGACGTCGGCCTCGATGCTGGCAATGGCCTGATCGACGGCCTTCTGATCGTAGGGGATATCGCCCTTCGTCATCTTCTGGATGATGCCATACTGGTTCTTGGCGATCGAGCGCATGAGATTGTCCTGCTGCACGGCAATCTCCTGCTGCGCCATCACGGCGCCCGCACCCAGCGAGAGGATGCCCACAACAATCATCATCCGTTTCATCGGTTTGTTTCTCCGCTCGTAGAGTTTGGGGTGCGCCATCATGGATAGAACCCGGCGACGGGCGTTTATTCCCGCCGTGGGAGGTCGCAGCTTAGAGGCTGTGACGGCGATGGTGCTCGTTGATGGCGATCCACACCCGTTCCGGAGTCGCCGGCATGTCGATGTGGTCGATTTTGTATTCGCGCCAGAGCCCGTCGACGATGGCGTTGACGACGGCCGGGCAGGATCCGATCGCGCCGGCCTCGCCCGCCCCCTTCACCCCCAGCGGATTGGTCTTGCAGGGAACGTTGGCGGTCTCGAACACGAAGGCCGGCCCGTCCGCCGCGCGCGGCAGCGCGTAGTCCATGAAGGTCGCGGTGACGAGCTGGCCGTCGCCCGCGCCATAGACCACCTGCTCCATCAGCGCCTGGCCGATGCCCTGCATGGCGCCGCCATGGACCTGGCCGGCCAGCAGCAGCGGATTGAGCGTCATGCCGAAATCGTCGACGATCACGTAGTTGACGATTTTGATGATGCCGGTGGCCGGATCGATCTCGACCTCCGCGACATGGGTGCCGTTGGGATAGGTGCCGTCGGCGCTGGCGAAGGTCGCGCTCGCGTTCAGCTTCGAGGGATCCGCGCCGGGTCGCTTGGCGAGATCGGCGAATGAGATCGAGCGGTCGGTGCCGGCGATGCGCACAATGCCGTCGGTGATCTCGAGGTCGCCGGCGCTGGCTTCCAGCGCCTGGGCCGCGATTTCCTTCAGCTTCTGCCCGAGCTCGCGGGTCGCGCGCTCGACGCTGACACCGCCCGACGGGATCGAAGCCGAGCCGCCGGTGCCGAGGCCCGTGGCGATCATCTCGGTGTCGCCCTGGTGGACGTGCAGGCGCTCGGGCGCCACGCCGAACTGCTCGGCAACGATCTGCGCATAGGCCGTCTGATGGCCCTGCCCGCTCGACTGGGTGCCGATCAGGACCGTGATATCGCCATTGGGGTCCATCCGCACATTGGCGGTCTCCTCGCCCATGGTGCCGCAGACCTCGACATAGCTCGCAAGTCCGATGCCGCGGATCAGGCCGTTCTTCTTGGCCGCCTTGGCACGCTTGCCAAAATCCTTCCACTCGGCGATCTCCATCGCGCGCTTCAGATGCGCGGCAAAGTCGCCGGAATCGTAGACCTTGCCGGTCGCGGTCTTGTAGGGCAGCGCCTTCGGCTGGATGAAATTCTTGCGGCGGACGGCATCCACCGTCATGTCGAGTTTTCGCGCGCAGGCGTCCACGAGGCGTTCGATGACGTAAGCAGCCTCAGGCCGCCCGGCGCCGCGATAGGCATCGACCGGCACGCTGTTGGTGAAGATGGTGCGCACCCGGCAGTGGAACGCCTGGATGTCGTAGAGGCCCGGCAGCATGCCGGCGCCGCCATGCGGGATATAGGGCCCGAAGGTCGACAGATACGCGCCCATGTCGCCCATCAGGTCGCAATCCATCGCGAGGAACTTGCCGTCCTCGGCCAACGCCATCTTCGCGGTGGTGACGTTGTCGCGGCCCTGCGCGTCGCCCATGAAATGCTCGGTGCGGTCGGCCGCCCATTTCACCGCCTTCTTCAGCTTTCGCGCGGCGACTGCCAACAGGGCGTATTCCCGATAGGGAAACAGCTTGGTGCCGAAGCCGCCGCCGACGTCGGGGCAGATCACCCGCATCTTGTCGGTCGGAATGTTGAGCACGTTCTGGCAGAGGATATCGCGCAGGCGATGGCTGCCCTGGCTGCCGACCGTCAGCGTCAGATGGTCGCGCTTGGCGTCGTATTCGCACACCGCCGCGCGCGTCTCCATGAAGTTCGCGACCACGCGCGGATTGACGATCGAGATCTCGGCCACCGCATGCGCTTTGGCAAAGGCAGCTTCGGTCGCTTTCTTGTCACCGATCGAGACGTCGAACAGCACGTTGCCGGGCTTGTCCGGCCAGACCTGCGGCGCGCCCTTCTTCACGGCATTGACGACACCGGTCACCGCCGGCAGCGGGCTCCATTTGACCTCGATCGCCTCAATCGCGTCGCGGGCCTGGTCGATGGTCTCGGCGACCACGAAGGCGATGGAATCGCCGACATGGCGCACTTCGTCCTTGGCGAGGATCGGGTAAGGCGGCCCGGTGAAGGGATCGGTCTCGAGATTGAACAGGCAGGGCAGATTGCCGAGATCCCCAACGTCATCGGCGGTCAGGATCAGCGCGACGCCGGGAAGGGTGCGGGCGCGGCTCGCATCGATGGTGTATTTGGCATGCGCATGCGGCGAGCGCAGCATCAGGGCGTGAAGCACGGCCTGCGGCGCATAATCGTCGGTATAGCGGCCCTTGCCGCGGATGAGCGCGTCATCCTCCTTGCGCAACACGCTTTGGCCAACGCCAAACTTGATGGGAGCCGCCATTTTTCTCGTCCCGTTTCTCATGGTTGTTTTGCCGGCATATTGCCGTGGAAAAACTGGCAAGGCAAACGGGTTTAGGCATGCGAAAACCGTCCAGCGCCCTCACCTGCCAGAGCAGGATGGAACGGGAGCGCCGCAACTCGGTCATTTGGCCGTGAGGAACGGTCCGCTTGATGGCATGATAGTTGCCGAACCCGCCCGCAGTGCACGCCTGAGAACAAGCAGCCGTGCTGACGGCTGCTTGCTCACAAAGCGCATGTCCGCTTCGGATGGCTCATCATTTACATCACACCACGGCCCCACGGCTGCGACGCGCGATCTCTCAGCGCATCGATAGCCCGTTCCGGCGTAAAGTAGTCGATCTCGCCGCGCGTCAGGCCGATATCCATCAGCTCCCGGTCACTCAGGTCCCGCAAGGCGATTTGTGGGCCGTGCCGCCAGCGCCAGTCCTGGAGCGCACGCCAGTATCGCGCGAGCAAGCCTGGGATGCTCCACGTCGAGGCAAGCTCGAGGGGGAGCCTCTCCGTCTCGGATGTCATGATCGTCTGTTGGGGTGGCATCGGACGCTCCTGCTGTTGTGCCGGCAGGGAAGCGTGGCCAAAACAAAAGGCCCCATCCGATGCCGGCGGGGCCTGGTGAAAAGATGTCGTCGTCGAATTTCTAGCGCGCGACTCCTTCCACGGCCCGGCCGAAGCGGGTCATGTGGTTGCGGTTGAGTTTGCGCACTGATTTGATCATGCGCTGCGATTACCATAGCAATCGCGCAAAATCAAGAGATGTGTGGAGGTCGGTTGCACCCTGGAAGCGAGCCCCTTATTCTGGCGCTTTCTTGCCTCTACACACGCCTCAGGACTTCGTCTGCTTCGCTTCCACGTATCGTGCGAAGTTGTCGAGGATTGCCTGCCAACCGCCTTGCTGCTGCTCGACCGAGTGCGTCGATTCGCCATCGAAGACCACGCGAACCAGAATGCCCTTCGGGCCGGGCACAAACTCGACTTCGGCATTTCGCTCGCCGAACGCGTATTCGATACGCTTGTGCTCGACGATTTTCGTGTAGGTACCGGCGAAGTCAAAGCCCATGCTGCCGTCCTTGGCCTCCATGCGCGATGAGAAGACACCGCCTTCTCGCAGGTCGACGGTCGCCTTGGTCGTATGCCAGTCGTCGGACGCGGCGTTCCACTTCATGATGTCGGCAGGCGTCGTATAAGCGCGCCAGACCTGATCGATGGGGGCTGCTACGTTGGTTTCGACGGTGATCCTCATAAACAGTGCTCCTGGTTCGAATTTTGCCGGCTCGAGGTGACGGCATCACGTCAATTGTGCAGGGTCCATCCGCCGCACTTCCGAGATGTGTCCATCCAAGGACGATCGAGACTGGCCCGTGCCGACAAGGTCGAGCCGTCAATGCGTTGAAAACATGAAAAAGTTAACCTCGCACCAGTGAGACCAGCCAGCGGCGCCCGAACAGCGCAAGGATGGCGAGCGCATAGACGATCGTGCCCCCGACGGCCAGCAGAAGCAGCGTCAATTCGTCCCGGAAGTGCATCGAGCCCAACGAAGGACTGCTGAAGCGCGCGATGAGCCAGAAGGCGGCGGCCAGGATAATCCCGGTCAGCAGGAATTTGACGAGCGACAACAGCCAGGCGCGGTCCGGCACGAGAAAGCCTCGCCGCACCGCGAAGAACAGCACCAGTAGCAGGTTGGTCCAGACGCCGACGGCAGTAGCCAGCGCAAGCCCGATCTGGGCCAGCGATCCCATCAAGGCAATTTTCAAGGCGACGTTGACCGCGATGCCGGTCAGCGACGCCCGCACCGGCGTCGCCGTGTCCTTGCGCGCGTAGAAGGTCGCGACCGCGCTGCGGATCAGTACGAAAGGAATGAGGCCGATGGCATAGGCCGCGAGCGTGGCGCCGGCGGCGGCGGCATCGGCTTTCGAGAACGCACCGCGGGCGAACAGCGCGCGCATAATCGCGTCGGGCACGGTGAGGAAGGCGGCGACGAACGGCACCGAGAACAGCAGCGTGAAATCGAACGCGCGGCGCTGCGCCTTCATCGCGCCGTCATGATCGTTGGCCGTGATCCGCCGCGACATCTCCGGCAGCAGCACCGTGCCGATGGCAATGCCGATCACGCCGATCGGGAGCTGGTTGAGACGGTCGGCGTAATACAGCGCCGACAGCGCGCCCGCCGGCAGGAAAGTCGCGATGATGGTGTCGGCAAACAGCGCGAGCTGCGTGCCCATCGAGCCCAGCGTCGCCGGCCCGAGTGCTTTAAAGAATGCGCGGACGTCTTCGTCGAGCTTGAGCGGCGCAAAGCGCGGCAGGCCGCCATGGCGGGCGAGATCGCCGGCGAGCAGGAAATACTGCAAAAAACCCGAGATCAGGACGCCCCAGGCGGCAGCGTGGCCCGCGCTGGGAAACCATGCGGCGAGCGCCAGCGTCATCATCATCGAGATGTTGAGGAAGATCGACGCCGCTGCGGCGCTCGCAAAGCGCTGCATCACGTTGAGCATGCCGCCGTAGAGCGTCACCAGCGTGATCAGCAGCAGATAGGGAAAGGTGATCCGGGTCAGCTCGATAGCGAGCTTGCGCTGTTCGGCGTCCTCGGAAAAGCCGGGCGCCAAAATGCTCATGGCCTGCGGCATGAACAGCCAGGCGACGATCAGCAACACCGCCTGCGAGGCCAGCAGCAGCGTGAAGATGCGGTCGGCGAACAATCTTGCCGCCCCCTCGCCGCGCTCGCCATGGACGTGCGCATAGGCCGGCACCCAGGCGGCGTTGAAGGCCCCCTCGGCAAAGATCGCACGGAAATGGTTGGGCAGCCGCAGCGCCACGAAAAAGGCGTCGGCCACGGGGCCGGCGCCGAGAATCGCCGCAAGCATGATGTCGCGGGCAAACCCCGTCAGCCGCGAGAGCAGCGTGTAACCACCAACCGTGAAGATACGTCCGAGCATCGTTCCCTTCTAAAGGAAGAGCTCGCGCAGCAAAACGGCGAATTCAGGTTGAAAGCGCGCCGCGCACGGCCGCGATGATTCGCTCCTGATCGGCTTCGGTCAAATAGGCATGCATCGGCAGGCTGATGACGTCCTGCGACAGGCTCTCGCAGCCCGGCAGACCGCCCTCTGCGACCGGGTACTGCTTGTAGGCCGTCTGCTGATGCATCGACTTGCCATAATAGATCGCCGTCGGCACGCCCTGGGCCTTCAGCGCGGCGGCAAAGCCGTCGCGGTCGGTGCCCTCAGGAAGGCGGATCGTGTACTGCGCCCAGACCGACGTATTGCCGGGCGCCACGCGCGGCACGGTGACCACATTACCGAGACCGCGCGCGTAGCGCTCGGCGACCTTGTTGCGGGCGGCGATCTCGTCGTCGAAGATCTTCAGCTTCTCGATCAGGATCGCGGCCTGCATGGTGTCGAGCCGGCCGGTCAGGCCGAGGCGGACGTTGTCGTATTTGTCGACGCCCTGCCCGTGCACACGGATGCTGCGCAGCGTCGCCGCGAGCTCGTCGTCATCGGTGAAGATCGCGCCGCCGTCACCGAAGCAGCCGAGCGGCTTTGCCGGGAAGAAGCTGGTCGCGGTGGCGAGTGCCAACGTGCCGAGCTTGCGGCCCTTGTAGCTCGCGCCAAAGCCTTGGGCTGCGTCATCGAGCACGAACAGGCCTTCGGCCTTGGTGATCTCCGCGATGGCATCGTGATCGGCGGGCTGGCCGAACAAATCGACCGGAACGACCGCGACCGGCTTGAGGCCGGCTTTGCGGGCGGTCGCGATGCCGCGCTTGAGCGATTCCGGACTCATGTTGAAGGTCGCTTCGTCAACATCGACATAAACCGGCGTCGCGCCGGTCCGCGCCACCGGCGAAGCGGTCGCGATGAAGGTGAAGGACGGACACAGCACGGCGTCGCCAGGCCCGACATTCTTCGCCATCATCACCATCAGGATCGCGTCGGTGCCGCTGGCGCAGCCGATGACGTGTTTGGCGCCGCAATAGGCCGCAAGCTGCTTCTCGAGCTCGGCGACTTCAGGGCCGTTGACGAACTGACAATGATCGAGAACGCGCTTCACGGCGGCATCGAGCGAGTCGCCGAGCCGGCGGCGCTGCGAAGCGACGTCGATGAAGGAAATGGGTTCGGAACGCAGATGCTGGTTCATGGCGCCTTGCGGGTTTTGATCGGTCAACATGGAATGGGATCAGCCGGCGACGCGGCGCGGGCCCTTGAGGGCGGACGACTTGGCGGCGGGCCGCGACGGCGTTTCCAGGCACTGCGTCGCGATCTCGAGGCTGGCGACGCCCTCGTCGCCGGTGACCGCCGGCGTCTCGCCGTTGCGCACGGCCTTGAGGAACGCGATCAATTCGGCGCGGAGCGGCTCGTCATGGCCGACAGGCAGATGCCGCATCGAATAGCTGCCGTCAGGCTTGAAGCCGAAACATTCGGTGACCTGGCGCGTCAGGAGATCGCCCATCACGTATTTGCCGCGGGTCGCGACCGTGACGCTGCGCGCCTTGAACGGCGTCAGCCAGTTGGTGTTGATGTGCGCGAGCACGCCGTTGGCGGTGCGGAACTGCAAGAGCGCGATGTCCTCGCGCTCGGCGACCGCACTCGACAATTGCGGCTGCACCTCGACGATGTCGGATTCGGTGAACCAGCGGATCAGATCGATGTCGTGCACGGCAAGATCGATGACGACGCCGACATTGGACATGCGCGGCGGGAATGGGCCGACGCGCGTGATCGCGATCGACAGAATATCCTCGCCCGCGATCGCCTGCTTGACGGCGGCAACGGCTGGATTGAACCGCTCGACATGGCCGACCATCAGCGTCACGCCGGCCTTTTGCGCAGCCGTGACGATCTCGCGGCCTTCCGCGACCGTGGAAGCAATCGGCTTCTCGACCATCACGTGGATGTTCTTGGCGATGCAGGCGAGCGAGACCTCATGATGCAGATGGGTCGGCGCCGCAATGGTGACGGCATCGACGCCTTCGGCCAGCAGCTGGTCGAGCGTCTCAAAGCTCGCGCAATTGGCAAGCTCCATCGCCCGCGTGCGATGTGCCGGCGAAGGATCGACGACGCCGACGAGGCTGACGCCGGGAAGACCCGCGAGCACGCGCGCGTGGTTGCTGCCCATCACGCCGGCGCCAATGACGCCGACGCGCAAGCCGGCCTTTGCCGGTGCAGATCCTGTGGAACTCATTTGAGCAAACCCCGATTCAACGCAAATCCCCGGGGCGCTTCTAGCACGGACGCCACATTTGTGGCGAATGCGGAGCTAGCGGTCCGGACACGATTTGATTCAAACAGTTACACGTTCCCCGGGCCTTAAGCCTCTGGAAGAGACCACTCTTTTGGCCCGGGTCGCGTGATTCGGAGTGTGGTGGTTACGACCTTTGATAGTCGTCTTCAATCCGGATGATGTCGTCTTCCCCGAGATAGCTTCCCGTCTGGACCTCGATCAGCTCCAGCATGATTTTACCGGGA
>NZ_JADPJQ010000124.1:30017-58464 GCF_023073515.1 Bradyrhizobium sp. 17 | reverse complement strand
ACTGGTAGCTGCCCCAGGGCCGATGCACCTTGAGGTGCTCCTCGGTGACCTTCGGTGCGACCGCCTTGAGCTTTGTGACCAGCCGCTTCAGCCCGTTGGCATCCTTCTGACGCGAGACCAGCACTGCGTCGGCGGTCGCCACCACGATGAGATCGTCGACGCCTTCGAGCGCGACCAGCGCGGAGTCGGTGGTGACGTTGCAGTTGCGGGAATCCTCGAACACCGCACTGCCATGCGAAGCATTGCCTTGCGCGTCCTTGTCCGACAATTCCCACACCGCGTGCCAGGAGCCGACGTCGGACCAGCCGCACGACACCGGCACGACCGCTGCGCGCGCGGTCTTCTCCATCACCGCATAGTCGATCGAGATCGCCTTGGCCGCGCCGAACGCCTCGGGCTCCAGCGTCACGAAGCCGAGATCGCGACCGGCATTGGTCACGGCATTGGAGATGGTCTCCACGCTCGCCGCATCGACCTTGCGGTATTCGTCCAGCAGGACGCTGGCTGGAAACATGAAGTTGCCGCTGTTCCAGAGATAGCCGGAATTTAGGTAGTCGGCCGCCTTCACCGCATCCGGCTTTTCGACGAAGCGCGCGACCGCGTGCACCTCGCCGGAAATGACCTCGCCCGGGCTGATATAGCCGTATTCGGTCGCCGGCCGTTCCGGCTTGACGCCGAAGGTGACGATGCGCCCGGCGCTCGCGGCGGTGAGGCCCTGGCGACACGCCGCGACGAAGGCGGCATTGTCCTGCACCACGTGGTCGGCGGCGAGCGCGAGCACGATGGCCTCACTGGCGCGGTTCTGCGCGAACACCGCGCCGGCGGCGATCGCAGGCCCGGAATCGCGCCGCATGGGCTCCAGGATCACGTCGGCTTCAATGCCGATTTCGGCGAGCTGCTCCAGCACCATGAAGCGGTAGGAGGCATTGGTGATGACGATCGGGCGATCGAACAGCGAGGCCTCGGAGACGCGCAACAGCGTGTCCTGGAAGGTCGAGCGCGTGCCGAACAGCGGCAGGAACTGCTTGGGGCGCACCTCGCGCGAAGCCGGCCACAGCCGCGTTCCGGCACCGCCGCACATGATCAGGGGGATAATGCGTTTGTCCATCGTCATTTCAAACCTTGAGGTCGTTCCGATACCAGGTGACAAAATTACGAATTCCGTGCGCGATCGGCGTAGACGGTGCAAAGCCGGTATCGCGCATCAGATCCTCGACATCCGCGAACGTTTCCAAAAGGTCTCTCGGCAGCAATTCTTTGATCGCCGTCCGACCCAGCTCCGGCTCCAGAACTCCGACGACGTGCATCAGCTCTTCCGGGTGGTGGTTGCCGACATTGTAGACCTTAGACGGCGCATTTGCGGCAGCCGGACGATCTGCGGTGATCCCTCATCCTGTTCCCAAGGACCGCTTCGCCCGATCCGTCGCTCGATCTTTCGCCCGCGGCGCGTCTTTAGCCTCCGCATCGACGGGGCCGCAATAGCCGGCCGCCCTGCATGCGGGCTCCTGATCACCGCTATTGCAAGATCGGCGCCAAAACCATACCAAAGCGGCCGAATTCGGCGCCTTGCGTCGGGTTGCTTCAAATCCCTTGTTCATGCGGGCGAAATGCGCCGAATCCTGCTGTCGACGGCCAAGATCCTGATTTCCGGAGCGCTGCTGTACCTGGCGCTGCGCAAGGTCGATCTGTCCGAACTGTTTTCGCGCTTCACCGTGACCAGCCTGTTCTGGATCGGCTTGGCGATCGCCGTCACGTTCCTGCAAATCTTCGTCGGCGTGTTGCGTTGGCGCGAGATCAGCGCCGCATGCGGCGCCCCGCTCGAGCTCGGCCGGGCCATGCGCTACAACGTAATCGGATCGTTCTTCAATCAGACCCTGCCCTCGGCCATCGGCGGCGATGCGGTCCGGCTGTGGCTCGTCGCGCGCGCCGGCGCCGGCTGGCGCGCTGCGACCTACTCGATCTTCGTCGACCGCGCGATCGGTTTGATCGCGCTCGCGATAATGATCGTCGCGAGCCTGCCCTGGAGCTACGGCCTCATCGCCGATCCGCACGGGCGCTCGGCGCTGCTGCTCGTCGACCTCGCGGCGCTCGCGGGTGGCCTCGGCTTCTTGGTCTTCGGCGCGCTGAAATGGCACTGGCTGAAAACCTGGTGGGCCACGCATCACATCCACGCCTGTGCCGTGATCGCCAACCGCGTGATCTTCAGCCGCTCGCGCGGACCGGCCGTCGTGATCCTGTCGCTCGCCGTGCATGTGCTGGCCGTCGTGGTCGCCTGGTGCGTCGTGCAGTCGATCGCCGCGCCGGTCGGATTCAGCGACGTTTTTATGCTGGTGCCGCCGGTGATGCTGATCACGATGATGCCGATCTCGATCGCCGGCTGGGGCGTGCGGGAAGCCACCATGGCCCTCGCGTTCGGCTTCGCGGGCCTGGCCGCAAACGAGGGGGTCAACGTCTCGCTGCTGTTCGGCGCCGTGTACTTCATCGTCGGCGCGATCGGCGGTCTGGTCTGGATCCTCAGCGCCGAGAAAGCCGCGCAGGGATCGGCGCCGCTCGGGGTGCCGCAGTGAGCGCGGCCATCGATGCGCTCGGCGCCGTCCCCTCGCTGCTTGCCGTTGCGATTGCCGCGCTGGTGTCGGGCGTCATCACCTGGACCAGCCGCCCCCTGCTCCAGCGCTACGCATTGGCGCGGCCCAACGCGCGGTCCTCTCATCGCATCCCGACCCCGCAGGGTGCGGGCATCGCGGTGATATCAGCGACGCTGCTGGTCGCATCAGCCTGGGCAGTCTGGGCGAACGTCGCGATTCCGCCGGCGCTGATCGCTGCGACGGTCTTGATCGCCGTGGTCGGATTTGCCGACGACATCAAGTCGCTGCCGGTGCTGGTACGGCTCGTGCTGCAGGCCGCAGCCGTCGGCGCCGTCGTGTTCACCACGCCCGAGACCGCGCGCATCGTGCCGGCGCTGCCGCTCGCGCTGGAGCGCGGACTGATCGTGCTGGCGGGCGTGTGGTTCGTGAACCTCGTCAACTTCATGGACGGGCTCGACCTGATGACGGTGGCGGAAGTGGTGCCCGTCACCGCGGCGCTGCTGCTGCTGGGACTGCTCGGCGATCTGTCGTGGCCGGCCGCGCTGATCGCCGCGGCGCTGTGCGGCGCCATGCTCGGCTTTGCGCCGTTCAACAAGCCGGTCGCAAAGGTCTTCCTGGGTGATGTCGGCAGCCTGCCGATCGGCCTTTTGCTCGGCTGGTGCCTGCTCGAGCTCGCCTGGCGCGGGCAGCCCGCCGCGGCGCTGTTGCTGCCTGCCTATTACCTCGTGGATTCCACCATCACGCTGTTCCGGCGCATCGCCAGGCGCGAGCAATTCTGGTCGGCGCATCGCTCGCATTTCTACCAGCGCGCCACTGACCACGGCTTCACGGTCTCTCGCGTGATCGGCGAGGTGTTCGCGCTCAATCTCGTGCTCGCGGGGCTTGCCATCGTCACCGCTCGCGCCGGCTCGGTGACGATCACGCTGATCGCGCTGCTGGCGGGCGCAATCGCGATCGGCGTCGTGCTGCGCCGGTTCTCCCGCCCTCAGGCGTCCTGAGCCGCCAGCGCCAGCCGCAGCCCCTCGTCGAGAGACACCGGCGGCTGCCACCCCGTCGCGGTCACCTTGAGAGGTTGAGCTCGAGCGAGCCAATCAGGCTGTCCTGGGTATCCTACCGGCCCATCAGGCTCAGCAGCGTGCTGAGCAGATGCTGCGGCATACCGGACAGCCGCGAGTTCTTGCCGGCAGCCTTGGCCAGCCGCGCGATGAACTCGGGCGTCGAGACCTGTTCCCTGTCGGCCACCAGAAGATCTCCAAATTGCTCGCGGGATCTGGATGAGAGAGCCGGCGCAGGATGAACGACGACAGGTTCTGCACGGCAAGGAAGGCGCGGTGATTGCGGATCGCGGCAAAGGGCAGCGGCAGCCCGAGGCTCACTGCACGCGTCAGCAGCGCGAAATTGCCCTTGGCGCCCGCACCATAGACCAGCGGCGGCCTGATCACCGAGATCTTCATGGCGCTGTCGCGCGCCAGCGTCTTCAAGCCCGCTTCGGCCGCGGCCTTGGACATGCCGTAGAGACCGCGCGGCGTCGGGACATCGTCCTAGCTGAACGGCGCGCGGCCGTCATTGGTGCGACCGTGCACGAGAACGGTGCTGATGAAGATGAACCGGCGCACCCCGGCCGTCGCCGCGCTGCCCGCCAGGTGCAGCGTGCCGGCAATGTTGACGTTGCGATAGAGCTGGACCGCAGCTCCTCGTGCTTGTGATGCACCCGCGCGGCGAGATGAACGACGACGTCGACGCCTTCAATCGCCGCCTGCCAGTCGGTTTCGGGGCCGATCGTTTCGATCACGACCTCGTCGTCCATGCCTTCCGATCTGCGCACCGCGCGGCGGACCGACCACCCCTCGCGCGCAAGTGCGGGCACGACATGACGGCCGACGAAACCGCTCGCACCCGTCACCAACACGACTGGCTTGCGCTCGTTCATCGTCGCTCCGTCAGTTCGGTGTTGCGCAGCAATTCGTCGATCAGCCCGGCATAGGCGTTCATCGCGGTGACGCGATCGAACTTCGCCGCCGCCTTGACCGCGCGCTCCGCCATCGCGACTGCGTCGGAGCGAGACGCCGCGCGGATCGCCTCGGCCAGTTGGTCGGCACGGCCGGGCGTCACGACCCAGCCTAGCCCGTTCTCCACCACGGTCAACGCAGCCTCAGCCTCCGGCTCCGAGACCAGCACCACGGGACGGCCGACGGCCAGCAGATTGTAGAACCGGCTCGGCACCGACACCCCCGCAACGTCCTTCCGGTACGGAATGATCCACAGATTGGCCGCCGCCAGGAATGCCTCGAGCTCGGCATCCTCGACCCGCCCCACGAAGGAGACATTGGGCAAGTTCGCCTCAGTCTGCAACTGCTTCAACCGCTCGAAGCCGATGCCCCAGCCGGAGAGCAGAAAGTGGATGCCAAGCTCGGCCCTCAAAAGGCGCGCCGCCTCGAACACGATCCCCGGATCATGGGTGAAGCCGAGATTGCCCGACAGGCCGACAACAAAATCCGCCGAGAGCGCTTTGCGGAATGGATTATCCGCCGTCACCGGCCGGGGGGCGGCCACGAGCGTCGCCCAGTTCGGGATGAAGCGGATCTTGTTCCGCGTCATGCCGGAATAGCTCAGCAGCGGCCGTTCCGCATCGCGGCCGATGGTGATGACGGCATTGAGCGCACGGAACATCAGGCTGTTGGCGGCACGCATCGTCATGGCCACGATCGAACCGGGCTTCAGCAGGCCCGCCATCACTAGCACGTCGGGGAAGAGGTCGTGCATGATCAGCGCCGAGCGCGCGCCCTTCAGCCTTGCCGCTGCCGCGACCGCGTAAGGCAGTATGAAGGGTGCGGTGACGGTGAGCACGACGTCACCTCGCCTCAGCTCCCGTGTCAACGCCAGGAACGTGCGCGCAGCGAACAGCAGCTCGGAAGCGCCGCGCCGCACCAGCGCCGCCTTGCCCGCCATCCGGTTCTTGACGGCGACGATCCGCGGCTTGCCCGGGCCGGTCTGCGAGGCCGGCAACGCGCCTGATGAGCCCGACAGCACCACGACCTCGTGATCCCCGGCGATGCGGCAGGCGATCTCGGCCATGATCGCCGCGGTCGTGCTCGGATCAGGCGGGTAATGCTGGCTCGCCACGACGATCTTGCCTCGAGGCTGCATGATCAGGCCGCGGTCGACCCGAATTCCGGAATCGCGTCCTTCAGGATGTTCCTGATGGTGGCCCGATCGTCGCGCGCGATCGCCTGCTCCAGCGCCGCAATCCATTTGCGCAGCGTCTGCATCGGCGGCTCGTTCGGCTGCGCGGCCATGATGCCGGCGACGCCGATCTCGCGGGTCGGCTCCTCGGAGGCGAACAGGATTTCGTGCAGGCGTTCGCCGGGCCGCATGCCCGTGAACACGATTTCGATGTCGTAGCCGGGTTGCAAGCCCGAGAGACGGATCATGCGCTCGGCGAGATCGACGATCTTCACCGGCTGGCCCATGTTGAGCACGTAGACCGACACGTCGGAGCGCTGCGTTCCGAGCGCATGGGTGGCCGCCGTGATGACAAGATCGCAGGCCTCGCGGATGGTCATGAAGTAGCGGACCATGTCGGGATGCGTGACCGTGACGGGACCGCCGGCATCGATCTGGGCCTTGAACTTCGGCACCACCGAGCCGTTCGACGCCAGCACGTTGCCGAACCGGACCGAGATCAGCCGCATCGACCGCCTGGCGCCGCCGTGCCCGGTCGCAAGATCATGGTCGAGCGCCTGGCAATACATCTCGGCGAAGCGCTTTGTGAGGCCGAGCATCGACACCGGTTCGATCGCCTTGTCGGTCGAGATCATCACCATGGCTTCGGCGCCGGCGCTATGCGCGGCATCGGCAACGTTGATCGAGCCGAAGATGTTGGTCTTGACGCCCTCGCTCCAGTCGCGCTCGAGGATCGGCACGTGCTTGAGCGCGGCGGCATGGAATACGATGTCCGGCTTGAACTCGGCCATCAGGCGCATGATGCGCTCACGGTCGCGGATGTCGGCGATCCGGCCTTCGATCGAGGCCGCGGAGCCGAGCGCCGCGAGTGTTTCCGTGATCGCATAGAGCGCCGGCTCGGAATGTTCCACGATCAGAAGGCGCGCGGCACCGAACGCGACGACACGCTCGCAGATCTCGGAACCGATGGAGCCGCCCCCGCCGGTGACGATCACCGCCTTGCCCTCGATCAGGGCCTCGAGCCGCGCATAGTCGATCTTTTCGCTCGGCCGCAGCAGCAGGTCCTCGACTGCGACGGCTGTGAGCCGTGGGGTATCGCCGCTCTCGAGCGAGGGCATGCGGCTCACGATCACGCCGAGCTTGCGCGCCCGCATCAGGATCGATTCGGGATGGGCCTCCGGCTCGAATGCCGTCGGCGTCATCACGACGCGCGCGATCCCCTTGCCGCGCTTGGTGAAGTCGGCGATGACATCCTCGATGTCGTCGACGCCGCCCAGAACCGGGACGTTGCGGATGAACTGGCCGCGATCGGAACTCGACGGCGAGAGCACGCCGACCGGCCAGATGCGCTTAATCGCCCCGCTCTCAATCCCGCGCAACAGCACCTCGGCATCCGCGGCGCGGCCGATCAGCAGCGTCGGCGCGGCATCTCCGGTGCGGGCGTGACGCCGCACCCGCGTATAGCGGAAATAGCGGTAGGCCATGCGCAACGCGCTGAGGAAGGAGATCTCGAGGAACCAGTAGAGGACGATGGTCACCTTGCCGAGGAAGAAGGCGCCGCGGACGTTGGGGGCGACGAAGATGTAGTCGAGCACCAGCAGTGCAACCGTCAGCACGGTCGCGACGCGGATGATGTTCAGCGCGTCGGGCAGCGAAATGAAGCGCCATTTCGTCGTGGTCAGGTTGAAGACGAAGAACACAACCACGCTGAAGGCGAGGAAATAGGGCAGGATCTGGATCAGCAGCGGCAGGCGATCGAAGAAGTCGTCGCCGCCCTCGAAGCGCAGATAGAAGGCGGCGAACAGCGCCGCCGTCGTCGCCAGCAGGTCGTGGAGCGCGATCATGAAATTGCGTAAGGTGAGATGCGAAAGACGCGTCATCCGCTGACCGAAAATCCAGTTAAATGCAACCTGATCGCGCTGATAACCCATCTCGGCCGGACATGCCAGTCAAGGCTTGCCGGTCAAGATTTGCCGGTCAAGGTTTGCGATCCGGGCGGCCGCTCAGGAACCGGCTACTGTCGCCTTCGCCTCGGCCTGCTGGGCCTGGATCACCATGCCGCCGGCAACGCCAACACCGATGACGTACATCCAGCCCTCGTGGAAGTCGAACAGATGGGAGTTGAACAGCGAGGTGAAGACGTTCTGGACCACGACCAGGAGGCCGACCCAGTTTGCGAGCCCGTCGCCGCGAAATAACAGCAGATGCAGGATCCAGATGGCGTAGAGAACGGCGACGCCGATGATGCCCCATTGCACCGCCACGTTCAGCGTCTGGTTATGCGGGTTGCCGATCACCTCGGCGGACGCCAGGTTCTGATCGCCGGGCGTCGCGGCCCGCTCGAACAATCCACGCGTCGAGCCGGTGCCGTGCCCCTTGACCGGCGCCTCCGCGAAGAAGCCGAGGGATTTTCGCCAGAATTCGAGCCGCAACCCGGCCGAGGTCGCCGCGCCTTTTTCGACATAGCGTGTGTAGTCGCTAGCAAAGCTTTCGGCGGTCTTGCGCAATTGCGGCGAGGCCTGCCAGGCGAGAACCGCGCCCACGAGCAGGGCGGCGGAGATGATCGCGATGCTGCGCCATCTCAGATGAAGCAACGCAAACACACCGAACAGGATCGGAATGGTGAGGAGCGCGGTGCGCGATACCACCACGAACACCATGTTGGCGAAGAAGGCGAGCGCCAGCGCCGTGAGCAGCGCGGCGATCCAGTAGCGCTTCTGGCGCAGCAACTGCACGATCGGATAGGCGAGCGCGACCGCGCAGAGCGTGAACTCCTGGCTCTGGTCGATGTAGTTCTTGACGAAGATGCCGCGCTCGACGCGGTCGGATTTGAGCGCGAGGTCTGGGTAGAAGGCGACGAGCCAGGACAGCACCGACAACAGCGCGCAGGACATTAGGAAGGCGACAAACACCCAATGTCCGCGCGGCGAGCGCGCAAAATGATAGAACAGGACCGGCAGCACCAGCAGCTTGACGGTCGGATTGACTGCGTAGAAGCGCGCGCCCCAAGCCGCGTCCGACCACAGCGTCCCGACCAGCGCGAGCAGGACCAGCGCAATCGGCGCCACACAGATCGGACGCTTGAGCGATTGCAGGAACTCACGGACGTCGAGGAACGGCACCATGCAGAGCAGCATCAGGACATTGAATATCGCCGCAAGCGACGTCGACCATGGTAGCGAGGCCGCAGTCAGGATCGCAAACAGATCGAACGTCTCGGACCAGGCCGCCGGACTGCGCAGACGCCGCCACAGCACCTGGCCGGTCGTCGCCCCGGCGAGCGTCGTCACTTGCCCTCTCCCCGCGCGCGATGAACCAGCGCCGTCGTGCTGAAGCCCTGGAGAATGTCGACCAGCACCACCGTCCCGCCCGCGGCCTCGACGACCTCATGGCCGACCACCTGCTCGCGGGTGTAATCGCCCCCTTTGATCAGCGCGCTCGGCTTGATGCGGGTGATCAGGTCGATCGGCGTATCCTCATCGAAAATAACGACGAGATCGACGGCTTCGAGCGCCGCCAGCACTTCCGCACGCGCTCGCTCGTCCTGAACGGGGCGGTCGGCGCCCTTCAGCCGCCGCACCGAGGCGTCGCTGTTCAGGCCCACGATCAGGCGGTCGCAGGCGGAGCGCGCCGCGGTCAGCACCTTGACGTGGCCGGGATGCAGGATGTCGAAGCAGCCATTGGTGAAACCGACGCGCTGGCCTTGCTTCTTCCATTCCGCGAGCTGCGCGTCGAGCGCGCCGGCCTCCAACACGATCTTCTCCTCGGCCGCGAGATAGGCATGCGGCAATATCTTTCGCTTCAGCTCGGCCGCACTCACGCTGGCGGTGCCCTGCTTGCCGACGGCGACGGCGGCCGCGGCACTGGCCATGCGCAATGCCGTGTCCCAGTCCGCGCCCGTGGCGAGCGAGACCGCGAGCGCCGCGGCAACGGTGTCGCCGGCGCCGGAGACGTCGCGCACCTTGACCGGAAACGCCGGAACGTGAACGGCCTCGCCGTTGCGCGGCACCAGCGTCATGCCGTGCTCGCCTTGGGTGACCAAGATCGCTTCGCAATCGGCGAGCCGCATCACGTCCTCGCTGGCATCGACGATGCTCTGCGGCGTGTCGGCGCGGCTTCGGGTCGCTTCTGAGAATTCCTTGCGATTGGGCGTGAGCAGCGTCGCGCCGCGATAGATCGCCCAGTTCAGGCTTTTGGGATCGACGATCACGGGCTTAGCGAGTTTTCGCGCGGCGTCGATGGTGTGGCGGATGACGCGGGCGGTCAGCACGCCCTTGGCGTAGTCGGACAGCAGCACGATGTCGGCGCGCGCGATCTGCGGCAGGATCGCTTCGATCAGCTTGGTCTCGATCGTATCGGAAGCAGGCTGTGCCTGCTCCCAATCCGCACGCAGCATATGCGTGGAAAAATGCTCGGAGACGAAACGCACTTTTCGCGTGGTCGGACGCGAGGGATCGCACACCAGCACGCTTTCGATTGCGCCCTGCTCCGCAAACGTCGAGGCGAGCTGCCTGCCCGCCTCGTCCTCGCCGACGAGGCCGACGAAGATGCAGCGCGCGCCGAGCGCGGCGACGTTGCGCGCGACATTGCCGGCGCCGCCGATATGGATCTCGCTGCGCTGGGCCGCGATGACAGGCGCCGGCGCCTCCGGCGAGATCCGCGACACCTCGCCATAGACGAACTCGTCCAGCATGATGTCGCCGATGCACAGCACCGTGCAGCCTGAGATGGCTTGCGCGAGGGCATCGAAATCGAGAATGGGCGTCGGCATGGTGATGGGCCTCAGCGGAAGCGGTCGGGCCGGTCGAGATAATCCCCGACATAAGTCTTCACTGCGTCCTCGAGCGTCGTGAAACCGCCATTGTAGCCGGCGCGGTAGAGGCGATCGACCTCACTCTGGGTGAAGTACTGGTAGCTGCCGCGGATCTGCTCGGGCATGTCGATGTATTCGATTTTGGGGGTGGCGCCGAGCGCGGCATAAGCCGTCAGCATCAGGTCCCTGAAGCTGCGTGCCTTGCCGGTGCCGACATTGAACAGCCCGGACACCGAGGGCGTTGCCAGCAGCCACATGATCACGCGCACGACGTCGTCGACATAGATGAAATCGCGGCGCTGATCGCCGTCGGCGATGCCCTCGCGATGCGACTTGAACAATTGCACGACGCGGCCCGCTTTGACGTCGTCGAAGCGGCGCGCCAGAATGCTCATCATCGAGCCCTTGTGGTATTCGTTGGGGCCGAACACGTTGAAGAATTTCAGTCCGGCCCATTGCGGCGGCAGCTTCTCGCCGTTCGCGGCGCGCTCGGCGACGGCTAGATCGAACAGGTGCTTGCTCCAGCCGTAGAGGTTCATCGGCCGCAGTTTTTTCAGTGCAGACACAGAGCTGTCGTCGTCAAATCCTGCTTCGCCGTCGCCATAGGTCGCCGCCGAGGAGGCGTAGATCAACGGCACCGCATTCGCCGTGCACCAGTCCAGGAGGCGCATCGACAGGCGGAAGTTAGTCTCGAACACGAGGTCGCCGTCGGTCGCGGTGGTCGCGGAAATCGCCCCGAGATGGATCACGGCAGCGAGCTTGCGGCCCTTCAGCCAGTCCGGCAGCTCAGCTGGCGGCACGATATCCAAAAGCTGCCGCTTGGCGAGGTTGCGCCATTTGCCCTCGTTGCCAAGGAAATCGCAGGCGACCACGTCGCTGCGGCCGGCCTCGTTCAGCGCGGCGACGACATTCGATCCGATAAAACCGGCCCCGCCGGTCACCAGCAACATTCCAACTTCCCTGCCAGATTCCGCCTGCTCGAAGTTTTGCGGCCCGGTTCTGCCCTAGCGCATGATCCGCCAAAGTGTAAGCGGTTTTGGGATTGCCACTCAGCCGGCTTTACGTGCCGGCCCGGAGCGGCTAACCGAACCGCCACATCAGCGCACCCCGGCCTTTTTAACGAATGAACCAAGATTCGCAATTTAGTGGGGAGGCAGATCGGGGCGACACGCGCCCGATCCTGATCGTCCCCTACATGTGGATCGGTGATTTCGTCCGGAATCACACCGTCGTGCGGGTCCTGAATGAGCGCTGGCCGAACCGGCCGGTCGATCTGCTCACGACCTCCCTATGTGCGCCCTTAGTCGATTACATGCCGGGTGTGCGCGAAGCGATCGTCTGGGACCTGCCGCGCGGCCGACTCGCCGTGGGCCGCCAGCTTGGCCTGGCGAAGCTCCTGCGCGAGCGGAACTACGGCACCGCCCTGGTGCTGCCCCGGACCTGGAAGGCCGCCATTGCGCCCGCTTTGGCCGGCATTCCGGAAAGGGTCGGCTTCGTTGGCGAGTTCCGATTCGGCCTGCTCAATCGCTGGCGTTGGGGCGAAAAGAAGCTGCCCCGCTTCATCGACAAGAACGCCGCCCTCGCCCAGGCCGATGGCGCCCGGCTGCCGGCGGAATGGCCGGTGCCGCAGTTGCGGGTTCCGACCGAGGACATCGTCCGCTGGCGGCAGGCCAATGGCCTCAGCACCGGCGCCGCGGTGGCCCTGGCCCCCGGCTCGGTCGGCGTCTCAAAACGTTGGACCTACTATCCCGAGGCCGCCCGCTTGCTGGCCGAGCGCGGCCTTGAGGTCTGGGTTGTCGGCGGCCCCGGGGAAAAGGGCCTGGCCCAGGAGATCGTCGCGACCGGCGGCCCGGGGGTCCGGGACCTCACCGGCAATGATCTGCGCAACGGCGTGCTGGCCATGGCTGCAGCCGGCGTCGCGATCTCCAACGATTCCGGCCTGATGCACATCGCAGCCGCCCTGGGCACGCCGACCATGGGCATCTTCGGCCCGACCAGCCCCTATCTCTGGGCCCCCCTCAACGGCCTCGCCGCGACCGTGGTGCAGGACAAGAGCGTGCTCTCCTGCCAACCCTGCCAGAGCACGATCTGCAAGATGAACGACCACCGCTGCATGCGAGATATCGCGGCGCAGAACGTGGTCGAGATCGCGAGAGACGTGCTTGCGAGGACGCAGGGACTTGGAAATGTCTGACGGCCGCGCGGCGAAACCCGCCGCATTCCTCGATCGGGATGGCGTCATCAACCGTGACGATGGCTATATCGGCACGCAAGACCGCATCCGCTGGATGCCCAACGTTGCGAGGGCCATTCGCCGCCTCAACGACACAAACCAGTCCGGCGTCGCGCGCGGCCTCTTCACTGACGCCGACGTGAACCGGCTGCACGGTTGGATGTGCGCCGAGCTCGCCCGTGACAGCGCGCGGATCGATGACGTCCGCTTCTGTCCATACCATCCGCAAGGAACGGTCGCCGGCTATATCGGAGAGCATGATTGGCGCAAGCCCGCACCCGGTATGTTGCGCGATCTCGTCCAGCACTGGCCGGTGCAACTCGACGGCAGCTTCGTAATCGGAGATCAGGCTCGGGACATCGAGGCTGGCAAGGCGCTCGGACTGCCGGGCTTTCTCTTTCCAGGCGGCGACCTCGACGCGTTCGTGACCGAGGTGCTCGCCCGGACCAAACGACCGTAGACCGCACCGATCCGACGGGACATCGAGTCGAGAAAGGACGTCAACGGGTGCCGTGCCGGAGTGTATCCCCGGGAGCCGCGCACAATCTGCAATGCCGTCTACTTGCAGTGTCTCGTCCGACGGCTCAAAACAAACTCGTAAATCCGCATTTGCATTGCGCAGGCCGCCAAGCCATTGATTCCGCTGCCCGGCTAGTGCATGGGGATATATTTTCTCCGCTCGCTCAGAGCAGTGGCCGATAGACCTCACCGATCCGGGCTGCCTCGGCATCGAGGCTGAATCGTTCGAGCACCCGTGCCCGCCCTCGCTCGCCCATCGCGATCGCGGCGGCCACGTCACGCATTAGCGGTTCGACCGCTGCAGCCAGCGCGTCCGCATCACCGGTCGGGATCAGCACGCCGGTCACGCCATCCTCGACCACGAGTTCGGCCGCCCCGGCGCGCGCGGCGACCAGCGCGCTGCCGGCCGCCATCGCCTCGATCAATGTCAGGCCAAAACCTTCGTTGCGCGAGGTGAAGGCGTAGATGGTCAGCCGCTGATACCAGCGCTGCACGTCTTCGATCGGCAGCTCGCCGATGATGACGATGCGCGATTGCAGGCCGGCGGCCTCGATCTGCTTCTTCAGGTCGTTTGCAAAAACGGTTTGCTCCGGTGTGACCTGGCCGACGATGATTGCGGTGAAATCCGGATAGCGCGGCAGCAGGCGGCACATCGCATCGACGAACACATCGGTGCCCTTCTGCGCGCGTACCCGGCCGAAGCAGCCGATCGCATAGCGGCCCGGCAACGCGGTTTCCGCGAAGGCAGCAGTGCGGTCGAGCGGCGGCGCATAGATTGCGGTGTCGACGCCATGCGGAATCACCGTCGCCTTCACCTTCAGGAACGAGGCCGAAAGATCTGACGTCGCGATGATCGCGTCCATGCGCCGGATCAGCCAGCGCGTGATCCAGCTATGATGGCGCTGTGCCGCCGAGGTGAAGACGAGCTTGAGCGGCCAACCGAGCGCGCGCAACAGCACACCCGCGATCATCTCGTTGTTGCGGCGCGCGTGCCAGATCAGCGGCGCCTTGCGGCGCCACAATCTCAGGAGATCGGCACCGCCCAGGCGTGCGATCCCCTCCGGCGCATCGGAGCCGAACCACGCGGCGCGAAACAGCTTCGCCAGCCGCGGCGCCACCATCCGGTTGGTCGCGGTGACCCCGGAATAGCGCCTGTGCAGATTTGGCACGATCACTTCGAGATCGCCTGGGAAATTCGCCACGCTACGCTCCGTTTCAAAGTCCCTATACGCAACATTAAGCATAGTGACCAGTTCAGCCGCGCCGATACCCACTCTTCACCACGTAAACGTTAGCTTGGAGCGTTGATCGAAGACGGGTGAGATCATGACTGTGCTTGTCACCGGCGGTGCCGGCTATATCGGAAGCCACACGGTTCTGGCGCTGGCGGAAGCCGGCGAGGACGTCGTCGTGATCGACGATCTCTCGACTGGCTTCTCGGCCTATCTGCCCGAAGGCGTGCCGCTGTTCATTGGCGATGCCGGCGACGAGAACCTGCTCGAAGGCGTGATCGCCCAGCACAACATCGAGAGCATCATCCATTTCGCGGGCTCGGTGGTCGTGCCGGATTCGATGCGCGATCCGCTCGGCTATTACCGCAACAATTTCACGACCGCGCGCAACCTGCTCAATGTCGCAGTCAAGCGCGGCATCGACCGCTTCATCTTCTCCTCGACCGCGGCGGTCTACGGCGATCCGGACCAGGTGCCGGTGCCCGAGCATGCGCCGACACGGCCGCTGTCGCCCTACGGTTCGTCGAAGCTGATGACCGAGATCATGCTGCACGACGTCGCCGCCGCCTACGGCATGCAGTACGTCACCTTGCGCTATTTCAACGTCGCCGGCGCCGATCCGCAGGCGCGCATTGGATTGGCCACCGTCGGCGCCACGCACCTGCTCAAGATCGCGGTGGAAGCCGCGACCGGCCAGCGCGCCAAGATCGACGTGTTCGGCACCGACTATCCGACCCAGGATGGCAGCTGCATCCGCGACTTCATCCATGTCACTGACCTGTCGCAGGCGCATCGCTCGGCGCTCGCCTATTTGCGCAACGGCGGCGCCTCGACGACGCTCAATTGCGGCTATGGCCGCGGCTACTCGGTGCTGGAGACCATCGACGCGGTGCGCCGTGTGTCGGGCCGCAGCTTCGCCGTGCAATACGCCCCGCGCCGGCCCGGCGACATCATGACCATGGTCGCCGACACCAGCCGGATCCGGGGCCTGCTCGACTGGAAGCCGCAATACGACGACCTCGAGACCATCGCCGCGCATGCGCTGGCGTGGGAGGACAAGCTGTTCCGCGAGCGCCACGGCGAGCTCCGCCAGGCCGCCTCGGCCTAGATTCCATCCGGGCGCAAGCCCTTAATTGGGCTTGAAAAGCGCTGGCTTAGCGGGCACAGAGGCCGTTCGATCCCTGACGCGCGGGCAGGCTTATTCCTGTGCCGTCAATGGACTGCGGATGGCTCAGTTTCCAAAGAAAATCACCGACGATCCCTATGCGGCAGCGGTGCTGATTCGCCGCCTGGTCACGGAACAGGGCATCATCTACTGGCGGCGCTACCTCGTCGCCTTCGCGCTGATGGCGCTTGCCGCCGGATCGACCGCGGGCGCGACCTACGTGCTCGGCCAGGTCATCAACCAGGCCTATGTCGACAAGAACATCCCGGGCATCGCGATGTTCTCGGGCATCACCGTGATCCTGCTCTTCATCAAGGGCGTGGCGACTTACGGCCACATGGTGATCCTGACCAAGATCTCCAACGCCATCCTCGCCACCAACCAGCGCCAGCTGTTCGCCAAGTTGATGCGCGAGAGCGTCGGATTCTTCTCCGAGCGGCATTCGTCGGAATTCCTGGCGCGGCTGACGGCCGGCGCCAAGTCCATCACCGACGTCCTCAACATGCTGGTCAATGCGGTCGGGCGCGACCTCATGATGTTGCTCGCCATGATCGGCGTGATGGTGTGGCAGGATCCGGTGATGTCGTTCATCGGCCTCGTCGCCGTGCCGCCGGCAATGCTGGTGCTGCGCAAGCTGGTCAAGCGCATCAAGGGCCTCGCCTACAACCAGTTCACCGGCACCGCCGACATCCTGGAGACGATGCAGGAATCGCTGCAGGGGATCCGCACGGTGAAAGCGTTCACGCTCGAAGACACCATGCAGAACCGCATCGACGAGAACATCGCGATCGTCGAGCGCAACGCCAACAAGATGGCCCGCGTCGCCAACCGCTCCAATCCGCTGATGGAGATGCTCGGCGGCTTCGCGGTCGCCGGCTGTTTGCTTTACGGCGGCTATAGCGTAGTCGCCCTCAACGCCACGCCCGGCGCGTTCTTTTCCTTCATGACCGCGTTCCTGATGGCGACCGAGCCGGCCAAGCGGCTGGCGCGGCTCAACATCGACCTCAACAGCCAACTCGTCGGTGCCCGCATGCTGCTGGAAGTCGTCGACAGCCCCGCGAGCGAGCATTCCGACGACGACAAGCCGGCGCTGAAACTGTCGACTGCGCGCATCGAGCTGCGCGACGTCAGCTTTTCCTATCGCAACGGTGAGACCGTCCTCAACCGTATGAGCTTTGTTGCCGAGCCCGGCAAGGTCACTGCGCTGGTCGGCCCCTCCGGCGGCGGCAAATCGACCGTGCTGGGGTTGCTGCTGCGCTTCTACGAGGTGACGCAAGGCGACATCGTGATCGACGGCCAGTCGATCGGCGCGGTCTCGCGAAAATCGCTGCGGGCCCAGACCGCCTATGTCGGTCAGGACGTCTATCTGTTCCGCGACACCATCCGCAGCAACATCGCGTTCGGCCGCGCGGGCGCCACCGAAGACCAGATCATCGATGCCGCGAAAGCGGCCTGCGCGCATGATTTCATCATGGGCTTCCCGCTCGGCTACGACACGCCCGTCGGCGAGCACGGCACGCAGCTGTCCGGCGGCCAGCGCCAGCGCATCGCGGTTGCGCGCGCGCTGATCAAGAACGCGCCGATCATCCTGCTTGACGAAGCCACCGCCGCGCTCGATTCCGAGTCCGAGCGGCAGGTGCAGGAGGCGATCGAGCATCTCTGCCAGAACCGCACCACCATCGTGATCGCGCACCGCCTGCACACCATCATGCACGCCGATGCGATCCTGGTGGTCGAGGGCGGCGAGATCGTCGAGCAGGGCCGGCATGACGAGCTGCTCCGCCGCGGCGGCCGCTACGCGTCGTTCTTCCGCCTGCAACATCACGACGCCGGTGCTCTGGCGCCGATCAGCGCAACCGCATAGAGTTCCCTTCACCTCAAGAGCAGCGAGATCGCTACATGAACGCCGCCTCCTACGTCATCCCGCTCCCGACCCAGGCTTCGCTTCCCGTCGTCGGGGAAAGCGGCCGTTATCCCGTGCGCCGCATCTGGTGCGTCGGCCGCAACTATCTCGAGCACATCCGCGAGATGGGCAATGACGAGCGCGCCCCGCCGTTCTTCTTCGCCAAGCACGCCGACATGCTGGTGCCCGACGGCGCCACCATTCCCTATCCGCCGCTGACCAAGGATCTCCATCACGAGGTCGAGCTGATCGTCGCGATGAAGAGCGGCGGCCTCAACATTCCCGCCGACAAGGCGCTCGACCATGTCTACGGCTATGCCGTCGGCATCGACCTGACCCGCCGCGACCTGCAGATCGCTTCGCGCAAGAAGGAGCGTCCGTGGGAAGTCGGCAAGTCGTTCGACTATTCGGCGCCTTGTTCCGCGGTGCAGCCGGCATCGAAGATCGGTCACCCCGCCAAGGGCAAGATCTGGCTCACGGTCAACGGCAAGGAAGCGCAGAAGGGCGACCTCACCGAGCTGATCTGGAACGTGCCTGAGATCATCTGGCAGCTCTCGCACCAGGTGAAGCTCGCCGCCGGCGACATCATCATGACGGGCACGCCGGCCGGCGTGTCGCAGCTCCAGCCCGGCGACAAGCTCGAATGCGGCGTCGACGGCGTCGGTACGCTGAAGGTGAGCATCGGTCAGCCGGAATAAGGCCGAGCTCGAGATCACGGGACAGCAAAGCCCCGGGGCATCGCGTCCCGGGGCTTTTTTGCGGATTCAAGTTCGTCGCTCGTACGCCCCCGCCGCGTTGATGTCCTTTCCGGTGTAATCGGTCATCATCGCGGTCGCGACCAGCGTCACGACCGCGCAAATCGCGATGTAGATCGCGATCGCGGTCGCCGAGTGGAACGTGCCGTACAGCCAAGTAGCGATCAGCGGTGCGGGGCCGCCGGCGATCACGGATGCGAGCTGATAGCCGAGCGAGGAGCCGCTGTAGCGCAGGCGTCCGGTGAAGCTCTCGGCGATCAAGGCGGCTTGCGGTCCATACTGCATGTCGTGCGGAATCAGCGACAGGATGATCGCGAGGAAGATGATGGTCAGCGACCCCGTATTGAGCATGGCGAAATAGACGAAGCCGAAGATGCCCGTCACGGCAGCGCCGAGCATATACATGTTCTTGCGGCCGATCTGATCGGAGATATGTCCGCACAGCGGGATCGACACGAACGACAGCACCGAGGCCGAGAGCACCGCGGTCAGCAGGAAGTCGCGCGATACGTGCAGGGTGCCGATGCCATAGGAGAACACGAAGGCCGTGAAGATGTAGAACGGCGCCTGCTCCGACATGCGCGCAAACGCAGACAGTAGAATCTCCTTCGGGTATTCCCGGATCACCGTGAGCATCGGCGTGCGATCGACCTGGCGTTCGGCCACGAGCCTAGAGAACACCGGGGTTTCGAGAATGCCGAGCCTGATATAGAGGCCCACGCCGACCAGGATGATGCTGAGCGCGAAGGGAATACGCCAGCCCCATGCCAGGAACTGATCACCCGCCATCTGGCTGAACACCAGCACGGCAAGATTGGCCAGGAAAAGCCCGCAGGGCACGCCGAACTGCGGCCATGATGCGATCAATCCACGGGATCGGTCGTTGCGCGCCCATTCCATCGACATCAGTACCGAGCCGCCCCACTCACCACCGACTCCGACGCCCTGAATGAACCGCAGCACGGTCAGGATCACGGCGCCCCAGATACCGATGCTGGCATAGGTCGGCACCACGGCGACCGCAGCGGTCGCCAGTCCCATCAAGAGCAAGGTCGCGATCAGCGTGGATTTACGTCCGACGCGGTCGCCATAATGGCCAAAGATTGCCGCGCCGACGGGCCGCGCGGCGAATCCGACCGCGTAGATCGCAAACGCCTCCAGCGTGCCGACCCAGGGATCTGAGTGAGGGAAGAAGAGCTTTGCGAAAACCAGACCCGTGACGGTGCTGTAAAGAAAGAAGTCATACCACTCGATCGCGGTGCCGATTGTGGAGGCGATCACGGCGCGGCGAAGCTGGCGCTGATGCTCGGGGGCGGTAAGTCGGGTGGCGTCGAGATCAAGGGTTACCATGGGAGCGCATCCTCAGATAGGCCCCCGCTTGCGTGGTTTCACCTGTTATTGTTGCTGAAAAAACGACATTGGGTTCCAAGGGTTCCAACCGAGCTGGAATGAGAGGGTAAAACTTTAGTCGGCCCAAAAGCCCGGCGGCACTACCAAGCCTTCACCGGCCGATTGGCGTGGCTTGTCTGCGGCACACCCCGATTGAGCGACATGTGCGAATGCACGCACAGCCAACCATCGCCATGTCTTGAAAACGCCATCGTGGCCCGGCCGGGACGTGGAAACGCGCTGCCGTCGGGATGATAGCCGGTGCTCGTCCACGGCACGATCACGGTCGCTATCGTGCCATCGGACGATGCCAGGACCGAGGCCTGGTCGATGACGAAACGGAAGTCCGACGTCTTCGGCCAGACGTTGTCCCATTGCGTGGTGACCCATTGGTCGAGGCCGGGAATGACGTCATTGTGCGTACCGAAGGCCAGCACATCCGGGTGGAAGAGCGGCCGCGCCGAAGCATAGTCGACCTCGCGGACATAGCCCGCGAAGGTTTCCAGCCAGTGGCGAAAGAACTGCGTGATCTCGGTATTCGCGGTCGGCAAGGAGGCCATCGTCTGCTCCATGTTCGGCAACTCAATCGCGGCAATCTTTGTTGCCATGAGGCGAACCGTCCAGCAAGATATGTGGAGAGCACCGGTGGAGATCGATCGACGAGCCGGGCCGATTTCATGGAGCCAGACTCATGAGACGCCTTCTCCTGCTTGCAGCCACGCTTATCGTCTCGTGCAATGTTGCCAGCGCGCAGTCCAGTCAGCCCTATGCCGGCCTTGAGCATCGCCCCATCAAGGCGCTGTCACAGCAGCAGATCGACGATCTTCGAGCCGGACGTGGCATGGGCCTGGCGCTTGCCGCCGAACTCAATGGATATCCCGGCCCGAGCCATGTTCTCGAGTTCGGCGATCGACTTGATTTGACTGCGGATCAGCGCATCCGGGTTCAGCGCCTCTTCGATGCCATGAAGCAAGAGGCGGTCCCGCTGGGTAACAAGCTGGTCGAGCAGGAAACGGAGTTGGACCGCCTCTTCTCCGCCCGCGTCGTGACATCGGAGTCACTCAAGGCGGCCCTCGTGGCCATTTCGGAAACTCAGGCACTGCTCCGCGAAAGCCACCTCAAATACCATCTATCGACAACTGCCTTGCTCGATCAGAGCCAAATGCAGCGATACGCGGAGCTGCGCGGTTACCAACGCCCTGATGGCTCCGAAGAACACAAGCACCGTCACTAAAGGCGATCACCGCAATGCCGACAGCACGATGAGACCGAGGATCACCGCCGTCAGCGAATATTTGAGCGTGTAGTAGACGTTGCGATTCCATTCCTTGACCTTGCGGCTCGCAAGATGGATCTCGTAGAGCTTGCCGAACACCTTGTTGAGCAGGCCGACGCTCTCGCCGTCGACGTTCTGGGTTGCAGAGGCCTTGACGATGTGGTGGCTGACCCAACGGTTGATCGCGGTCATGAAGCCGTATTTCATCGGACGCTCGACGTCGCAGAACAGGATGATGCGGTTGACGTCGGTGGCATTCTCGGCGCTGTGGATGAAGGTCTCGTCGAACATAAAGGCCTCACCGTCGCGCCAGACGCATTCGACGCCGTCGACCAGAATGCGGCACTTGTTCGAGTTCGCGTGACAAGACCGAGGTGGTAGCGCAGCGAACCGGCGAAGGGATCGCGGTGGGCGCCGAGCTTGCCGCCCGGCGGCAGCATCGCAAACATCGCACCATGCACGCTCGGAATGGAGTTGAGCAGCTCCACCGTGTTCGGGCACAGCGTGCGCGCCGAAGGCAGGAAGTCATCGTACCATTTCAGGTAAAAGCGTTTCCAACCGCTCTTGAAGAACGAATAGAAGCCCCAATCGTTGTTCTTCGCCGCCGCGCGAATGAAGCCTTCGTCGAACAGGCGAACGGCCTCGTCGCGAATGGTCTCCCAATTTTCGCTGAGGGCTTTCAGCTCCGGAAACTGCTCCACCGGGATCACCGGCTTGTTCGGCACCGCCGAGCCCGCGTACATCAACACATTGTAGGGCGCGAGATAGGTGGAGTGGTCCCCGAGCTGGCGCGCTAAGCGCAGCCGCTGCTTGCCGCGGAAATGAACGTAGATCGTCGATGCCGCCAGCACATAGAGAATGACGAGTTGCGGCGCAAAAAGCTGTTTTAACATCTCCCCCGTTCCCGGTGATTCAACCGGGGACGTGATCTATCCCGACGCGGCCCAAGCGGCAAGATATTCGCCGCTGGGTTGCAATCACGCTCCGGAGATCAGGGTTGGGAACTGGAGGCCGAACCGAGCCGAATCAGGCCCGTGACAGCGCCTGGAGGCCCTTGAAGGTCAGGCGCTTGGGGTCGGTGACGCCGGCAAGATACAGGCGGCGGATGAACGCGATGACTGCGTCGCGGTCGCAATCGGTCAACGCGACGACGGCGTCGACCGCGATTCTCTGGGCTTCCATTGGGCTCACCTCGGCCTTGCAAGTAACCCCGGCCGAGACAGGCTAGGACTCCGCGGTTAATCCGGCGTTAACCGTTCTGGCAACATGGCCGATTCACCCGACCCGCCGTATACGCAAAACAACCCATTGCCCGTGCGCGCAGCGGCTCACCGGGGAGTGATGCCGTTCTTGAGCCGAGCAAACTGCTTCTTCAGCCGCGGCACCGCAAAGTCCGTGAAGGTCCGCACCTTCGGCACCGAGAGACGGCCCTGCGGACAGATCAAATGGGCGGGCATCTCGGCATCCTCGTGGCCGGCCAGGACGATCTCGAGTTCGCCGCGCGCGACCTGCTCACCTACCTGGTACGAATACATTCGCGCCACACCGCGGCCGGCGACGGCGGAGGCCACCGCCGCATAGGTGCTGTTGACGACGAGCCGCGGCGTGAACTGCACCGTGCGGGCGGCCGACGACCCGGCCTGCGGTGCAAAGGTCCAGGAATTGGGAAGGTGCGCCATCGCGACGATCTGGTGCTTGGCGAGATCGCCGGGCTCGGTAATGCGCGGATGCTGCTTCAGATAGCGCGGTGATGCTACCACGACGCGGCTGATCTCACCGACCCGCATCGCGACCATTGCCGAATCCGCGAGATGACCGATGCGAAGCGCGACGTCGACCCCCTCCTCGATCAGATTGACCGCGCGATCGAACAGCAGGAGTTTTGCCGAGACAGTCGGATAGGCGTCGAGAAACGCATCGAGGATCGGCCGCAGCACCATCTCACCCGACACCACGGGCGCAGTGATCGTGAGCAAGCCGCGGGGGGCCGTGCGCGGCCCGGCCGCGATGTCGTCGGCCTCCTCCAACTCGGTGAGCACGCGGCGACAGACCGCGACATAGCGCTCGCCCTCCTCGCTCAGCTTGATGGAGCGTGTGGTCCTGTGCAGCAGCTCGGCACCAACCCGCTGCTCCAGGAAAGCAATGGCGCGGCTCACCGCCGCTGGCGAACGGCCGAGCTTGCGGCCGGCGGCGGCGAGGCTGCCCTCGTCCACCGCAAGGACAAACACCTTCATCGCATCCAGACGATCCATAGGTTTCCCGCCAGCCCATCGAGGTCAGACTGGAAGCTAGGCGTTCGCTCCCGCTGCGACAACCACCGCCGGGAGCCGGTCCGGCATTCGTTCGCGCCGCGAAAGAGTGTCTGCCGGACAGCGCGTATTCGCAGCCGGCCCGCTGCGGCGTACCTCGTCAACCAAGCCAACCGCTGCTGGCGCAGGTTCTCAAAGCCAACAACAGGAGCCCATCATGGGTATCGAACAGAAGGTTGCCATCATCACCGGTGCTTCGCAGGGCATCGGTGCCGCCCTGGTCCAGGGTTTTCGCGATCGCAACTATCGCGTCGTCGCGACGGCGCGCTCCATCAAGCCGTCGGGCGACGAAGACGTCCTCACCGTTGCCGGCGACATCGCCGACCGGAAGACCGCCGAACGCGTGGTCTCGCAAGCCTTCGCCCGCTTCGGTCGCGTCGACACGCTGGTCAACAACGCCGGCATTTTCGTCGCAAAGCCGTTCACGCAGTACACGGCGGAGGACTATGCGGCGGTGATGGGCACCAACGTCGCAGGCTTCTTTCACGTGACGCAGCTTGCCATCGCCGAGATGGAAAAGCAGGGGTCCGGCCACGTCGTCCAGATCACGACGACGCTGGTCGACCAGGCCAATTCGAACGTGCCCTCTGTGCTGGCCTCGCTGAGCAAGGGTGGGTTGAGCGCCGCGACGAAGTCACTGGCGATCGAATATGCCAAGCGTGGTATCCGCGTGAACGCGGTGTCGCCCGGCATCATCAAGTCGCCGATGCATCCCGTCGCGACGCACGCCCAGCTCGATGCGCTGCATCCCGTCGGCCATATGGGCGAGATGTCCGACATCGTCGATGCCGTGCTCTATCTCGAGGGCGCCTCCTTCGTCACCGGCGAAATCCTGCATGTCGACGGCGGCCAGAGCGCCGGCCACTGAACGCTAGCGCCTTCGCGCACGAGGACGACATGACAGACGCAGATGCCAAGCAGCAAGTCCACCCCCGATCGCATCAGCGGTCGGGTTCGACATCACAGAGTTCCTCACAGCAAACCTGGCGATATGCGGTAGCAGGATTGTCCGCATCGCTGGTCGGGCTTGGCCTCGCGCGCTTTTCCTATACGCCGCTGATCCCGGCCCTGATCGCCGCAAAATGGTTCGACCCGTCCGACGTCGTCTATCTCGGTGCAGCGAACCTGGCCGGCTATCTTGCCGGCGCGCTCGCGGCGCGGACCGTGGCCGCGCGCATCGGCGCCGTTCGCGGCTTGCGGGCGATGATGTTGCTCGCGACCCTCTCCTTTTTTGCCAGCTCGACCCCGGTGTCGTTCACCTGGTTCTTCGCCTGGCGCTTCCTGTCGGGGCTCACCGGCGGAATCATCATAGTACTGGCGGCCTCCGTCATTCTGCCGCATATCTCGGCGGCGAGGCGCGGCATCGTCGGCGGCGTGATCTTTGCCGGCGTCGGGCTCGGTGTCGCCGCATCCGGCACGCTGGTGCCGCTGTTGCTGCAGCAAGGCTTGCAACAGAGTTGGTATGGTCTTGGCGTGCTCGCGGGCACGCTCACGCTGGTGAGTTGGTGGAACTGGCCCGCTGAGGCCAAGGCCGATACCGTGTCATCGCAGCGGGCGAAGCACGCTTCGCCCGCTGCTCGCGGCTTGCTCGTCCAATACGGCCTCAACGCGGTGGCGCTGGTGCCGCACATGATCTTCATCGTTGATTTCGTCGCGCGCGGCCTCGGCCAGGGTATTGCTGCGGGATCGCACTACTGGGTGCTCTATGGTCTTGGCGCAATCGTCGGCCCCCTGGTCACCGGTCATCTCGGCGACCGCGCCGGGTTTGGGCCCGCGCTACGCGCCGCCTTCCTGATCGAAGCGGCCGCCGTGCTGCTCCCGACCGTCAGTACCGCGCCTCTCTCGCTAATCGTGTCGAGCGTGGTGGTCGGCGGCTTCACACCCGGCATCGTACCGCTCGTGCTCGGACGCATCCATGAGCTGGTCCCACATTCGATCGAGCAGCAGCGCACGACATGGAGCCATGCCACGACCAGCTTTGCGCTGTTCCAGGCGGCCGCGGCCTACGGCTTCTCCTGGATCTACGCGCAGACCGCCGGCGATTATCTCATCCTGTTCGCGCTGGGCGGCGGCGCTGTGGTACTCGCACTGGCGATTGATCTTGCCCTGCCGCTTGCCACGCGCAAGGCTTAGAAGGCCGCGGTCGTCGCGATCAGGAATACTGCATCACGCCGTCGTCGATCCGGCCGAACCGCAAGGAGACGATGTCGAGCGCGTAGTTCTGGTAGAGCCGCCACGGCTGCTTCGAGCCTTGCTTCGGCATCTTTGCGACCGAGCGCTGCACATAACCCGAGGTGAAATCGAGCGACGGCTGCGCGGTAATCGTGGGATCGTCATTATGCGGCATGCACTGCCGGAAATTGTGCCGGTCCATGTAGTTGATGAGCCGACAGACATATTCGCAGGTGAGGTCGCATTTCAGCGTCCATGATGCGTTGGTGTAGCCGAACGCAGAAGCCATGTTGGGCACGTCGGCATACATCGTGCCCTTGTAGGTCAGCGTGTTGGCGAAATCGACGGCGCGGCCGTCGACACTGATGTCAAGACCGCCGACCACCTGGAGCACCAGTCCCGTCGCGGTCACGATGATGTCCGCCGCAAGCTCGCTGCCGTCCTTCAGGCGGATACCATCGTGCGTGAACGTGTCGATCTCTTTGGTGACTACGGAGGCGCGCTGCTCGCGGATCGCCTTGAACAGGTCGCCATCCGGCACGAGGCAGAGCCGCTGGTCCCACGGATTGTAGCGCGGCGTGAAATGGTTCGCGACGTCGTAGTCGGGACCAAGCGCAATCTGCACGCCCTTGAGAACCAGCTCCTTCACCTTCGCAGGGCGGCGCCGACTGAGCTGGAAGAAGAACATCCCCCACATCACGTTGCGCCAGCGGATCAGGTGATAGGCAAGCCGCGTCGGCAGATTGCGCCGCAATTTGTTGGCGACGGGATCCTGTGCAGGGCGCGACACCACATAGGTCGGCGAGCGCTGCAGCATGGTGACCTGCGCGGCCGTCTTGGCGAGCTCCGGCACCAGCGTCACCGCGGTCGCGCCCGAGCCAATCACGACGACGCGCTTGCCCGCGCAGTCGATGTCGTCGGTCCATTTCTGCGGATGCACGATGCGGCCGGCGAAATCCGCGACCCCCGGAAACTCCGGCGTGTAGCCCGCCTCGTATTTGTAATAGCCCGAGCACATGAACAGGAAATTGCAGGTGAAGCGCACGAATTCGGCCGCGCCCTCGCCGGTGATGCGCTCGGCCTCGACGATCCAGCGCGCCTCACTCGTCGACCACGCCGCACGCTTGACCCGATGGTGAAAGCGGATGTGCTTCTCGATGCCGTTCTCGGCTGCGGTTTCGCGAACGTAGCTGAGAATTTGCGCGCCGTCGGCGATCGCCTTCGGATCGGTCCAGGGCTTGAAGGAATAGCCGAGCGTGAACATGTCGCTGTCGGAGCGGACGCCGGGATAGCGAAACAGGTCCCAGGTGCCGCCGATACAGTCGCGTCCCTCAAGGATGACGTAGCTCTTGGTCGGACATTTGGTCTGAAGATGATAGCCCGCGCGCCGATCCCGGACAGGCCGGCACCGACGATCACCACGTCGAAATGGTCTTGAGCCGTTGTTTTCTCCGCTGCCAAGGATTGTCTGACCGGGATCATTGCGCGTCAACTGGCAACCGGCCTGACACAACCTCGGGGAGACGCGTGCGTCACGCTCAAGACAACAAAGCCCCGGATCGCTCCGGGGCTTTGCATCGAAAATAGATCCGATCAGCGGATCAGTAGCGGTAATGGTCCGACTTGTAAGGACCTTCCTGCTTGACGCCGATGTAGTCGGCCTGGTCCTTGCGCAGTTCGGTGAGCTTGACGCCGATCTTGGCGAGGTGCAGGCGCGCGACCTTTTCGTCGAGCGATTTCGGCAGCACGTAGACTTCCTTCTTGTACTTGCCGTCCTTGTTGTTGGCGAAAAGCTCGATCTGCGCCAGCGTCTGGTTGGTGAAGGAGGCCGACATCACGAAGGACGGATGGCCCATCGCGTTGCCGAGGTTCACGAGGCGACCTTCCGACAGCATGATGATGCGATGCTTGTCGGGGAACTCGATCTCGTCGACCTGCGGCTTGATGTTGGTCCACTTCAGGTTACGCAGACCCGCGATCTGGATCTCGTTGTCGAAGTGACCGATGTTGCAGACGATGGCGCGATCCTTCATCGCGCGCATGTGCTCGATCGTGATGATGTCCTTGTTGCCGGTCGCGGTGACGAAGATGTCGGCGCGGGGGGCGGCGTCTTCCATGGTCACGACTTCATAGCCTTCCATCGCCGCCTGCAGCGCGCAGATCGGATCGACTTCGGAGACCATGACGCGGCAGCCGGCCTGGCGCAGCGAGGCGGCCGAACCCTTGCCGACGTCGCCGAAGCCCGCGACCATCGCGACCTTGCCGGACATCATCACGTCGGTGCCGCGGCGGATGCCGTCGACCAGCGATTCACGGCAGCCGTAGAGATTGTCGAACTTCGACTTGGTGACGCTGTCGTTGACGTTGATGGCTGGCCATAGCAGCGTGCCGGCCTTTTGCATGTCATAGAGACGATGCACGCCCGTGGTGGTCTCTTCGGAAACGCCCTTGATGCTCTTGGCGATCTCGGCGAAGTAGCCCTTCGGCTTCTCCTTGAGCTGCTTCTTCAGCAGCGCGAAGAAGACTTCCTCTTCTTCCGAACCCGGCTTGTCCAGGAACTTGGTGTCGCCGTTCTCGGCGCGCAGGCCGAGATGGACGTACATGGTGGCGTCGCCGCCGTCGTCGAGGATCATGTTCGGGTGACCGCCGCCGTGCCAGTCGAACAGCTTGGCGGTGTAGTCCCAGTACTCGGTAAGGCTCTCACCCTTGACGGCGAATACCGGAATGCCGGCGGCTGCGATCGCCGCCGCGGCGTGGTCCTGCGTCGAATAGATGTTGCAGGAGACCCAGCGGATGTCGGCGCCGAGCGCGGCCAGCGTCTCGATCAGCACGCCGGTCTGGATCGTCATGTGCAGCGAGCCGGCGATACGCGCGCCCTTCAGCGGCTGCTTCGGGCCGTACTCCTCGCGGGTG
>NZ_JADPJQ010000124.1:0-30007 GCF_023073515.1 Bradyrhizobium sp. 17 | reverse complement strand
CCGGGCATCTCGGTCTCGGCGAGCGAGAGCTCCTTGCGGCCGAAATCGGCGAGCGAAATGTCCTTGACGATGTAATCGGTGAAGCCGGGCTTCGCATTCATTGCGGGCGTCCTGTTGTTGAATTGGTCATCCCGGGTCACCCTGGAGGGGCGAGCCCGGAATCTCGAGGCGATGGATTAGGAATTCCCGGTTTGCCGCTGTCGCGGCGCCCCGGAATGTCGTCGGTGATCAGACCGCGCGCTTGAGCGCTTCGACGAGATCGGTCTTCTCCCAGGAGAAGCCGCCCTCGTTGTCGGGAGTACGGCCGAAATGGCCATAGGCGGAGGTGCGCGCGTAGATCGGGCGGTTGAGATCGAGATGGCTGCGGATGCCACGCGGGGTGAGATCCATCGCCTTGGCCGCGGCCTTCTCGAGCTGATCCTCCGACACCTTACCGGTGCCGTGGGTGTCGATGTAGATCGACAGCGGACGCGCCACGCCGATGGCGTAGGCGAGCTGCAGCGTGCAGCGGTCGGCAAGACCGGCCGCGACGATGTTCTTGGCGACATAGCGGGCAGCGTAAGCCGCGGAGCGGTCGACCTTGGTCGGATCCTTGCCGGAGAACGCGCCGCCACCGTGCGGAGCCGCGCCACCATAGGTGTCGACGATGATCTTGCGGCCGGTCAGGCCGGAATCGCCGTCGGGACCGCCGATGTAGAACTTGCCGGTCGGGTTGATGTGCCAGATGGTCTTCGCCGTGATCCAATCCTTCGGCAGCGCCTCACGCACATAGGGCTCGACGATGTCGCGAATCTGCTTGGACGAGATGTCCTCGACCAGATGCTGGTGCGACACCACGATCTCGCGCACGCCGACCGGCTTGCCGTTCTCGTACTGCACGGTGACCTGGCTCTTCGAGTCCGGGCCCAACACCTTCTCGCGGCCGGAGTGCCGCGCTTCCGAGATGAGGCGCAGGATCTTATGGGCGTAGAAGATCGGCGCCGGCATCAGATCGGGCGTCTCGTTGGTGGCGTAGCCGAACATGATGCCCTGGTCGCCAGCGCCCTCTTCCTTGACTTCGCCCGGCTGCAGCGCATCGACGCCCTGCGCGATGTCGGCCGACTGCGGATGCAGCAGGATCTCGATGTCCGCCTTCTCCCAGTGGAAACCTTCCTGCTCGTAGCCGATGTCCTTAATCGCAGCGCGAACGACGCCTTCGATCTGCTCGTTGGTGACGGATGCGGGACCGCGGGTCTCGCCGGCGATCACGACCTTGTTGGTGGTCGCGAGCGTTTCGCAGGCGGCACGAATTTGCCAGGGATCGATGCCGGCTTTCGGTCCTTCGCGGTAGAACAGATCGACGATCTCGTCGGAGATCCGGTCGCACACCTTGTCCGGATGGCCTTCGGACACGGACTCGCTGGTGAAGAGATAGGACGCGCGCATCAGTAACCCCTTGTTCCGCCGCTAGCTGGCGGGCGTTGCGATATTTAGCTTTGAATGATGTCAATCACGCCGGCGCGAGATGACGTAGGATTCGTCGAGAAACCAGAGCCCATTGTACTTTCGCAGCACGTCCCTGGCGGCATCCAGGGTGCGGCCGTTTTGAGTCATTTCCGTCAACCGGTCGTCCTCAATCTGAGCGACATACACCGCCGCATTCCAGGCTGCAAAGGCCGTCGAGGTTCCGATAGTGCCTGTCACCTCGTTGGGCAGCGCTTCCATATCATACCTGAAGATCGAGCGGTTATCTGCGTAAGCATTAAAATTTAGGTCGCGGCCCACCGAGCCGAGCTCGTACTTCACCGCGCGCAATAGCTCATGACGGCTCACCGAGAAAGGATTTTCTCCGGGCCAGATCGCCTGGATCATCTCCATGCCCGGATCCTGGCCGTGGGAGTGAATTCCGATCAGGCGGCCGCCTGCCCGCAAGGCCCGCGCCAGGGGCGCAATGATCCGTTTTGCCCGGAAATTGACCGAGGACAGCGCGCGGTATGGCTGGGATGCAATAACGAGGTCGAAATTGGCCTCGGCCTGGCCCGGCCGTGGAATGGTCGAATCGAGCAGAAACCGCTGATCTTCACGGTAGAGCACCAGCACGACGGGCCGCTCATAAAGCGGCATCCCCGTGCGCGGGCTGACCGCTGCGCGCCAGTTCTGCTCCAAAAACGGCTTCAATTCCGCGATTTGCGTCTCGAACTCACCGGAGGAAGCACCCCGCAGGGGAACCTCGTGCCAGACGGTCGCGGCGGCCGCCGCGGGCGATGCCGGCGTGAGCCAGGGCGCCTCCGCGTAGAGCATGTTGGTAAAAACGAACACCGAGGCCGGGTGCTCGAAAATGCGATCCGGCACCTTGTCCAGCGTCAGGCGGAGGTCCTCGAGACTGAGCTCCTTGCCGGCGACATAGAACGGCATGTGCGGAAAGCGCTGGTGCATCGAGCGCAGCACGCGCGCCAGTACCGTGCCGTCGCCAACGCCGGCATCGAATACGCGCAGTGCCGGGGGCCGGGGATGGATGCTGGCAAGCTCCAGCGCCACGCGCTCGGCGACCACCCGCTTCTCACTGCAAGTGTGGACGAACAGCAGGTATTTCTGCCGATTCTCAAAAAAGCGGAAATTGCCGCGCGGATCGCGCTTTTCCGGCGGCACCTGAAGCCCCCGCGGCGGCGGCACGCCGCCGGCCATCGATGCAGCCATGTAGGCCTGGATCCGGTCCAGGGTATCGATCGTGATGCGTTTGCCCTCGCGCAAGCGGTGCACGAGCTTCCCATCGTTCACCGCGCGCCGGCCGAACGTCGACTCCGCCATGTCCGCCTTACGGCAGAACTCGGTGATTTGGCTCAGGATTTCGTCATTCTTCATTGAGTGGGACGCAGTGGGCAGAGGGATTGGATACTGCCTCCTAGCAAAATCTGCCCACCGAGGGAATAGCGATAGAGCCACCCCTGTTTGCCGTTTGTACAACAGGGAGCCGTGAACCACCTTCCCCTGCCGGGTAACCAACAGACGCCTCTCCTCTACGGGACCACCGCCAATGCGTCGCCTGCTCGTCGCGCTCTGCCTGCTCGCCGCAACCCTGTGGTCGGCGCCAGCTTTTGCGCAGGCGCGCAACCAGCTTGGGCCGCTCTGCACCACCGACACCATGCCGGCAGACCAGATGATCGACGCCTGCAGCAAGATCATTTCGCTGAACGTGTTTAAAGGCGAGCAGCTCGCGAGGGTCTACTTCTGGCGCGCGGTGGGCTGGAATAAGAAGGGCGATTACGCCAAGGTCATCACTGACGCCACGGAAGCGATCCGGCTCCAGCCGAGCCAGGCAGTCTACAATCTACGCGGCTCGGCGTATTACGACAGAGGCGAGTACGAGATCGCGGTCGCTGATTTCGACGATGCGCTGAAGCTCGGCCCGCCTGACGGAACCATCTTCCACAATCGCGGTAATGCCTGGCGCGGCAAAGGCGATTACGCCAAGGCGATCGCCGACTACGACATGTCGATCAAGGCCAATCCAAAATCGGCGTTCTCGTACCAGAACCGCGGCATCTCCAAGGAGGCGCTCGGCGATCTCGACGGCGCGCTGACCGACATCAACCAGGCGATCCGGCTCGACCCGACGCTGCCGCAGCCGCTGATCAACCGGACCGCGATCTGGCGTGTCAGAGGCGATTACGATCGCGCGATTGCCGACGGGAGCGAAGCGCTTCGGCTCGCGAAAGAGAAGCCGCCCGTCAACATCATGACTCCGCCGAACAGCGTGCTGATCTCAGGCTACACCCATCGCGCGCTGGCCTATGAGGCGAAAGGGGATTACGCGCACGCGAGCGACGACTACAAGGCGACGCTGGCGATCGCGGCGTCCGATGCCGGCAGCAAGGCCAATCAAGCCACCGCAAAGGTGCGGCTGTCGCTGATCACCGACGCAAGCACACCGATCCCGCGCGATGCGCCGTCACCGACCGAGCCGGCAAAGGCACCGGCTCCCCAGCAGACCGGTGCCGCGCCGCCCCCCTCGCCTGCTCCGGCCGCGCGCGGCACGCGCATGGCGCTGATCATCGGCAATGGCGCCTATTCGCATGTCAAGGCGCTCCCCAATCCGCCCAATGACGCGTGCGCCATTGCCAGGGCCTTGCGCGATATCGGCTTCACGGTATCAGAAGGCGTCGATCTCGACCGCGCGGCGATGCAGAAGATGACGCGTGACTTCGGGAAGCGGCGCGGGCGCAGGTCGTATTAGTCTACTATGCGGGCCACGGCGTGCAGGTCGACGGTCGCAACTATCTCATTCCCGTCGATGTCGAACTCAAGCCGGGCGCGAGGATGACGGACGCGATGATCGACATGGACACGATCATGGTCGGCCTCGACGACCAGGTCCGCACCAACATTTTGATCTTCGATGCCTGCCGCAATAATCCGATGGCACAGCAGGTCGCATCAGCCGGCACCAACCGCGCCATCGAAGCTGCCTCGGGCCTCGCAGCGCCACCGAGCCTGGGCGCCGGCGCGATGCTCGGCGCCGGCACGCTGATCGCTTTCGCCACTGCGCCGGGCCAGGTCGCTCTCGACGGCGAAGGCGCCAACTCGCCGTTTTCCGCTGCCCTCTCCCGCCACATCGGCACGCCCGGCCTCGAGGTGCAGCAGATGCTGACACGTGTGCGGGCGGAGGTGGTTTCGACCACGAAGAGCAAGCAGGTGCCGTGGTCGAACTCGTCGCTGCTGGGAGAGGTCTATCTGGCGGAGAAATGATGCGAATTGGCATCGTCCCGGCAAACTGCCTTTACCCTGGCGAGCGTAGCATCCGGGAACAAGCAGTCCCGCACATCGCGAGGCTCTTGCGGCCAAAGTTGCGGTTTTGATCCTGCTGACATCCCGCGCCGACGCGCCAAAATTACAACAGCGCGCGAGATAGTCGAACGCAACCTGCGGCTGCTCTTTCCCACAGCCTATCGTTATCTTATAATGACTGCACCACCGACCAGGCGGTGGACTGGTTGCTGGGGAATTCTGTGAGAAAATTCGTTGCCGCCGCCGGCATCGTCCTGTTTGTCGTGTTCGGATTACAGCCGGTTTTCTCACAAGGCGCTCCGCCCCGCAGCTCCTCGGCGCGTGGCGATATGATCCGCATGCACCCGAGAACGTCGCCTATTACGGTGTCCCGCTCGAGACCAAGCTCGAATATGGCGGCGCCTATCTCGCGCTCGCAGCCTTGCTCGCGGTCATGACCTGTGATGTCCACGAGATGCTGGGATCAATGATGCGGCCGAGGTAGCCGAAGGCCGTATTCATCATGCCGAAAACATTGCCACTGCCGGAGGCCCGGAAGCTCTTGGGATTGGAGGGCCTACGCTTCCTTGCGACCCTCGCCGTGCTGTTATGGCACTATCAGCACTTTGCCCTTGTCGCCGAGCCCGCCGTCAAGCTCACCAGAAGCGAGCTGCCGTTCTACCGCGTTCTGTTCCCTTTCTATGAGGCCGGCGAGTACGGCGTCTGGTTCTTCTGGTGCATCTCGGGCTTCATATTCTTCTGGAAGTATCGCACCATTATCGCCGATCGCACGGTCGACGGCCGAAGCTTCTTCGTGAACCGGCTGTCGCGCCTCTATCCGCTCCATATCGCAACGTTGCTGCTGGTCGCGGTGCTGCAACCGGTCTATTTCGCCCAGCATGGACTCTACTTCGTCTATCCGAACAACGATCTCCCGCACTTCCTCGCACAGCTCTTCATGGCGAGCGACTGGCTGCCGCCGCGCAGCGAAAGCTTCAACGGGCCCATCTGGTCGGTCTCAGTCGAGATTATGGACTATGCGACCTTTTTCATGGCGTTGCGCTTTGTAACGGCATCGCCGCTGTTCAATTTGGTCGTGATCCTTGCCTCGATCACGATCGGAACGCAGGTCGGGACCAGCCTCGCCTTCTTCTATGCAGGCGGACTTGCCGCCATGGCCCGGCAGGCCGTCGTCGATTCCGGGCATCGGCGGACATTGGAAGCAACGGCCGCGTTCGCCGCCATCGCAGTCCCGGCGGCGATCTGGCTGGCGGGCATCGAGCTCGCCCCGGCCGCCGGACCGCTGCTGCTGATCTATACACCGATCCTGCTGTTCTGCTGTTCCGGCCAACTCACCTTGCCGCGGCGGATCCAGGCACTACTCGAGATGGCCGGCAATATGACCTATTCCTGCTATCTTCTGCACTTCCCGATTCAGCTCGCCATCGCACTCGCCTGCGTGGCCATGCAGCGACCGATTCCCTACGGCGACCATCTGTTCTGGGTGGCCTTCGTGCTGCCGACACTCGTGGCCTCGCACCTTACCTATCGCTGGTTCGAGGCGCCGGCGCAGCGCCTGATCCGCAGTACCCTTCGACGCAAAAAATAAGCGGGGCGGACAAGTCCGGCCCCGCTCTGATGTCGCGGATCGAGCAGCTTTGACACAACGCGTCTCGCTTACGCAAAGACGCGGCTGCACCCGATCACTGCCCCCACACTTCCTTCGCAATCTCGACCGCGAGGCTGAGCTTGGCCCACTGCTCCTCCTCCGAGAGGATGTTGCCTTCCTCGGTTGAGGCAAAGCCGCATTGCGGGGAGAGCGCGAGCTGCTCCAGCGGGGCGAACTTGGCGGCTTCCTCGAGACGCCGCTTGATCGCGTCCTTGTTCTCGAGCTCACCGAACTTCGAGGTGATGACGCCGACCACGACGACCTTGTTGCCCTTGGGCAGGAAGCGCAGCGGCTCGAAACCACCGGCGCGGTCGCTGTCGTATTCGAGGAAATAGCCGTCGTAATTGGTGCCGGCGAGCATGGTCTCGGCAACCGGCTCGTAGCCGCCCGACGAAATCCAGGTCGAGCGGAAATTGCCGCGGCAAACATGCGTCGTCACCACCATGTCGGCAGGCTTCTCGGCCAGCGCGTAGTTGATGACGCGCGCATAGATCTGCTGGAGACCCTCGGGATTGTCGCCCCGCTCGCGCGCCTTCTGCAATTCGTCCGGCGAGCAGAGATAGGCCCACACGGTGTCGTCGAACTGAAGATAGCGGCAGCCGGCGTCATAGAACGCCTTCACGGCCTTGCGGTAGGTCTTGCCCAGGTCTTCGTAGAAGGTGTCGAGATCGGGATAGACGTCCTTGGATATCGCCTTGCGGCCGCCGCGGAAATGCAGCACCGCTGGCGACGGGATCGTCATCTTGGCGGTGACGTGGGCCTGGTCGGCGACCTTCTTCAGGAAGCGGAAGTGATCCAGCATCGGATGGTCGTCGGGAAAATCGAGCTTGCCAATCACGCGCACCGCGTCGTGCCGGGTCTCGACGCCCGCAAACTGGATGCCTGTGTCGGGGTGAAACATTTCACAGCCGGTGAGCTTGGCCAGGAAGTCGAAATGCCACCAGGAGCGGCGGAATTCGCCGTCGGTTGCGAGCTTCAGGCCGAGCGAAGCCTGCTTATGCACGACCTTCTCGATCGCCAAATCCTCGATCTTGCGCAGATCGTCGGCCGAGATCTCGCCCTTCTCCAGCCTGGCGCGGGCTTCCTTGATCTTGGCGGGACGCAAGAGGCTGCCGACCTCGTCGGCGCGGAAGGGGGCTTTGGTTCGCTGCATTTCTTACTCCCAGTTATTTTTAGTGGGCCGCCGCCCCTGCAACGCCGAGGTGGCGCTCGAGGACCGACGGGTCGGCCTTCAGCGCGGCGCTCGGGGCGTCGTGGACGATCGTTCCGCGCTCCAATATCACAACACGGTCGGCCAGCCCCAGAATCTTTTGGGCATTTTGCTCGACGATAATCGAGCAGATGCCGCCCGCCCGCGTGATGGTCCCAATCGCTTTCAAGAGCTCCTCGACGATGATGGGGGCAAGGCCCTCGGTCGGCTCGTCCAGGAGAAGCACTTTCGGATTGAGGGTCAGCGCGCGGCCGATCGCCAGCATCTGCTGCTCACCGCCGGAGAGCTGGTTGCCAAAATTGCTCCGCCGCTCCTTCAGCCGGGGGAACATCTCGTAGACCCTCTCGACGGTCCAGGGACCGGGCTGGGCCACTGCGGACATATTCTCCTCCACCGTGAGCGAGCGGAAGATGTTGCGCTCCTGCGGCACCCAGCCGATCCCGGAGCGCGCCCGTTGGTCGGGCCGCAAGGTCGTGACGTCGGTACCGGCGAGCCTGACAGTTCCGGAGAAGCGACGGGTGACGCCGACGATCGAGTTGATCAGCGTGGTCTTGCCGGTACCGTTGCGCCCCAACAGCGCCAGCACCTGGCCTTCGGCGAGACGCAGCGACATGTTCGGCAGCACCACGGCCTCGCCGTAGCCGGCGCGAAGCGAGTCGATCGCGAGCAGGTCAGACATTGACCGCCTCCTCGCCGAGATAGACCGCCTTGACCTGCGGGTCGCGCGCGACCTGCTCGGGCGGGCCTTCGGTGAGCAGCGCGCCGGAGACCAGGACAGAGATGCGGTCGGCGAAGGAGAACACGAGGTCCATGTCGTGCTCGATCAGTAGCACGGTAACGTCGCGCGGCAGGCTGCCGACGACGGCGAGAATGTCGTGGCGCTCGCTCTCGGGCACGCCGGCGGCGGGCTCGTCCAGCAGCAGCACGCGCGGCTTGGCGGCGATCGCGACCGCGATCTCGAGCAGGCGCTGCTTGCCGTAAGGCAGCGTCACCGTCTGTTCGTTCATGACGTCGAGCAGGTGGAAGCGCGTCAGGAGGTCGGCGATCTCGCCGTTGACGTCGCTGCGCGTGCCCATCCGCCGCCACCAGTCGCCGCCATGGCCGAGGCGCTCGGAGACAGCGAGACCGATGGTCTCGAGCGGAGTCAGGTCGGGATAGAGCTGGTTGATCTGGAAGGTGCGCGACAAGCCGCGCAACACGCGCTTGTGCACGGGCAGATCCGTGACGTCCTGACCTTCGAGCAGGATGCGGCCCGAGTTCGGCTTGAGCACGCCGGTGAGCTGGTTGATCACCGTGGTCTTGCCGGCGCCGTTGGGGCCGATCAGCGCGTGGCGGGCGCCTTGTTCGATTTTTAGCGACAAGTCGCGGGTGACGCGCAGACCGCCGAACTGCTTTTCGAGATTCTGGGTTTCGAGCACGATGGTCATGCGTCGCTCTCCGGCACGGCGACGACGGCCTTGCGCCCCGCTATCTGCCTGATGACCAGATTGGGCACATACAGCATCCAGCGATGCAGGCGCTGGCGGCCGACCAGGACGATCACGACCAGCACGAGGCCGATCCAGAACTGCCAGTATTGCGGAGTGATGGTCGAGAACAATTCCTGCAGCATGCGAAACAGCACCGCGCCAATCAGCCCGCCGTAGAGATAGCCGGTGCCGCCGATCACGAGCACAAGCATCAGGTCCGCCGAGCGCTCGAAGGCGAACACATCGAGCGAGGCGATCGCGGTAGTCTGGGTGAACAGCGCGCCTGCGATGCCGGCATAGAACGCCGCGAGCGTGTAGATCGCAATCAAGCGGCGGTTGACGGGGATGCCGATCGCGGCCGCGCGCAGCGGATTGTTCTTGATCGCGCGCAATGACAGCCCGAACGGGGAATGCACGACCCGGCGGGCGAAAAGGAACAACAGGAACAGAACGGTGAGCGAATAGAAGAAGCCGGTCTTGCCGAACATGTCGAACGGAATCTCACCGAAGATCGGCTGCATCTCGATACCCTGCAGACCGTCCGTGCCGCCGGTGATGTTGGAGAAGCGTTCGGCCAATGCCTCAAGCAGCAAGGCGATGCCGAGCGTCACCATCAGTCGCGTCAGATCGACGCCGCGGATCACGAGGAAACTGGTAGCGAAGCCGAGCACCATCGCGACAACGCCGGCGACGACAAGCGCAAGCACGGGCTCGTTGATGATCCCGTGCAGCGCAAGAAGCCCCGCCGCGTACGCGCCGACGCCGAAGAAGGCGGCATGGCCGAGCGAGACGATGCCCGCGTAGCCGAGGATCAGATCGAGCGACATCGCAAACAGCGCGAGCCGCAGGATATCCGTCATGATCAAGTAGCGCGAGGGAAATACGAAGCCGCAGGCCAGCACGATCAGCCAGAAAGCGGCCTCGCCATAGTGCCAGCGTGCCTGGCGCTGGGCGTGATAGCCGACGTCGGAGGAGGCGCTCATCGGCGAACTCAACGCGCGGCCGTGCGGCCGAACAGACCGTTCGGGCGCCAGATCAGGATCACGATCATCATGGTGTAGATCACGAAAGGTCCCATCTTCGGCACGTAATATTTGCCGGCGACGTCGCCGATGCCGAGCAGCAGCGAGGCCAGAAACGGGCCGGTGATGGAGGATGAGCCGCCGACGGTGACCACGATCAGGAAGTAGATCATGAACTTCAGCGGAAAATACGGGTCGAGGCCGAGGATCTCGGCGCTCAGCGCGCCGCCGAGACCGGCCAGGCCGCAGCCAAAAGCAAACGTGAAGGCGAACACCTGCGGCACGTTGATGCCGAGGCCGCTCGCGGCGCGGGGATCGTCTACCGCGGCGCGCAGGCGGCTGCCGAACCGCGTCTTCGCCAGCACCATCTGGAGACCGATGGTGAGCAGCCCGCAGATCACGATGATCATCAGCCGGTAGCGGCCGATGCCAACGCCGAACAGGTCGAACTGACCCTGGAGCGCCGCCGGCAGGTTGATGAAGACCCGCGACGAGCCCTGGATGTAGTCGACGGCCGCGACCGACATGAACGTGAGGCCGATCGTGAACAGCACCTGGTCGAGATGGCTGCGCGCATAGAGGTGTCGGTACAACGTGCGCTCGAGCACGATGCCGATCGCAGCGGAGGAGACGAATGCAAGCGGCAATGCCGCGAAGAATGGCCAGCCCATCCGGTTGACCAGCACCATGCAGACATAGCCACCGGCCATGGCGAAGGCGCCATGGGCGAGGTTGACGAAGTTCATCAAGCCGAGCGTAACCGCGAGCCCGCAAGCCAGCACGAACAGCAGCATGCCGTAGGCGACGCCATCGAACAGGTTGGTGAGGATTGAGGTCATCGTCTCAGCTTGGCGTTATCGTCATGGCCGGGCTTGTCCCGGTCATCCCCGTTCTTGGTTCGGTTCTCGCGTGGATGCCGGGGTCAAGCTCGGGCATGACGAGAGTGGAGGGCGAGATCCCCGATGTGCGCTAATGCGCGCGCCGGGATGGCGCACTTTCGTGCGTCACTTCTTGGTCTTGCCGAGATCCTTGACGGCTTCGAAGGTCGCGAACTCGACGTTGTAGAGCTCGCCGTCGACCTTCTCGACCTTCCGGATGTAGATGTTCTGCACGATGTCGCGGGTCTCGGGGTCGATCGAGATCGGGCCGCGCGGGCTCTCCCACTTCTGGCCCTTCATCGCTTCGACCAGCTTGGTGCCGTCGGTGTCGCCATTGGTCTTCTTCAGCGCTTCGTAGATCAGGTGAATGCCGTCATAGCCACTCACCGCCATGAAGCCCGGCCGGTTTCCGTAGGCCTTCTTGTAGGCCGCGACGAAATCCTTGTTCATCTGCGAGGGATGCGCCGCGGAATAGAGGTGAGCGGTGACCGTGCCCAGCACGGCGTCGCCCATGTTGTTGAGGAGATCGTCGTCGGTCACGTCGCCCGGTCCGATCACCTTGATGCCGGCCTTGTCGAGCCCGCGTTCGGCATACTGCTTCATGAAGTTACCGCCCTGGCCGGCCGGCACGAACACGAAGATCGCGTCAGGCTTGGCATCCTTCATACGCTGGAGGAACGGTGCGAAATCAGGATTTGCAAGCGGCGTTTTGACCTCTTCGACCACTTCGCCGCCACCGGCGGTGAAGTTCTGCTTGAAGAAGTTGAGCGCGTCATTACCCGGCGCGTAGTCCGAGGTCAGCGTCGCCACCTTCTTGATGCCGTTTTTCACCGCCCAGTCGGCGATGATGGTGGAGGACTGCGCCAGCGTGAAGCTGGTGCGCACGATATAGGGCGAGCGCTCGGTGATGATGGAGGTGCCCGCCGCCATCACGACCTCCGGGATCTTGGCTTGCGTGGCGAGCGGCGCCGCCGCGAGCGCGGCCGGCGTCACGCCGAAGCCGGCGATGAAATGGACCTTGTCGTTGACGATCAGCTCCTGCGCGGCGGTCTTGGTCTTGTCGGGAATCGCAGCATCGTCCTTGAGGATGATCTCGATTTTCTTGCCGGCGACGGTGTCGCCCTTCTGCTGCATGTAGAGCTTGATCGCGTTCTCGATCTGCTTGCCGGTCGAGGCCTGGCCGCCGGTCATCGGCAGGATCAGGCCGATCTTGACGCTGTCCTCGGCCTTGGCCGGAGCGACGGCCACGAGGCCCGCGATGGCGGCAGCTGCTGCGGCCCAAGCGGTCTTATGAGACGGTTTTTTACGTTCGAACATCAGATGTCCCTCCCCTTCATTCCTGATCTCTTGTGCGCCGGACCGAGTGCCCGATCCTTGCCTTAAGTCTAGCTCACGCACGCGTGATGTCGCGCGCAACATGGCGTCTTTCGCGCCCTTATTGTCAATCGGACGTTTGGCGACCATTCGGCGCAAGCCGAGCGTTCCGATTGCCGACGGCAGAAGCGATATAGGGTCACGTCCGGGTACCGCCGGCATCATGATTGCGCTCGCTTTCATTTGTACGATTGTACAAATGAACTGGACCTGTCAACGAAAAAGCCTCTTTGCTGATCAAGCCACTTTGTCGCGAACCCTTGCCGCAGTCTAGAAACGCTCCCAGCCGGGTGGATGGAGGATTTCGTCTTTTGTTTGCAGAATTTGAACATCGGCAAGGCTCGGGTCGGCACACTCCGGTATCGAATTACCTACCTCGAATAAGCCTATTTTACCTTGTTGAAGGCTACTCTCCCGGCGACAGCCTGACCTGGCGTCCAACAGGACTGACCTCGCTCTGTAAATGGTGCAATGCCTAGATCCTTCGGTTCCCTCCTGATCCTCCTCGCGCTCTCCGCGGGCCTGTCCGGCTGCGGCACAGTCAACGAAAAGCTCTCCTCCGGCATGGGCGACTACGTCCCGCAATGGGCCGGCGGCTTGCCGGCGGACGCCCCGCCGCGGGCGGGCACGCCGCAATACGATGCCTACATGAAGGAGCGCGAGCGCAGGCGACTGATGCCGGCAGCGGATCGCGAAAAGGAAGAGCAGGCGCAGAAGGGCGCAACGGGCTCGGCGTCCGCCACCGCGGTGCGCTAGTCGCGCCCCCTCGCCGCTTGCGGCGAGCGTAGCAAATCAATCCACGAACACCACGGTCTTGCGGCCATTGAGGATGACGCGGTCGTTGAGATGGTAGCGGATCGCGCGCGCCAGCACGCGGCGCTCGATGTCGCGGCCCTTTCGGACGAGATCCTCAGGCGTGTCGCGATGGCTGATGCGCTCGACGTCCTGGTCGATGATCGGGCCCTCGTCGAGGTCGCGCGTGACGTAATGCGCGGTGGCGCCAATCAGCTTGACGCCACGCTCATGGGCCTGGTGATAGGGTTTTGCGCCCTTGAAACCCGGCAGGAACGAGTGGTGGATGTTGATGCAGCGTCCCGACAGATTTGCCGAGAGATCGTCGGACAATATCTGCATATAGCGGGCGAGCACGACGAGATCCGTCCCGGTCCTGGCGACGAGATCGAGGATCTGCGCCTCCTGCTCGCGCTTGGTCTCTTTCGTAACAGGCAGATAGTGGAACGGAACCCCGCCGAAATCGAGCCCGTCATAGACCTCGCGCGGATGGTTGGAGACGATTGCGGCCAAAGTCATCGGCAGCTCGCCGGTGCGCCAGCGATAGAGGATGTCGACCAGGCAGTGATCGGACTTCGACACCAGCAGCATCACCTTGCGATGCGCAGCCCGATCGCGCATCTGCCATACCATGCCGAAGCGCTCGGCGATCGCGGCAAAGCCAGTCTGGAGCGCCGACAGCTCCACGGCGAGATCGGCAGCGGTGAACACCACCCGCATGAAGAACTTGTTGGTCTCGATGTCGTCGAACTGTTGGGCGTCGAGGATGTTCTGTCCGGAATTCGCCAGGAAGGTCGACACCGCCGAGACGATGCCGGGACGATCCGGACAGGACAGGGTCAGGACATATTGATGATCTGGCATGGGCCTTGATGAAGGTTTGGGCAGCGGCTGCGGAACGATCCGCGATTTGCGCCCTGCTCTATCACCGACCCCACCTTGCGCCAATCCCGACGGTGGAGTCAGGATGAACGTACGATTGCTTTGACTGACCGGAGTAGGCTCATGGCCGACCGCTTGAACGGCACCCGCATCCTGATCCTGGAAACGCGCGAGGAGGCTCAGTTTTCGAAGCTGTTGGCCGAGCAAGGCGCCGAGGTCGTGCAATGCCCGATGTTCACCATCCAGGATGCACCGGACCCCGCCCCGGTCGAGGCCTGGATCCGCCGCGCCATCGACAAGCCCTTCGACGATCTCGTGCTGATGACCGGCGAAGGCCTGCGGCGGATCATGAAGCTCGCGCGAACCCGTGGTCTCGACCAGGCCTTGGTTGCTTCCCTCGCCCGATCGCGAAAATTCACCCGCGGCCCGAAGCCCGGCAAGGCGCTACGCGAGATCGGGCTCGAGCAGCAGCAGATGACGGAGAAGCCGACCACCGAGGGTGTGATCGAGATGCTGAGCAAGCTCTACCTGAACGGACGTCGCCTCGGCCTCCAGCTCTATCCCGACAAGGACCACAGCGCGCTGACCGGCGCGCTCGCCGCGCAAGGTGCCGAGGCCGATACCGTGTTGCCTTACGTCTACGATCCAAAGGCTGCGGACGCCAGCATCGTCAACGCAATCGACGACATGGCGGAAGGGCGGATCGACGCCATCGCACTGACCAATCTCGGCCAGGTCCGCCGTCTCCTCGAAGCTGCGAGGGCGCATGGCAGCGAGGCGCGCCTGCGCGCAGGATTCGAGCGGACGCTGATCGCGTCAGTGGGGCCGGCGGTCTCGGGCGAGCTCACCGCGCATGGTTTGCGCACGGACGTCTCGCCGGTGGAAGACCACTATTTCATGCGCCCGCTGATCTCGGCGATGGCGGCAGCATTGGTGGACAAGCGGCCGAAGGTGGCGGAATGATCGCCTGACGCGGTGCCTAGCTTGCCATCTGCGAGGCGGCCGACATCAGCTCCTGCGGGCTCGGCGCGGCAAACATGCGATGGCCGCCTTCGGGCACCTCGGTAAAGCTCCAGCGCACAACACCCTCGCGGTCGAGCAGAAACTGCCCGAAGAGCTGGCCCTGGCCGGTTGCCGCCATGCGCTGATCGGCTTCCGTTATCTCATAGCCGTCCTTGTTATTGAGGTACTCCGCGGCCGCGGGCCGGTTCATCGGGCCGGGCAATTCGCCGGGCATGTCGACTTGCATGCTCATGACCACGTTCATGCCGACCTTGTGCGGCCACTCGGTCTCGTTCTCCGTGAACTCGAGATTGGGCAGGCCGAACGCGCGGTGCGAGAGCCGCTCGGGATCGGACGCAGCGAGCAGGTTGGGCAACGGATGGTAACGGAAATAGAGTCGCGCGCGCTCGATCGGCGTGTTGACCACCGTGAGACTTTCGACGCCTTTCTCGTGCAAGGCGGCATCAAGTTGCGCCTGTGCCGCGATATGGCGGCGGCAGAACGGGCAATGCAGCCCCCGATACAGGCCCACCAATATCGGGCTTTGTCCGCGAAAGTCTTCGAGCGCGATCTTTCCGTCGCGTGTGATCGCGTCCAGCACGACGTTCGGTGCACGATCGCCCGGTTGAAGTGGTCCCTCGACGTGACGTTCAGACATGATGGCACTCCTTCACATGATCTAGTCAAGAAACGGCAGTACGATCAGCCCTGCGGGATCAAGCCCGTGCCGCGTGCAGACGTCCTGTGCCAGCGCGAAATATCGCTCGGCCTCGGGCATGTCGCCTCGATCAAGGTTCAGCGTCGCAAGACCATCATAGCATGGAAACAGCTGCTGCGGCTCGCCGGTTTCGCTCGCCACCTCGATTGCCTCATTGTAGCAACAAGCAGCCAGATCGGGCCGGAAATGGCATTGATGGATTTGCCCGAGCACGATCAACGGCACGGAGAGATGCTCGCGCTGATCAAGCGCGCGGTCGATTTCGATCGCCTTTTCGGCGGCCGGCACCCCCTCCTCAGTACATTTGTCGGTGAAGGTGCAACAGGCAACGGCAAAATTGGCGAGAAGGCGCGCCTGGAACCCGAGATCGCTGATCCGACACGCGACATCGAGTCCGCGCCGGCAAACCTCCACGGCTTTCGCAGGGTCGACAATCGTGTAGAGCACACCGAGATTGGTGTAGCCGCGGCAGGCCACGTTGAGGAGACCGGCGGCCTCGGCTGCTGCGACACTTTGCTCCACCTCGCGCACCGCCTCCTGGTGTCGGCCAAGCCGCGCCAGTGCCACCCCCTTGGTGTTGAGCGACTCTGCAATGGCGCGCGCCGCCTCGAATCCGACTTGCCTGTCGGCGTCCGCCGGTACGCTTCGGGCGTAGCCAAGCGCCTCGTCCGCCCATCTCGCGGCGGCCACGTGATCGCCCGTGCGAAACGAAAGACGGCCGCGCTCTTGCAGGAGGTGCGCCCACTCGATGGGCGCGTCGGTCCCTCCCAGCCGTTCGGCCGCCTCGGCATAATGCGCCTCTGCCTTGATCCGCTTGCCGGCGTCCCACAACAATCGGCCAAGCTTGCGGAGAATTCGCGCTTCGCCGATGCGGTCCTCCCCATTGCGATGACCTTCCAGCGCACTCTGGTAGTGCTCCTCAGCCGTGATCCTCCGGCCGGCCGCGGCACACAGCTCCGCGATCCGCTCGCAGAGGATCAGGCGTTCGGGCTCCCGTTCCCCGCCGGCCAACAACACGGCGAGAGCCTGTTGGTAGAAGCGGATGGCATCGTCATTGGCGTAGGTCGCGCGGGCGCGATCGCCGGCCGCGCGCAGATAGCGCGCACCTTTCGGCTTGCTCGCGCTCAGGCTGAAATGATGTCCGAGCAGTATGAGGTCCTCGAGGCGCTCGGGCTCATTGCCATAGAGCCGCTCCAGCGCGGCACCAATCCGTCCATGGAGCTCGATCCGACGCTGCAAGAGCAGGTTTTGATAGATCACGTCCTGAAGCATGGTTTGCGTAAAGCGATAAGATCGCAGCGAGATCGAGTTCGCGCCCGCGACCTCCTCGACAATCTCGGCATCGCACAGAAGTTCGAGCCCCGCTTCCACCTTCGTCCGCTGCGATGCCATCGCACCGAGAAGAGCCGAATCGAAACGTGGGCCGATCACCGCGGCCTCCTGGGCCAAGCGGCGCACCTCATGCGGCAGCCGGTCCAGGCGCGCGAGTAACAGGGCCTGAATGCTTGCCGGTATATCGGCGGCGGCTTCATCTGACTTGATCCGCCACCGTGAGCCGTCACGCTCCAAGGCGCCAGCTTCGATGAGACCGCGGATGATTTCCTCAAAGAAGAGTGGATTGCCGCCCGCGCGCTCCAGGATTCGACTGAACAGATTTCCCGGCGGTTCACTCCAACCGTGGCTGAAGTAGGCCGTGAGCAGCTCTTGTCCGTCTGCATCACCAAGCGGAAGCAATCGAAGGGTTGTATGGCTGATCCGCCCCGAGCCGAACTGATCCAGTTCCAGCATAGGCCGATGCGTAAACAACAGCATCAGCCGCGTACGCTCCAGCCGGTCCATCAGGAACCGCAGCGCTTCAAGCGATACGGCATCGGCCCAGTGCAGATCCTCGACAATGATCAGGAGCGGCGACAGGACCAGGCGCCGTTCGAACACGGTACGAATCGCAAAGAATATCTGCCGCCGAAGCTGCTCGGGCTCGACGTGCTGCAGCGCGGCGTCCGGATCGCCGAGGCCGAGAACGTGGAAATAAAGGGGCATCAGGCGATCGGCCTCTTGGACCGCAAGGCCGAGCTCCGACAGTGCCGTCGCCAGCTTGGCCTGGGCCTCCGCCACGGTCGCCTTCTGCGCGATGCCGTAGGCGCTGCGCAGCACAGCGGCAAGGGTGCCATAGGACTGTTCGCCCAGCGGCGAGCAGACAGCGCGCCGGATCGCCACGCCGGCGAAACGGTCCTCATCGCGGGCGTGGGCAACGAATTCGTCCACGAGACGCGTTTTGCCGATGCCGGCTTCACCGACCAGCCGCACCAGCTGCGCCGCGCCGCCACACGCGAGATCAAGATTGTCGACTAGACGGGCGAGCTCGGCGTCGCGCCCAATCACCGGCGCACTGAGGCCCAGCGTATCGAGGCCGCGTGCCGCACGGGGCGTGTCGAGCGGTCCGTTCAAGCGATGGACCAGGACGCTGCCCATCTTGCCCTTCAGCGAGACCTCGCCAAGCGATTCATATGAGAATGCATGCCGCGTAAGACGGTAGGTCAGCGGCCCGACCAGCACCTCGCCCGTGGAAGCCATCGACTGCAATCGTTGAGCCGTATTCACCGTATCGCCCGTGACCGAGTAGGATTTGGCAACTCCAACACCCAGTCCGCCAGCAACCACGTGCCCGGTGTTGATGCCGACATGAAGCAGGAGCGGTGACCCGGCATACGCCTTTGCACGTTCGCTGAGTTGCGCCGTTCGGCCGATCATGTCGAGCGCGGCGCGGACGGCCCGCTCGGGGTCGTCTTCGTGCGCGGCCGGCGCTCCGAATAGCGCAAGCAGCGCGTCGCCGATGAATTTGTCCACGAAGCCGCCAAAGCTTTGCACCGCCGCCGTTAGCTCCTCGAACAATTCGTTCTGAAGCGCCTGCATGACTTCAGGATCGAGTCGCTCGCTCATCGTGGTGAAGCCGCTAAGGTCGGCAAACAGCACGGTAATGGTGCGGCGATTGGCTTCGCTGTCGATCTTGTCCGGCTGCGATCGAAACCCGTATTGGGCTTCCGCCGTCGGCGCCAGCGGTGGCGAGGACGCACTGGTCGGGAACGTCACGCGGCTGGCCCGCATTGATGCCTGCCCGCCGGACTTGGAGGCTTCACTGACGAGGGCGCCGCATTTCGGGCAGTACGCGAAATCCGGTGCGCACGCATAGCCGCAGCCGGGACAGGCGTTCGGCTGCTTCGTGCCGCATTTCGGGCAGAAGGCAAAGCCGCTCTGAACCTCGGAACCGCAACAGGAGCAGTTCATGGGTCGAGACCCCGCGGGCGCCGCGATGGCGCAGCCTGCTGGACCCGGTCAAATGGCCCAGGATCTCGGCAAGGATGGGCTCGTCGTGCCGGAAGAGCAAGCGGTGGGTTGCGGCGTTGCGGCCGCGAACGCGGCTTCACTCCTCCCCGTACCCCCTTAGCCGTTCGATATCCAGAATAGTCACGCCACCATATTCCAGCCGGAGCAAGCCCTCTTTCTCCAGCCGGTTCAGCGCGCGGTTGGCATTCTGGCGGGACATGCCGGACAGCGCGCCGATCTCTTCCTGGGTGATCTCCAGATGCGCGGTGGACTCCGGATAGAGGATCGGATTGAACAGGGAGGCGATGCTGCGGGCAAGCCGCGCAGTGGCATCCAGCGTGCGGTTGACCTCGAGCATACCGATGAACTGGCCGAGCCGTTCGTTGAGCTGGCGCACCAGGAAGCGGTTGAAGCCGACGCTGTTCTCGAACAGCCACATGAAGGCGCTGCGCTCCATCAGCGCAACACGGCTGTTGCGCAGCGCGACCACGTCGTAGCGGCGCGGCTCGTTCTTGAGCACGCTGCCCTCGCCGAACCAGGCCCCTGCCGTCAGCCCGGCAAGACTCGTCTCCTTGCCGTCGCGCGAGACCCCACCCATCCGGGCAAGGCCGAAGACCATTCCTGCCCAATAGTCGAACGTATCGCCGCGCATGAAGACGGTCTCGCCAGTGCCGTAGGACCGCTCCGTGATCCCGGTACGAGCGACCTCGATCTCCGCTTGCGTGAGCTCGCGCGACCAGGCAGCGACGCGCTTCAGTTGATCCTCTGAAATCATGATCCCGAAGCCAGCCGCACCGCTCGTCACTCCTGTTCTGCTGCAACGCAGCATGACCCTTTCGACCGCCATCCGACGAAAGATGGATGATCCCCATCCAAAAAACTTTGTCGCAGAATTGTCAGGCGGGAGACATTTCAAAATAGCGCTTTCCCCTATTGAGGACCACCTCGGGCGATGCGGCTTTTGATCCCAAACGGGAACGAGAGCGGCGCGGCTGCGGTCGAGACCATCTGCTGCATGGCCTCACCGGCACGGTCGTACTAGGATCGCCCGATAGAACGGACGAAGAGCGCCGCTGAAAGCGCCATCACCGGGAGGGATCTGTTTGGTGGCTACCAGTCTTGAAGTGCGCGGCGTGTCCTTGCGATTCGGCGGCGTTCGTGCGCTGACCGATGTCGGCTTCGCCATCAGGGAAGGCGAGCTGTTCTCGATCATCGGCCCCAACGGCGCCGGCAAGACCTCGATCGTGAACTGTATTTCCGGCCGCTACAAGCCGACCGAAGGCCAGCTGTTCTACCAGGGCCGCGACATCACCGGCCTGACGCCCAACGCGCGCGCGTCGCTCGGCATCGGCCGCACCTTCCAGAACCTGGCGCTGTTCCACCACATGAGCGTGCTCGACAACATCATGGTCGGACGCCATCACCTCCTGAAGAACAATTTTCTCACGGGCTCGCTGTACTGGCTCACCGGCGCGCGCAAGGAAGAGCTCGAGCACCGCCGCAAGGTGGAAGAAATCATCGATTTCCTCGATCTCCAGTCGGTGCGAAAGGCGCCGGCCGGCACTCTCTCCTACGGCTTGCGCAAGCGCGTCGAGCTCGCCCGCGCCATGGCGCTGGAGCCGCGCCTCATTCTCCTCGACGAGCCGATGGCCGGCATGAACTTCGAGGAGAAGGAGGATATGGCCCGCTATATCGTCGATCTCAACGAAGAGTTCGGCATGACCGTGGTGATGATCGAGCACGACATGGGCGTGGTGATGGACATCTCCCACCGCGTCATGGTGCTGGATTTCGGCCGCAAGATCGCCGAGGGCGATCCGGCCGCCGTGCTCGCTGATCCGCACGTCAGGCGCGCCTATCTCGGCGAAGAGGACGAGGTGCTGGTCGACCCTGACGATGCTCCGCCGGCGCAGGAGAGCGCGGCATGATGGATTACGCAGGCCGCGTCGCGCAGGCCAACACCTATCCCAAAATGCTTCGGCTGAATGCGACGGAGTACGGCAACGAAATCGCGCTCCGAGAAAAAGATCTCGGGCTATGGCGCCCGTTCACCTGGAACGACTACCAGGCACGGGTGCGCGACTTCGCGCTCGGCCTCGTCGAACTGGGCCTTGGACGCCAGGATGTCATCGGCATCATCGGCGACAACCGGCCGGACTGGGTCGCGGCGGAAATCGCCACTCATGCGGTTGGAGGCTTGAGCCTCGGGCTCTACCGCGACGTGCTCGACGAAGAAGCTTCGTATCTCCTCAATTATGGCGAGGCGCAGCTCGTTTTCGCCGAGGACGAGGAGCAGGTCGACAAGCTGCTCACCCTCGCCGACCGCGTCCCAAAGCTGAAGCACATCATCTATTCCGATCCGCGCGGCATGCGGAAATACGACGATCCGCGTTTGATGTCGGCGGAGACGTTTGCCGAGCTCGGCCGGGCGCGGGCTACGCGCGAACCGGAACTTTACGATCGGCTGGTGGACGCCACCAAGGGCGAGGACGTCGCGATCCTCTGCACGACATCAGGTACCACGTCGCATCCAAAGCTCGCGATGCTCGCCGCCGGCCGCGTGCTCGGCCATTGCGCCACGTATCTCGCTTTCGACCCGAAAGGGCCGGACGACGAATACGTGTCGGTGCTGCCGCTGCCTTGGATCATGGAACAGGTCTATGTACTCGGCAAAGGCCTCTTGTGCCGGATGAAGATCAACTTCGTCGAAGAGCCCGAGACCATGATGAACGATCTGCGCGAGATCGCGCCGACGTTTATCCTGTTTGCACCGCGCGTTTGGGAATCGATCGCCGCCGATGTCCGCGCCAGGGTGATGGACGCAACCCCGTTCAAGCAGCGCCTGTTCGACATCGGCATGAAGAGCGGGCTTGCCGCGCTCGAACAGGGCGAGCGTCCCGGCTTTGCCGACGCGATCCTGTTCCGTGCATTGCGCGACCGCCTCGGCTTCACCCGCCTGCGTTCAGCCGCAACCGGCGGCGCGGCACTCGGGCCCGAGACCTTCAAGTTCTTCCAGGCCATGGGCGTGCCGCTGCGCACGCTCTATGGCCAGACCGAGCTGCTGGGGGCCTACACGCTGCATCCCGCGGGCAAGGTCGATCCCGACACGACGGGCGTGCCGATGGCCGACAGCGTCGAGATCCGCATCGACAATGCCGACGTCCACGGCGTCGGCGAGATCGTGGTGCGGCATCCCAACATGTTCCTCGGCTACTACAAAAACCCGGAGGCGAGCGTAGCCGACATCAAGGACGGCTGGATGCTGTCCGGTGACGCCGGCTATTTCAACGCGAATCGCCAGCTCGTGGTCATCGACCGCATCAAGGATCTCGCCGAGACCTCGCGCGGCGAGCGCTTCTCGCCGCAATTCATCGAGAACAAGTTGAAGTTCTCGCCCTATATCGCGGAAGCCGTGGTGCTGGGCTCGGGGCGCGACGCGCTCGCCGCAATGATCTGCATCCGCTACTCCATTATCTCCAAATGGGCGGAGAAGAACCGGCTCTCGTTTACGACCTACAGCGACCTGGCCTCGCGGCCCGAGGTTTATGCGCTGCTCAAGAAGGAAGTCGAGACCGTCAACGCGACTCTGCCGCCGGCACAGCGCATCTCCCGTTTCCTGCTGCTCTACAAGGAGCTCGACGCCGACGACGGCGAGCTCACCCGCACGCGGAAAGTGCGCCGCAGCGTCATCAATGAAAAATACGAAGGCATCATCGACGCGATCTACCGCGGCCAGGCCGACATCCCCGTGGACACCGTGATCCGCTTCCAGGACGGCAGCACGCAAAGGATACGTACAACGCTGAGGGTCGTGGACCTGGGCGGACCCGGGCATATGGCGGAGGCCGCGGAGTGAGCCTACTTCGAACCGAGAGCGCGATGCGGGTCGATGCGCCCTCTCCCCTTGCGGGAGAGGGCATCTCCGCTATTAGCCAAGACCCCACTCGGGTGAGGGGTCCTCTCTCCGCGCCCTTACTGCTGAGACAACCCCTCACCCGTCTTCGCTTCGCGAAGCCACCCTCTCCCACAAGGGGAGAGCGGAAGAGCGCGCCGGATTTGTCAGCGAGCACCACTTCATGAACACCGCCTTTCTCATCCAGCTCCTTGTCAACGGCCTCGTGGTCGGCACGCTCTATGGCGTGGTCGCGATGTCGTTTGTGCTGATCTACAAGGCTAGCCAGGTCGTCAATTTCGCGCAGGGCGAGCTCTTGCTTGTCGGCGCCTGGGTGTGCTGGACCTTGCTCACGAAATACCAGGTGCCGTTCTGGATCGGCATGCCGATGACGCTGGTGTTCATGTTCGTGTTCGGCATCGCGGTGCAGGTCCTGATCCTGCGACCGATGATCGGCGAACCCATCATCTCGGTCATCATGGTGACGATCGGCCTGTCCACCGTGCTGCAGGCCACGCTGAAATGGATGTTCGGCGTCAATCCGCAGCCGTTCCCGCGTGTGTTCGAGAGCCAGTCCGTCAGCCTGCTCGGGCTTCAGATCCAAACCGTCTATGTCATGAGCCTCGTCGTTTCGATCGCCATGATGATCGGCATGGCCTGGTTCTTCCGCGCCTCGAAGTACGGCCTTGCGATGCGCGCCACCGCGTTCAACCAGCAGGTGGCACAGTCGCTCGGCATCTCCGTGAAAAGCGTATTCGCGATGGCGTGGGCGATCTCAGCGACGGTTTCCGCGGTCGCGGGCGTCGTCGTTGCCGTGGTGAACGGCGTCTCGTCCGGGTTGGCCGGCTACGGCATTAAGGTGTTTCCGGCGGCGATCCTTGGCGGACTCGATTCCGTCGGCGGCGCCGTGCTCGGCGGCATCATCATCGGCCTGCTCGAGAACATCGCGCAATATGTCGACAGCGAATACCTTCACTGGGGCAATCTCTACGAGATCGCGCCGTTCTACGTCCTCATCATCGTGCTGATGATCAAGCCCTACGGCCTGTTCGGCACCCACGACATCGAGCGGATCTGATCCATGGCCGGCCCTGTCCTCATCCCTGCTGGTGACTTCCGCACCTCCTATGCGGCCGACACCACGATCTTTCCGACCACGACCAGCCGCAATTTTGCGATCGTCGGCGTGCTGCTGCTGTGCTTCGCGCCCCAGTTCTTCAGCGGTTACTGGCTCAGCATCTTGATCCAGATCGGCATCTTCTCCATCGCGGCGCTGGGGCTGAACATCCTGGTCGGCTTTACCGGCCAGATCTCGATCGGCCATGCCGCCTTCTTCCTGCTCGGCGCTTTCACCTCGGCCTACATCTCAAACAACGCGCCGATCCCGGTGTTCTTCGCGATCCCGCTTGCCGGCATCATCACGGCGCTGGTCGGGCTGATCTTCGGCATCCCGGCGGCGCGCCTGAAGGGGCTCTACCTGGTGATCGCGACACTGGCCGCGCAATACATCCTGCTCGACTTCTTCTCCCGCGCCGAGTGGTTCACCGGCGGCTCGGTGCCGGCGAGCGCAAATACATTCTCGATCTTCGGATACACGCTGCGCGGCGACAGGCAGTACTTTTACGTTGTGCTGGCCTATGTGCTGGCAAGCTACATCCTGGTCACCAACCTGATGCGTACCCGCGATGGCCGGGCGCTGGTGGCGATCCGCGACCATTATCTCTCCGCCGAGATCATGGGCATCAATCTCACGAAGTATCGCACGCTGTCGTTCGGCCTTGCCGCGTTCTTCGCCGGCATCGCCGGCGCGCTCTATGCGCACTACCAGCTCGTGGTGTCGCAAGAGGGCTTCGGCATCGAACGCTCGATCCTGTTCCTCGCCATGATCATCATCGGCGGCACCGGTTCGATCATGGGCACGCTGATGGGTACCGCGTTCGTGGTGCTTCTGCCCGAGACGATGGAGTTCCTCAGCGTGGCGCTGAAGGGCGGCGCGATCGACAAGGCGCTGTCGCTCAACAACAACATCACCTTCCTGCGCGAGATCGCGATCGGGGTGATCATCATCGCGTTCCTGATGTTCGAGCCGGATGGGCTCGCCCATCGCTGGCGGCAGATCAAGGCGTATTGGAAACTCTACCCGTTCTCGCATTGAGCGCGGGCAACTCGCAAACCAACAAATAAATAGGAGGAGGCAACCAATGAAGACAAAATCCTTTTTGAGCACCGCGTCACTTGCGCTGGCGATCGCCGCATTCTCGTCAGGCGCGCAAGCGCAGATCGCGATCGGGCATCTCGCCGATTATTCCGGCGGCACGTCCGACGTCGGCACGCCCTACGGCCAAGCCGTCGCCGACACCTTCGCCTGGGTCAACAAGAACGGCGGCGTCGGCGGCAAGCAGCTCAATGTCGACACCAACGATTACGGCTACCAGGTGCCGCGCGCGATCGCGCTCTACAAGAAATGGTCGGCGCCTGACAGCAAGGTCGCCGCGATCATGGGCTGGGGCACCGCGGACACCGAGGCGCTGACCGGCTTCCTCGCCCAGGACAAGATCCCCGACATGTCCGGCTCCTATGCCGCCGCGCTCACCGACCCCGAAGGTATCAGCGGCAAGGCCAAGCCCGCGCCGTACAATTTCTTCTACGGCCCGAGCTATTCGGACTCGCTCCGCGCCATGCTGATGTGGGCGGCCGAGGACTGGAAGGCCAAGGGCAAGCCCGGCAAGCCGAAATTCGTCCACATGGGCGCTAACCACCCCTATCCGAACGCACCGAAGGCCGCCGGCGAAGCCATGGCGCAGGAGCTCGGTTTCGAGGTGCTACCGCCGCTGGTGTTCGCGCTCGCGCCGGGTGACTACAGCGCGCAGTGCCTGAGCCTGAAATCCTCGGGCGCCAACTACGCCTATCTCGGCAACACCGCCGCCTCCAACATCTCGGTGATGAAGGCCTGCAAGACCGCCGGAGTCGACATCCAGTTCATGGGCAATGTCTGGGGCATGGACGAGAACGCAGCCAAGACCGCCGGCGATGCCGCCGACGGCGTGATCTTCCCGCTGCGGACCGCTGTGAGCTGGGGCGGCGATGCGCCCGGCATGAAGACCGTGATGGAGATCTCGAAGATGTCCGACCCCACCGGCAAGGTCTATCGCCCGGTGCACTACATCGCCGCCGTCTGCTCGGCGCTCTACATGAAGGAGGCGATCGATTGGGCCGCCAAGAACGGCGGCGCCACCGGCGAGAACGTCGCCAAGGGCTTCTACCAGAAGAAGGACTGGGTGCCAGCCGGCATGGAAGGCGTCTGCAATCCCTCGACCTGGACCGACAAGGACCACCGCGGCACGCTGAAGGTCGACCTCTACCGCACCAAGATTGCGGGCGCGACCGACGGCGACCTCAACGACCTCATGGCCAAGGGCGCGATCAAACTCGAGAAGGTCAAGACGGTCGAGCTGCCGCGCAAGCCGGAATTGCTGGGCTGGTGAGCTTAGCGCTCACCTCACACACAAATGTCATCCCCCGCGAAGGCGGGGGATTCAGTACGCCGGGGCCTCTCCGTGAGTCTCAGGCGTCTCTGGAATACTGGGTCGCCCGGTCAAGCCGGGCGACGACAGCGGAGTATGAGGCATGACCGAAATTCACGAAGCAGCAGCTCGCCCCTCCCCAACCGTCGTACCCGCGCCTCTCCTTGCCGTGCGCAACATCGAGGTCGTCTATGACGATGTCATCCTGGTGCTGCGCGGTCTCAGCCTCGACGTGCCCAAGGGCGCGATCGTGGCGCTGCTCGGCGCCAACGGCGCCGGCAAGTCGACGACTCTGAAGGCGATCTCCGGGCTGCTCAAGACCGAGGACGGCGAAGTCACGCGCGGCGAGATCCTGTTCGAGGGCGAGCGCATCAACGGCATCGATCCCGATAAGATCGTTCGCCGCGGCATCTTCCAGGTGATGGAGGGCAGGCGCATCGTCGCCGACATGACCTCGCTGGAAAATCTCAAGCTCGGCGCCTTCACCCGCAGGGACCGCGAGGTTGGCGCCGATCTCGACATGGTCTTCAACTATTTCCCGCGCCTGAAGGAGCGCACCGGACTGGCTGGTTATCTTTCCGGCGGCGAGCAGCAGATGCTCGCGATCGGCCGCGCGCTGATGGCGCGCCCGAAGATGATCCTGATGGACGAACCCTCGATGGGTCTGTCGCCGCTGCTGGTGAAAGAGGTGTTCTCGATCATCCACAAGATCAATCGTGACCTCGGCGTCACCATTCTCCTGGTCGAGCAGAACGCCCGCGCTGCGCTGTCGGTGGCAAGCCACGGCTACATCATGGAGCAGGGCAAGGTCGTGCTCGACGGCACCGCGGACGAATTGCGCGACAACGAGGACGTCAAGGAATTCTATCTCGGCGGCGCCGGCGACCAGCGCAAGAGCTTCAAGAACCTCAAGAGCTTCAAGCGGCGTAAGCGCTGGCTCTAACCTTCCAATACCTGTTCCGCTTCCGTGACTGCGCAGAGAACATGATAGAACGACGACGCAGGAATGGTGTCGATCAGCGATTTGCCGTCGCGCTCGAACTGGTCGTACCAGCCGCCCCGCACGGGATGGCTGAGATAATGGCGTTCGAGCCGCGCCAGCGCCATGCGCGCCTCCTCCGCCGCGCCCGCCTCGCCGGATTCGGCCTGCGCGATCCACGCCTTCGCAATCTCGGTCTGCGGCCACAGCCGGCGCGTAGTGCGGCGAATGTTGCCTGCGTCGTCACCCTCGTCGATCAGGCAGCCGGTGGCCTCGTCGCGATAGCGCAGCGCGGTTTCCAGCAGCTCGGCGCGCCGCTGTCCGGTCGGGCAGCCAGTGATGCGTTCGAACCCCTTCAGCAACCAGACCCATTCCGCCTGGTGGCCGGGCTCTACGCTGACCGGCGCGATCTTCGACCAGTCCTCTTCGAAATATTCGCCGAGCGCGCGCGTCCGCTTGTTGTAGAGATTGGCGAGGAACAGCGCGAAGAACTCGCCGGCACGGTTCTGGAAAGACAAATCGTGGGTCGCGTCGAAGCAGGCGATCATCGCCTCGAACAGATGCATGTGCGGGTTCTGCCGGCGCGGCAGCGAGACCGGAAGGCCTTCGTGAACGCCGCCGTGCGGCGAGCGCAGATGGCCGTCGAGGAAGGCGAGCAGCGCGTCGATCTCAGCGCGAATTTGCGCGTCCTGATCGAGCGCATAGACGGCCGCGAGCGCAAACAGGATGAAGGCGTGGTCGTAGGCGTCGCGCCGGCCGTCCAGCACCGCGCCCTCCGGCGTCAGCCGGTGCACGTAGCCGGGCCGGCCGTCCGGCGCCTTTGCTTTGGCAAGCAGATGCTCGAGCCCCTTCAGTGCGATGGCGCGCCCCTCAGGGTACCAGCCCATCTGCGCAGCCTTGGCGTAGCACCAGATCTGGCGGGCCTGCACGAACACCCGGCGCGGCGCGGCGCTGTCCGCTGTGCCGTCGCGGTGCAGCCGATCGATGAAACCACCCGCGCCATGGTCCCAGCCGACCGTCGACCACAGCGGCAGCGCCTCGTCGATCATGCGGAGCTTCAGGCGCGCGACGACGTCCGCCGCCTCGTCCGCCGCACTGATTCCCTCGTCCGCCATCGCGTCCTCTTCAAACCTCGCCCATGGCCGTCTGATACCCATGCCGGCGGCGGCGCGCAACGGATGCCAACCCGGAAAGATCAGCCATGACCGCCCATTACGACGCCCTCGAGACGCGCGAACAAGCCGCGCGCGAGGTCGAACTGTTCGCCCGCCTGCCCGGCGTGCTGCGCTCTGCGATGACCGCGCCTGCCTATGCCGATCGGCTGAAAGGCGTCGATCCGGCCGCCGTGACCTGCAGGGCGGCCCTGGCGGGCCTACCGGTGCTGCGCAAGTCGGAACTGCCGGCCCTGCACAAGGCCTCCACGCCCTTCGGAGGGTTCGTCGCGGCGGCGCCCGGCTCGTTCGCCCGCCTCTTCACCTCCCCCGGGCCGATTTTCGAGCCGGAGGGGCGGCAGGCTGACCCCTGGCGCGGCGCACGGGCGCTGTTCGCGGCCGGGTTCCGGCCCGATGACATCGTGCTCAACACCTTCAGCTACCATCTCACCCCCGGCGGCTTCATCTTCGATGCCTCAGCCCGCGCGCTGGGTTGCGCCGTGATCCCCGCTGGTCCAGGGAATACCGAGCAGCAATTCGAGCTGATCGAGGCCTACCGTCCCGTCGGCTACAGCGGCACGCCGGACTTCCTGAAGATCTTGCTCGATGTGGCCGCAAGCTCGGGCCGCGACGTCTCCTCGATCAAGCGCGCGCTGGTCTCGGGCGCGGCCTTCCCGCCGTCGCTCCAGGCCGAGATCAAGGCGCGCGGCATCGACGCCTACCAGGCCTTCGGCACCGCCGATCTCGGCCTCATCGCCTTCGAGACCAGCGCGCGCGACGGCATGGTCGTAAACGAGGATCTGATCATGGAGATCGTCAAGCCCGGGACCGGCGATCCCGTGGCGCCCGGCGACGTCGGCGAGATCGTCGTGACCTCACTCGACCCGCACCATCCCTGGATCCGGCTCGCTCTCGGCGACCTCACCGCGGCACTGCCGGGGACCAGCCCCTGCGGGCGCACCAACATGCGCATCAAGGGCTGGATGGGCCGCGCCGACCAGACCACCAAGGTCAAGGGCATGTTCGTCCGTCCCGAGCAGGTCGCCGAGATCGGCAAGCGCCATTCCGCGCTCGGGAGATTACGCCTCGTCGTCACGCGGCAGGGCGAGGCCGATGCAATGACGCTGAAAGCGGAGACGGCGGCCGCGAACGATGCGTTGCGCGAGGAGATTGCAGGCACCTTGCGCGCCGTGACGAAACTCGGAGGCGAGGTTGAACTGGTGAGGCCCGGTGCGCTGCCGAACGACGGCAAGGTGATCGCGGACGACCGGTAGCTTCGCGCATCATTGACCAGCTGGCTTGAAAAGCCTGCGCATTCCAGGGATGGTGATCAGGTGTTCCAGGCGATGGTGATCACGGATTCCAGTGATCGCGATCA
>NZ_JADPJQ010000094.1:0-1246 GCF_023073515.1 Bradyrhizobium sp. 17 | reverse complement strand
CGTAAGCGCTTAGCCGCAACCCTATTGAGGCTGGCTTGACGTTTTGCGGAATCGCCACGGCATGAGGTCTTCGATGCGGCTATGGGGATGGCCGTCGATGATCGTCTCGAGTGTTTCGGCGATGTAGGCGGCCGGGTTGACGTCGTTGAGCTTGCAGGTGGCGACGATCGAGGCGAGCAAGGCCCAGTTTTCGGCTCCGACCTCATGACCGGCGAAGAGCGCATTTTTTCTGGTCAGGCAGACTGGCCGGATGGCGTTCTCGACAGGGTTGGTGTCGAGCTCGAGGCGCCCGTCTTCGAGGAAGCGGGTCAGACCTTGCCAGTGATTGAGCGCGTAGCGGATGTCCTCGGCGAGCGTCGAACCGCTGGAGATCATCGACAGCTGTTTTTCGAACCACGACTTCAACGCGGCTACCATTGGCAGCGAGTGCTCCTTGCGCGCGGCCAACCGTATGTCCGGCGATGCACCGCGCACCATGGCTTCGATGGCGTAAAGCTGTGCGATGTGCCGAATGGCGGCCTCGGCGATCGGCGATTTGCTATTGCGGGCCAATTTGACGAAGCGTCGGCGCAAATGGCTCCAGCAATGCACGAGCGTCCAAGGCCCTTGCAGTCGAGCGACTTCGGTCAGTCGATCATAACCGTCATAGGCATCGCATTGCAGGAAGCGTCCGCCAAAGCCATCCAGGAACTGCTCAGCGAAGGCACCGCTGCGACTGGGGGCATATCGGAACAGCACGATCGGCGGACTTGGGCCGCTGTGGCCGCGGTCGTCTGAGGCAATCGCCCAGAAGTAGCCTTTCTTCGTTTGGCCGCGCCCCGGATCGAGTACCGGCGCCTTGGTCTCGTCCATGAACAGCCGATCCGCCATGGCCAGGTGGTGGCGCATGTGTTCCGCGATGGGCTGAAGATGGAAGCAGGCGCGGCCGGACCAGTTGCCCAGTGTCGCCCGATCAAGCCGGATGCCCTGGCGCGCATAGATCTCGGCCTGACGGTAAAATGGCGTATGGTCGCCAAATTTGGAGACGATCACGTGCGCGATGGCCGCTTCGGTCGGCAGCCCGCCGGGCACGACGTGCTCCGGTGCGTGCGCCTGCACGACGGGGCCGGAGCAGCGGCGACAGATGTATTTTGGGCGGCGTGTGATCAGCACGCGCCATTGCACCGGGATCACGTCGAGGCGCTGGCTGACGTCCTCGCCGATCTTCGTCATGGCGCCGCAACCGCACGGGCAGAGCGTGCTCGCA